>JANPCI010000361.1:0-5591 GCA_031430875.1 Actinomycetes bacterium | reverse complement strand
GAACGTCCCGCGGCCGCGAGTTCGGGGCCCGCGATCAGCTCGGCCAGGCGGTTGAGGGTGACCATGTCGACGCCGACGATCCCACCCGCGCTACCGAGGGCACGCCGCGTCATCACACCGCAGGTGTTGGTGGGCACCGCCACGGTCACCGGGGCGAGCGCGTCGGCGCCCTTCGCCTCGGCGATGAGGGTCGCCAACGCCTGGAGCGCTGCGGATGGCGCGACCAGGGCCGCCGAGATCGTCACGGGGATGATCGTAGAGAAGGGGTGTGGCACAGTTGTCTATGATCTCGGGATGATCATCCGCCGAGCGACTTCCGACGACCTTCGTTCCCTGCGCGTCACCGCCGTGCGGGCCTTCGTCGACGATCCGGTGATGCGGTGGCTGTTCCCGGACGACGAGGTGTTCCTGGCTCCCGACGGTGCCGTGCTGCGGTCGGCCATGCCTGGTTGGGTGGCGCTCGGTGAGGTGTGGTGCACGGACGATGCCGTCGGCGTGGCCGTGTGGATTCCGCCCGGCCGGCCCGAGATCGACCGCGGTCTGGACCCGCTTGCCGAACCGCCGACGCCAGAGCTTCTGGAGCGCTTCGAGATCATCGGCGCGGTGACGGCCGAGCACACGCCCGATGAGCCCCACTGGTACCTGCAGATGTTGGCGACGCACCCTGATTGGCAACGCCAGGGTTTGGGGGAACGGCTGATGAAGCCGACGTTCGAACGCGCCGACGCCGAGGGTCTGCCCTGCTACCTCGAGACCGAGACGATCGAGAACGTCGCCTACTACCGCGGCCGTGGATTCGAGGTGCGCTCGGAATGGGACGTCCCTACCGGCCCACACATGTGGGGCATGTATCGCCCTGCGTGAACTCGGTCTTTCGGGGTCAGACCCCAAAAGACCGGCGCGGTCTGTTGGGGTCGGGTCCGGAAAGACCGGGTCAGGAGGGGCGGGCGGCTTCGGCTCGGGCGCGGAGGTCGGCCACGGCGTGCGTGAGGCCTTCGGGGTCCTTGTAGAGCGCGCTGCCGGCAATGAGGACGTTGGCGCCGGCTGCGGCGGCTCCGGCGATCGTGGACGGACCGATGCCACCGTCGACCTCCAGGTCCACGGTGTCGGCGAGGCCGGCGGCGTCGATCATCGCTCGGATCTCGGCGATCTTCGGCTCCATCGTGGCGATGTACGCCTGGCCGCCGAAGCCGGGGTTCACGGTCATCACGAGGACGAGGTCGACGAGGTCGAGCACATGGGCGATCGCCGAGGCCGGCGTCGCCGGGTTGAGGGCCACAGCGGCGTTGGCGCCAAGGTCGTTGATGTTCGCCAGCGTCCGGTGCAGGTGCGTACAAGCCTCGGCGTGCACGATCAGCCGGGAGCAGCCGGCATCGATGTACTGCTTGGCCATCACGTCGGGCGTGTACACCATGAGGTGCGCCTCGAAGGGCACCGTTGTGTGCGGCCTCGCCGACGCGATCACGTCGGGTCCAAAGGTGAGGTTCGGCACGAACTGGCCGTCCATTACGTCCCACTGGATGAGGTCGACTCCGGCCGCCTCGAGGGCAGCGACCTCCTCACCCAAACGGGAGAAGTCGGCCGGCAGCACGGACGGGGCGATCTGGATCGGTCGGCTCATCGTGCAGCAACCTACTCGTCGGGATGCATCAGCTGCGGGGCTCGGGCGGTGTGCCCTCGCGCCAGGCGTCATCGGCGTCGTCCCAGCCTTCGTTGCGTTGCTCGGACTTGGCTTTCCAGTTCTCGGCTTCGGCACGCGAGGCGTACGGGCCGAGGAGGCGATCCGCCGGGCCGCGCTCGGCCGCGGGAACGGCGACCTTGCGTTCCAGATCCCAGTACCAGGTGTCGTCTGTGCTCACGAGGTTGAGTCTCGCGCGTTCGCCCGCCGCCGGCGTGCAGCGCGGCGTACGCTGACGGGATGCTGTTGACCCCCGATCGTCTCGTCGCGGGTGGCGACGCCATGGCCCGCGACGACGAGGGCCGTGTGGTGTTCATCGATGGGGCGCTGCCCGGCGAGGTCGTCGAGGTCGAGGTCGAGACACTGAAGAAGGATTTCGCCAGGGGTCGCATCGTTCGGATCGTCGAGAAGTCGCCGCTGCGTGACTCTCCATCGTGTGGGCATCGACGAGCCGGCTGCGGTGGTTGCGACTGGATGCACCTCCAACCGACGGCGCAGTTCGACGCGAAGGTCGAGATCGTGCGCGAGTCGCTGCGCCGGATCGGGCGGCTCGACGCCGAGCTGGTCGACACGATCGTCGTTCAGGGGTCGGCGGTCACGCCGTTCGGATACCGCACGACGATCCGGGTTGTCGGCGGGGCCGACGGGGCGCTCGGGTTCCGCGAGCAGGGCACCACCGAGGTCGTGCCGATCACCAGTTGTCCGATCGCCGAGTCGAAGCTCTCCCGCCTGCTTGCGGTCATTCAGGCCGACCAGGGCGCCGAGCTCACGTTGCGCACGTCGGTTGCGACCGGCGCCGTCACGGCGATCTGGGACAAGCGCTTTCGTAAGGCGATCCGCGGCGTGCCGTCCGAGGTCCACATCGGCGAACGGGCCTGGCTCACCGAGCGCATCGCCGGACACGACCTGCGGGTATCGGCCGGATCGTTCTTCCAATCCGGCGCGCAGGCCGCCGAACTCCTCGTTGCTGCGGTGACTGCCGCCGCGCCAGAGCTGTCGACGGCATCCCACGCTGTCGACGCCTACGGCGGTGTCGGGTTGTTCGCGGCGACGGCGATGGCAGGAGCGAAGCAGGTCACCGTGATCGAGTCGGGGAAGTCGGCGTGCCTCGATGCCGAGCACAACCTCACCGGACGTGAAGCACGGGTGCTACGGGCCGAGGTGACAGGCTGGACACCACCGACCGGGTCGGGGCCGATCCCGCCCGTCGACGTCATCGTCGCCGACCCGGCTCGCCCAGGTCTCGGGAAACCGGGAGTCGCTGCGCTCACGGCCGCCAAGTCACCGGTATTCGTCCTGGTCAGCTGTGATCCCGTGTCGCTTGCCCGCGACGTGACGCTCATGGCCGCGGCCGGCTACGTGGCTGAGCGTGTCGAGGTACTCGACCTGTTCCCGAACACCCATCACGTCGAGAGCGTCACGAGGTTCGTTCCCGCCGGTCGCTGACTAATCTGCTCGAATCATCATCCGGGAGGACGCCCTGCAACGTAATGACGATGTGAGACGCGAGTACACCGATGCTTCCGACGCCGCGCTCGTGGTGTCGATCGGCCGGTATCAGCAGGCCGCGCTCGCCGAGGCCTACCGCCGTCACGCCGGGGCCACCTTCGGGCTGGCAAAGCGCCTACTCAACGATCATTCCCGCGCCGAGGAGATCGTGCAGGAAGTGTTTGTGCGTCTGTGGAATGAGCCGACCCGGTTCGATCCGGAGCGTGGCACGCTGCGCAGCTTCCTGCTGGCGAACACGCACGGCCGGGCCGTCGACCTCATCCGGTCGGACGCGTCGCGTCGCAACCGTGAGGAAAAAGAAGCCCGTCAGCAGGCCGACGGCGGCTACGACATCGCCCACGAGGTGTGGGACATCGCCCTCGCCGGACATGTTCGTGACGCCATGGAGACCCTGCAGCAGGGTGAGCGTGAAGCGATCGAGCTCGCGTACTTCGGAGGCCTGACTTACAAGGAGGCCGCCGATCGTCTCGGCGAGCCCGAGGGAACAGTGAAGAGTCGCATTCGCTCTGGCCTCAAAAAGCTCCGGGGCGAACTCGTGCGAGCCGGCGTCGGGATTGGGACGGATTGATCATGGAACAGCAGGACGACATGACCGGACCATCCGGTGACGCGTACGAACTCGACGAGCTCCTCGGCGCGTATGCGCTCGATGCTGTCGACGAGGCCGAGCGACGCAGAGTCGAGGATTACCTCGAGGTGAACCCTCGGGCGGCCGCCGAGGTGCAGGCGCACCGCGAAGTCGCCACGATGCTCGCATTCACGGGGATGGAGGCGCCCGACGACCTGTGGAGTCGCATCGCCGACGAGATCGGCGAGCAGGCACCGCCCCCCGGCCCCGAACTGGCCAGGGTCATGTCGATGGAGGATCACCCGCGTCGTCGCCGGATCTCGGCGATTGCGCCGTGGGTCGTCACGGCGGCTGCAGCTGCGGTCATCGGCTTCGTGGCGATCGGCTTGGCCGACTCCGCCGACGCGCCGAATGAGCCGATGTCCAGCGCACTCGAAGCTGCGATCGCCGATCGTGATTCGTTGACAACGACGCTGGTGTCGGACGCGTCCGATGCTTCTGCCGATGCGGTCATCGATCAGGACGGTCACGGGTTCGTGGTTGGTAGCACCCTGCCGACGCTTCCCGATGGCCAGACGTATCAGCTCTGGGGTGTCGTCGAGGACGGCCAAGTGATTTCACTCGGGATCTTCGGTCGCAGCCCCGAGATCGAGACGTTCACCGTCGAAGGTGCGGTGAGCGCCTTGGCGATCACCATCGAGGAATCCCCGGGAGTCATCAGCGATGGCAACCCCGAGGGTGCCTTCGTCGGCGCCTTCTGACCCGTCGTCGGGACCCTGACTCCCCAAGGGTGATGAGTTATTGGCCCGAATGCCGGACCTGAATCTCATCGCATGCGTGGGTGATCGGTTGACACGTAGCCTAGACGGGTGCTCGATCCGGTCTGTTCCGAGGAAGTGTCCACTGCACTGGCCGAAGGTCGGGCGGTCGTTGCGCTCGAATCGACGATCTTCTCGCACCTCGGCCTGCCGTCGCCCCACAATCGTGACGCTCTCGAGCGGTGCCTCGCGGCCGTGAGGGCAGGCGGGGGAGTGCCGGCCGTGACCGCAGTGCTCGACGGGACCGTCCGCTTGGGGTTGACGGACGAGGAGCACGAGCGCATCCTCGGCCCGGCCCGCAAGGCGGCGGAACGTGATGTCGCCGTGGCCGTCGGCCAGCGCTGGGAGTTCGGGGCGACAACTGTGTCGGCGTCCGTGGCAATCGCCGCGGCCGCGGGTGTATCGGTGTTCGCGACCGGGGGCATTGGCGGCGTGCATCGAGGCGCGGAGGTCACCGGTGACATCTCCGCGGACCTCGATGCGATCGCATCGCACCCCGTGATCACGGTGTCGGCCGGCGCCAAGGCCTTCCTCGATCTCCCTCGCACACTGGAGTTCCTCGAGACGGCCGGGGCGCCGGTGCTCGGATGGCAACACGACTGGTTCCCTGCGTTCTACACCCGCTCGTCGGGCCTTCCCGTCCCGCATCGGGTCGACTCAGCCGACGAGGTCGCCCGCATCTTCGCCGCCCGCAGCCGCCCGTCGTCGGGCCTGCTGCTGACGGTCCCGATTCCGGTGGAGGCCGAACTCGACGCCGCCGACCTCGATCGTGTGCTGCAGCAGGCGCTCGACGAGTGCGATCGTTCCGGCGTGACCGGCGCGGCGATTACGCCGTTCGTGCTCGGCCGAATCGGTGAGGCGACCGAGGGCCGCAGTGTCCCCGCCAACCTCGCCCTCGCCGAGAACAACGCCTCGGTCGCCGCCCAAGTCGCCGCCGCCATCGCCACCACCTGACCCAATCTCAACCTCGCGATGAGATTGTGGCGCAGGCCCTGCCCCGGAATCTCATCACTCACTC
>JANPCI010000360.1:0-9812 GCA_031430875.1 Actinomycetes bacterium | reverse complement strand
TCACGGCCTCGTTGCCGCTGAGATCTACCCGGTCAGCGAACACACGTGAGCACTGCCGAGGCCCGTACGCTCGAGGAGCTGACCACTGAGGCGGAGTCGGAATGGTTGGCGCGGTTCACGGCGGGGCCAACCGAACCAGAGAGAAGTCTTTCATGCACTGGGGGGTCATGGCTTCAGTAGCTGGTCAGCGTCGGGGTTTGTGGAGGTCGCGTTGGGCTGCGGTTGGCGCTGCGGTCGCTGTCACGCTCGGCGGCGGTGGGATGGTTGCGGTCAACGCGGCGTCGAGTGCGCCGTCGTCGGTGATCACGATCGACCCGGTTCGCATCTTGGATACACGTGACCCGGTCAACATCGGCCTGCCCGGTCCGTTCGTGTCGGCGGTGTCACAAAAGTTGCAGGTGACGGGCGGAGCAGTGCCAGCTGGTGCGACGGGTGTGTTGCTGAACGTGACCGTGGCAGGGCCGTCAGCAGCCGGGTTTTTGTCGGTGCGTCCCGGTAGCGCCGTGGGTGTACCGTCGACGTCGTCGTTGAACTTCAAGGCCGGTGACATCGTGCCGAACGCGGTGCAAGTCGGGTTGCCGACAGCTGGCGCGAACGCCGGCCAGATCGACATCACCTATGACGCGTTCGGTCAGGCCGGCCCGACCACAGAGGTGTTGATCGACGTCGTTGGCTACATGGTCGCCGGTGGCGCAGGAACTGGTGCGACAGGACCTGCTGGACCAGCCGGGGCGACAGGACCTGGTGGACCTGGTGGACCAGCCGGGGGCACCGGAGCGACCGGACCTGCTGGATCAGCCGGGGCGACCGGAGCGACAGGACCTGTTGGGCCTGCTGGAGCGCAGGGGCCGGCGGGTTCTGGCCCTGCGAATGGTGCGGTGTGCAATGTCGGTGGGATTGCCGGAACGATCTTCAACGGTTTCGACCACAACGCTGCGCTTACCACCCGATGCCTGCGTGCGCTCACCACCACACTGACCGGCGTCGGCACTGCTGGGTTCGTTGACGGCACCGGTGACGTATTTGGCACCACACGGTTTTTCAACCCGAACGGGGTGGCCGTCGACACGTTCGGAAACGTGTACATCGCCGACCTCGGCAACAATCGGATCCGCAAGACCACCCCTGCCGGCGACACCACCACGCTGGCCGGCAACGGCCTCAACGGGTACGTCGACGGCACCGGCGGACCAACCGGCACCACACAATTCAGCTCCCCGTTCGGGGTAGCCGTCGACGGTGCCGGCAACGTCTACGTCACCGAAATCGGCAACGATCGGATCCGCAAGATCACCCCCACCGGTGCCACCACCACACTGGCCGGCAACGGCACCGCCGGGTACGTCGACGGCACCGGCGGACCAACCGGCACCACACAACTCGACAACCCGACCGGGGTGGCCGTCGACACGGTCGGCAACGTGTACGTCGCCGACCTCGGCAACAATCGGATCCGTAAGATCACCCCCACCGGTGCCACCACCACCCTGGCCGGCAACGGCCTCAACGGGTACGTCGACGGCACCGGCGGACCAACCGGCACCACACAATTCAACAACCCGCTCGGGGTGGCCGTCGACGGTGCCGGCAATGTCTACGTCGCCGACTACGCCAACCAGCGGATCCGCAAAATCACCCCTGCCGGTGCCACCACCACCCTCGCCGGCAACGGCACCGCCGGGTACCTCGACGGCACCGGCGGACCAACCGGCACCACACAATTCAACAACCCGCACGGGGTGGCCGTCGACACGACCGGCAATGTCTACGTCGCCGACTATGCCAACAATCGGATCCGCAAAATCACCCCTGCCGGTGCCACCACCACCCTCGCCGGCAACGGCACCGCCGGGTACCTCGACGGCACCGGCGGACCAACCGGCACCACACAATTCAACAACCCGCTCGGAGTGGCCGTCGACACGGCCGGCAGCGTCTACGTCGCCGACTTCCGAAACCAGCGGATCCGAAAAATCAGCTGACTCAGCTTGCTGGCCGACCATTCACCATGATCGAGCGCTCGGTCCATGTCCGATCGGGAAACGGCGCGCGGACGGTTCAGAGTGCTTGCGTCAGGCCCCGAGCGGTCGCCCCCGCACGTCTCATCTGACCGTCCTCAATCGGACGCTTCCCAACCTGTTACGACTCGCGCGCCCAGCTCCACCCAAGGCGCGGTCACCACGGACATCTTGCGAAGAAGCTCTCAGGCGTGCGGCAGTGCGGCTACGCGAACTGAGCCATGACGGCGGCCATGTCGAAGTACTGCCGGAACGACGCGATCTTGCCGCCCGAGAACTCGAACACTGAGAGTCCCTTCATCGAGAGTGGCTTGCCGGTCTCCGTGTGTGTGGCTGCCCAGGTCCACTCATTGACGACCGCGTCATCGGTCTCTGCGACCAGGTGGTTCAATGTCTCGATATCCGAGAATGGGTCGTTCTGTTCCGCCAGCAATACGAGCCAGGACTCGATGCCCTCGAAGTCGTACGAAGGCGACCATCCACGCACGTCGGCACTGTAGGACTGTCGAAGTGCCTCGTACTGATGTTGTTCGGCGAGTTTGCCAAGCTCTACGAGCTTGTCGAACTTGTCTCCCACGGTGCCCCCTCGATTCACTTGGAACGGATCAACCACTTTAGGTCGGATCGGAACGTCAAGATTTCCTGCCACCTGTGAGGCCTTCGCAAAGACGTCCGGACTACCGCAGGCGCCCTTGGACGGTGCCGCCGTTTCTCGCATCCCGCCCACCTCAGCGAGATGCCACCGCCCCGTCCCTGGTGTTACCGAGCGGGTCATTATCAAGGTACGTTGATGGTTGTGGATCCGGTGATCTTGGAGAGCGCACGCAAGCACGGGTCCACGACGACGACATCCTCCACGCCTACCGCAACCCGACACGCGTCTTCGATCTCGACGGCCTGACAATGCTCATCGCGGCAGCAACTGATGGCCACCTGCTCGAGATCGGCGTCGTCGAAGGCGACGGAATCGACTTCATCGTGCACGCCATGACCGCCCGCAACAAGTTCCTGAGGTGACTCCCATGCCCCGTTCAATCCAAGAGATCCTCGACCAAGCCGACGAACTCGCCAAACGATTCGAAGACTACGAACCCGGCGCCGGCGATGAACGCCCGGTCGAGGAGTACCTGCTCGAACGAGCTGCGCTGGCGCGGGCTCGCAGCGAACGCCAGGTCGCCGACGCGGTCATCGCCGCTCGTGTTGCGGGAGCCTCGTGGCAGAAGATCGGCAGCCTGCTCGGCACATCAGCACAAGCGGCACAACAGCGCTACGGCGCGCTCGTCGAGGCGGGCTGATCGTCGAAGTGTTGCGATCCCACCACCGCTTCGCTTGGCAGGCGTGAGCGTGTCTGATGGGGAATGGCGTCGAAACCGTTCAAAGTACGAGCGTCGTTGACAGCGGTCGCCCATGCACGTCTCAGAAGCCGGTCCCCAACCGGACACGTGCGATGGTGATCTTGTGTGGGGTTGAGCCGTGTCGACGCCGCAGAGTGCCCAGCGAGGGGTGATCGCTGCGGGTAAGTGTGATCTACACCTCACATACTGCAATCGCCGGGGCGTCGCGTCGGGCCTTCTCGGTGGCGGTCGAGAGGTCGGCGAGCACGGTGTACTTGGCTTGGTTCAGATCGATTCCCAGCGCCGCCGCATCCGTGGCGGTGAGGCACTCTATGAGGTCCTTCGATGCGAGGGCCCGGCCGCCGCTCGCGCAAGCTTCGATCCGGGCAGCGTCGTTCACCTCGTCGCCAAGGGCGGTGACCTCTGTCCGGCCTGCAGTCGCGATCTGGCCGACGTAGAGCCGGCCACCCCAGTGAAGACCGAATCGAAAGGTCACTGACTCGTCGTGCAAGTCGCTGCGTTCGACCACGTCGGACAGCACCGTTCTGAGCGCCCGCGCAGCCTCGATACACGACCGTGCCGCGGCAGACTCCGAGCCGGCCGTCTCGGCCAGGAAGAACCCGGTGACGCCGTCACCCGCGTGACGCCCCACAATGCCCCCATGGTCGATCAGACACTGGTCGACAGCGCGGACCATGCGTCGACCGAACGCGAAGTACTGCGGCGTCGACACCCGCTTGGCCAACGGGGTCGATGCTTCGAGATCGGCGAACAGGATCGCGGCGGGACGGCGGTCAGGGCGAGCCACCATCTCCATCCGATCGAGGTGACGGAGATCGGCGAGTGCGAGCGCTGAGAAGACCATCGACATTCCCGCTTCTGGCCGATAGTCGGTGACGGATCCGACATGCAGCCCGGCCGAGTCATGCAGTCGCGTCACGAGAGTGCTGATTTCGGACTGGACGCCTCGAGTCGGTATCGGCGTACCGGTGCCATCGACGTGGGTGCTGCTGAAGATCGCAGGCGGTACTGCGGGCTCAATCTCATCAACGAGGTCGACAAGGCTGGGATCAACCCGTCGGCGCAGCACGTCGCGGCCGCCCGGAGTGTCGAAAAGCACATACGGTCCGAACTTCATGAACTCGTGGCGGCGCGAGAATCCGCGACCGAAGGCCTGCTCCATGTACGCCGTCACCGACGGCCCGAATCAGATTTCGAGCGGCTCTGCAGGCACCAAGCGATGAGCATCCCACTTCAGGAACTCGCGGGTCGCGTACACGAAGAAAAATTCGGCATCGTGGAACACAGCACACGCGCCCGCCGCGTCGTAGGCCGCAGCGATGGCTGCAAGCGTGGGGTCAGCCGGCAGCGGCAACGAGTCGGAGGACTCCATCGCCCGAACCTAATCTGTCTCAGCGCCGCTCCGACTGTCGGTCCCGATCAGGAGAGCGAACCAGCCGTCTCATCTGACGGTCCTCAACCGGACACATCAGGTGTCCATGAGCCGGCGTTTGAGGGCAGTCCGGCCCGCACGGGGGTAGATCTCACGGGCGGCCTCGGCCATCGTGCGACAGCAAGTGCCGTACCCTGGGCTTGATGATCAACGATGACGTGAAGACGCTCGTGAAGGGTACGAACTTCGCCACGATCTCGACACTGCTGCCGAGCGGCCAGATCCAGGCGCATGTGGTGTGGGTCGACTGCGACGAGGACCACCTCGTGATCAACACCGAGGTCGAACTGCGCAAGTTCAAGAATGTACAAGCCGATCTGCGGGTCACTGTCACCGTCTGGGACAGGAAGAACCCCTACTTCTTCGCCGAGATTCGAGGTCGCGTGGTTCAGATCGTGACCGGTCCAGAGGCGAGGGCAAACATCAACGCGCTTGCCCGGAAGTACCTGGACGCTGACTACCCCGACGAGTTGATTCAGTCCGAACGAGTGATCCTCAAGATCGCCCCGGATAGCCAGATCGTCTTCGCCCGCGGGATGCACGACATCCGGCGGTAGGGCCGAATCTCCCGGTCGAACCGGCGTTCTGGGGCAGTCAGATCACTGGCGGTAGGGGCAGATCGCAGGGCATCGTTCAGATCGTGGGTCCCGGTGAGATCCACCCGCGAGCGCTCATCTCGGCACTGAGGGTGGACATGTTCCTCTTCCGGATGGTGGCGTACGGGTCGTCGCTGAGTGAGAGCCGCTCCGGGGCCTTTCGCCGGTGCTCGTCGACGAGCCCGAGTTGCCGAGCGAGGTGCTGGGCAAGAATGCTTCCCGCCGGACATTGCCCGAAGACGCCGTCTGCCTCGGGTCGTTGTAGGGCACTCGATATCGGCACACGTAATGCCGCTCTAACCGAGGGCCGGCGCGCCGCATCACGATGCCCAAGCCGGGCACCCGATACTCACGTCGGTGATGGACGATCAATCACGAATGGAGGTCGAGCGACGAGCGACTGCCTCAGCGATGCCGACTACGAGCGTCTGACAGCGGCGCGACGCTCGTTGCGATGACCGGGGGTTGCGATTTCGATCGGCTGATTGACCGATCGGAGGGGCCTGTGCGGGTGTTGACCTCTTGGGGTTCAGATCAATTCTGCCTCGAGTGATGCGGCGCGTTGCTCCACGAGGGGCATGCCAATCTCGGCGGCGCCCGCCCGGGCCATCTGGGCCAGGTGGCGGGCGCGGGCGCGGTCGTCGGGGTCGCCACGCCGCTGCAGCATCCACGCCCAGTCGAGCCGTCCACGGTGGAGGAACGTCAGCGCCCCTTGCTCGTCGTGTTGGCGTTCGGCTTCGGCGAAGTGCGCTTCGGCCTCGTCCCAGTGGCCGAGGCAGGTGGCGATCAGCCCGTCGTAGCGCTCCCACGATCCCGCACTCGACACGGGGCTATGCGTCGTCCACGATCCAGAGCGATGGCCAGGTCGGTACCGCGAGGCCGCGTCGACATCTCCGAGCCTGGCGATCAGCTCGGGAAGAATCCAGGTGCCAGCACCACCGGGCGGATCGGTGAGCCATGATCCCAGGTGCGGTTCGATCACTCGGCGCGCGGCTGCCTCGTCGCCGTACTCCAGTGTGCTGAGCGCGACGTGTGGCGCCGACGTCCGCCCGCCGTCACTGTCGGTTCGACGCGGCGGGTCGACGAATCTCGGCAGGTCGGCAGGTCGGCCCTGCTGGAACCGGAGGAACCACATCGACTGCGCGACGATCGGTCGCGCCCCGAGAGCGCCGAGACCATCTTGGTGTTCGCTGACCGCCTGTTCAGCCGCTCCGAACCGGCCGCGCACGGCGGCGACGCCGACCTCCGCCATGGCCTGCCACACCTCGAACACCGGACCGCTCGAACGCGCAACCATCTCGTCCTGAAACTGGACCGAACGGTCGGCACCGATCAGGTCGCCGGACTGGAGTTGGAAGTGCGCCATCGCGAAGTGCGCCCACCCGCCGATGCGCTCGCGCCGATCGAGGCCGCCGAACAACTCCACCGCTTCGCTTGGCAGCGCAAGCATGTCGCGTCCGGAGCCTTCCACGAGCCACGATGCCGCACCGAGGATTCGAGACAGCTCTCGAGGTGAGCAGCATCGACGAGCGATGGACACCGCCTCGTCCACCAGGTCGCGACGCTGTTCCCACGGGCCGAGGTGCCGGGTGCCGGCGAGATCGATCAGAAGTAACGCCCGCTCGTTTGAATCGCCTGGTGCGATCGTTGTGAGCGCCTCTTCCAGCAGGCCGACCTGCAGGTCCAACACCGACGGATCGCCGGTGCTCCGGGCGGGTAACTCCCGGCCGAACGCGATAGCCGATTCGACCACCAGGTCGCCTCTCCCGGCCGCCCGGGCGAGCCGGGCCGCTTCGAGCGTCACCTCGTCGGCGGTCGGGTCCTGGACATGGCCGAGCGCCTCGCCAAGCCGGGTGAGCACTTCGGCGTAGACCTCGCCACCGGCCGCCCCGTCATCGTCGAGCAGGTCCACCGCCTGACGCAGGTGTGCGACCGCATCAGCCCACGCGGCAGCCTCAGCGGCCTGCGAAGCGGCCAAACGGTTGTAGTGGATCGCCTTCTCGGCATCCCCCGTCGCTGCGGCCTCGGTGGCGTGCCGGGCCAACTGGGTCAGGTGACGATCCAGGTGGCCGGCGTGGATCTGTTCGATCGCGTCGACGATGGCCGCGTGAAGGCGCAGCTGCTTGCGCGTCGACATCTCCTCGAGGAGCGACGCCCGCACGAGCGCGTGACTGAACCGGCCGGTCGTGGCGTCGGCCTCCTCCAACAATCCAGCTGCGGCTGCTTCGGCGACTACGGCGTCGACCTCGTCGTCGGTTCGTTCAGCCACTCGGCCGAGCACTTCCAGGTCGAACTCGGGGCCGATCACCGCCGCGACGTGGAGCACCCCGTCGGCCTGATCGCTGAGCCGACCGAGCCGGCGACCGACGACCTCGCGGATCCCCTCCGGGAGACCGAGCTGGTCGATCGGCCGGGTGACCACCCACCGCCCGTCGCGGTGCTCGACCCCACCAGTCTCGGCGAGGTGCCGGATCATCGACTCGGCGAAGAACGCGTTGCCGTCGGTCTCGGCGTGGATCGCGGCGGCGAGCTGGCGGCCGGACTCGTCGAGGTCGTGACCAGACGCGACGGTCAGCAGATGCTCCACTCCTGCCAGGTCGAGCCCCTTAAGCGAGATTCGCTCGGTGCCATCGGCTCGCCGGAGGTCGGCGAGCACGTGCGACAGCGGGTGTGAGCGATCGAGGTCGGTGTCACGGTAGGTGCCGATGTACATGATCGGCCCGGCGTCGTCGCCCCGAAGGAGGTGGCTCAGCAGTTGAAGCGTCGGTGTGGCCGCCCAGTGGATGTCGTCGAGCACCAACAGCACCGGCGCCGAACGGCCGACGTTTGCCAGCCACAGCCCGAACGCCTCGAACAGCCGATACCGCTCGGTGTCGGGGTCCGCCGGCGGCGGCTCGACCACACCCGGTGCAAGGGTGACCAACTCGGGGATCATCCTGATCAACTCGCCACCGGTCGAGCCCAGGCCGGCCGCCCGCTGCGCTTCGGGCGTCTTGACGAGCCAGTAGCGCAGCGCTTCGACGAATGGCTGGAACGGGACACCAAGATGCTCGTCGCAGCGTCCGGCGAGTACCACGACCCCGTCGGCGTGACGTTGCGCTGCGAACTGCGACGAGAGCCGGGTCTTGCCGGCGCCCGGTTCGCCCGACACGAGCACCCCGATCGGACCCTCGACCAGCGAGCGCTTCCACGCTTCGGTGAGCAACAACAGTTCGTCGTCGCGTCCGACGAATCCGAACGTCTGCGAACGCGTCAGCATCGGCGGCAGGGATATCGATCGATCGATCACGTCCCATCGCACCCTCAACGCCGACATCGGCGCCGGAAGGCCCTTGAGGTCGAGCGCACCGACCGAGTCGAACTCGTGACCGCCGCGAGTACCGGCCATGTGTCGCACGAACTCGGTGCAGAGGATCCCGCCCTCGTCGGCCGCATCACACAAGCGGCTCGCCTCGACCACCGGCGTGCCGAAGATGTCGCCCGTCGACTCGACCGACACATCGCCGATCCCGAGACCGGCGCGCACACCGATCGACTCCTCCGCAGTTGCGTTGCGAGCGGCGATCGCCTGCTGTGCGGCGACAGCGGCGTCGAGCGCGTCTGCCGCCGACCCGAACACGGCAAGGAGTCCGTCACCGGTGGACTTGACCACCTCGCCCGAACTCGCTGCGACCGCGCCGCCGACCAGGCGGTCGTGGACTTGGCGGAGAGCGTCTGCGGCGTCGTCACCCAAGCGGGTGCGCTGCTCGGTGGAGCCGACGAGGTCGGTGAACAGCACCGTCGCTGTTCGCCGCTCTCCGTCCGACCCCCCAGTCACCCGAGGCAGTGTAGATGACACAGTCCGATCGCCCGCCGACTTCCGACCATGGCTCAAGCTCGTCGAGGTGACGAGACCCTCGGCGAGATCCAGCCCGACGACTGACCCGCCTGCTCGTGATCACTGAGCCACCTCGTTCGAAATCCTCTGTGGGCCATTGGTTTCCATTGCAATCCCCTGTCCATGCCGGCCCAGCGGAGGATGTTTGTGCGCGAGATGTGAATCCAAGTGGGCCAGACCTCACAATCAAGACTTCATCGCGCTCGATAACGCCCGCTCGCAATCCCAGCTGCAAATGAGTGCGTCGCGCAACAGAACGGCCCTATTCCGGTGCTCGATAAGCGCCGGACGCCCGCGTCCGATAGGGGGATGTCTGTCGGACGCGACTGCCTGCGTTCGCCACCGGTCGGAACGGTTCGCCAGCTGTCTCACATGCCGGTCCTCAACCGGACGCTTCCGGTCGACGCGCTGTTCGGGGTGGCTCAAACTCGGCGCGCGTCCGGCCGGCGCGCCATGACCCAAACATCGGGTCCACCGCCTTGGATTGCAAGATGACCCTCGACTTCGAATCCAAGCCGACGGTAGAAGCTCACG
>JANPCI010000359.1:0-5463 GCA_031430875.1 Actinomycetes bacterium | reverse complement strand
CGGCATGTCGGAGGAGATGATGTTGATGCACAGTCGGCCGTTGGCGAACTGGTCGATCGTTGCCAGCTGACGAGCGAGCTGCGGGAGCCACATCTCGCCCATCCGTACGGCGAGCAGGAGATGGATGTTGTCGGTGTGGGTGGCGATGGCCGCGGCGAACGCCGTCGAGTCGATCCCGAGCGTGTACCCCGACGGGAGCAACACGTTGTCGAAGCCATTGCGGTCGGCGGTGCGTACGACGTCGGAGCAGTGTTCCCAGCTGCTCGCCAGTGCAGGATCGGCGACACCGAGGAACTCGTAGTCGTCGTCGCACAACGCGCTGAACCACGCGATCTCGGCGACGTCGGGCCGTTCAAGCGAGCTCATGGCAGGGGAACTCCGTCGGATGCCTGGATGATCGAAGAGATCATCGACGGCAACGGGCGAATGACCTCAGCCCTTGACAGAGCCGGCGAGGATGCCGCGGACGAAGTACCGCTGCAGCGAGAAGAAGACGATCAACGGGATGAAGGCTTGGACGAATGCGCCGGCGGGCAGGATGTTCTCGTTCTTGCCGAAGTCGCCGGCGAGGTTGGCGATGAGAATCGTCGTCGGCTGTTGGCTCGCGTTTGCGCCGATCATCGTGTTGGCGACCAAGTAGTCGTTCCAGGTCCAGAGGAACTGGAAGATGGCGAAGGCCGCGAGGACGGGTACCGACAGCGGGAGCACCAGCCGCCAGAAGATGGTGAAATGGTTCGCTCCGTCGATGCGGGCAGCCTCGAACAGGTCCCTGGGCAACGAACTGATGTAGTTGTGCAACAGGAAGATCGCAAACGGCATGGCGAAGCCGGTGTGGGTCAACCAGGCCGCCGTGGTCGTTCCCGCCAGGTCGAAATCGGGGATCAGAATGATTGTCTTGTCCAGGAACGGCAAGGTCAGGCTGGCTCCGTTGACGAACAACTGCAGCAGCGGGATCAGGGCGACCTGCAGCGGAATGGCGAGCAGCGCGACAGTCCCGATGAACAGCGGCTTGCGGCCCTTGAAATCGATCCAGGCGAACCCATAGGCGGCGAACGCGGCGATCGCGATGGGGATGATCGTTGCTGGGATTGCGATCGCCGCCGAGTTCAGCAGCGACCGGCCGAGCCCGGCGCGAGCACCGAAGATCTGATCGTAGTTGCTCAGCGTCAGCTCGCCGGGCCTGACCTTCCACCATCCGGTGTTCCGTTGCGCGTCCTTGTCCCGGAATGAGTTGATCAACAGTCCGGTCGTCGGGATGCTCCAGACGACGACGAGGATCCAGAGCACGCCGGTCGGGATCGAGGTCAAGAAGGCGTACGCACGATTCACGAAACCGGATGGCTTGTTGTGCGACTGACCGGTGAAGACGGGTGCGGTCGTGCTCACGGGTCAGCTCTCCTTCTGCATACGGCGGATGTTGAAGATCATGATCGGCAGGACCGCGAGGAAGATCAGGATCGCCAGCGCTGCTCCCTTGCCCTTGTTCGTGTTGGTGAACGCTTCTTGGAACATCTGATTGGCGAGGACCTGTGATCCGAACTGACCGTTCGTGGTCACCTTGACGATGTCGTAGACCTTCATCACGCCGACGATCAGCGTTGTCACGACGACTCCGATCGTCGTGGCGATCTGGGGCAACGTGACTCGCCAGAAGACCTGGCTCGTGGTGGCCCCGTCGATCTTGGCGGCCTCGATGAGTTCGGTCGGCACGGCCTTGATGGCCGCAGACAGGATGACCATCGAGAACCCGGTCTGGATCCAGATCATGATCACCATCAGCCAGAAGTTGTTGTACGGCGTCTCCTGGACGAAGAAGACCGTCTGGCCGCCGGTCTCGCCGTTCGGGAGGGTCTGGAAGCCGCCGACACCACCGCCGACGATGCCGGTGAAACGGATGAAGAACCAGCCGACCAACACGATCATGATGCCGGGGACCACCGCCCGTGCCGGGCCGTACCTGACGAGCATCCGGGCCAGCACCATGAAGAGCCCGATCAGCACGGCGATCAGGAAGATGGTCATCGTGACGGTGGGGAGCCCCGAGCCCGTCGAGAGGCGGCCGAGCCCGATCCAGAGTGCATTCAGCACACCGGTCTGCTCAGTCGAGACGTCGCGGGCGGTGTACACGAATCGCCAAATGATCGAGGCCCCGACCAACGAGATCGCCATCGGCATGAAGATCACCGACTTCGCGGCCCGCTCACCCCCGCGCTGGTCGGCAAGAACGGCGATGGCCAGGCCCAGCGCAGTTGATGCGAAGGTGACGACCACGACCCACCACAGGTTGTTGATGAGCGTGCCGCGCATGGCGGTGAAGGCGCCGAAACAGACGAACAGGAGGCCTACGACGAGTGGAGCAACGGTGGGATTGCCGATCTCCACCGCTCGTCCCGTCCGGTGCTTCATGGAGATGCCGACGAACACGGCGATCACGAGGATGGCCATCCCGAGGATGAACGGGATGCTCGTGAACATGTTCGTCCAGTTGTCCAGATCGAGACTGTTCTTGTCGGTGAAGATCGAGGTGTAGTTCTCGAGGCCGACGTACACCTCGGAGTCCGCGTCGAAGAGTGAGAGGTACGCAGTGCGGATGGCGGGGATGACCAGCATGACGAGGATGAACAGCAATGCCGGGCCGATGAAGATCAAGACGCGCGACCGGTTGTCGATCCTGACGCGACCCTGATAGTCCGGGTTGCGGCTCATGCCGAGTCGGGCGCCGATCAGCAGGGCCGGGACGAGGCAGGCGATCACCGAGGTGAACGGTGATCCGTCGCCGAGGTCGGCGGCACCCCACGCACCGAGGATCCACCCGAGCGCGCCGCCGAGGAGTGCGCCGTGCAGTGGCGGGTGATGCCGGAGCACCCCGAGGCCGGCGCCGAGCGCCACTCCGATCGCCGTGTAGGCGGCAATGGCGACCGGGTCGAGGTCGGGTTGGTACGCATCACGGATCACGAGGCCGATGCCGAGTCCGATCGCCGCGCTGCCTCCGAGCGCGATCGCTCGGCGGCGAGCGGGGTCGTCCGTTCGAGCGAGTGCGAGTCCGAGCGCACCGAACGCGGCGGCACCCACGAGCGGCCCGACGACCCATGTCAGGAATCCGGTTCCGGACCCGAGCGTGATTTGGTTGCCGTGCAGCGCGATGCCGACGATCGCTCCGATGATGCCGAACAGGATGACGTTGAACGTCAGCCAGCGCGCCCGGACGAGGTCGAACAGGAAGTTGGCGCCGACCCAGATGCCTGCGCTCGCGGCGACAGCGATGAACACCGTCACGACGGTGGTGCGGATCTTGGGCTCGATGAAGGCCCAGTAGATCAAACCAAGGACGATCACGAATCCCGCAGCGATACGAAGGTACTCGCGCCGGCCTCGCGATGGCGCCGCCGGCGGTTCTGCGCTCGACGGTGGTGTGCCCTCGTCGGAACTCGTTCGTTCCAGTGTCTTCACCCGTGTACCCCCGTGTTCGGCTTGTGTGGTGTTCGGCCCCTGCGCGTCTCGTGAAACGGGACGGGGCACCGACACCGTAGTGCCAGTGCCCCGTCTCGTGTGTCGTCCGACTCGCCGAGCGGGTCAGACGGCTGTGTTTACTTCGGCCAGGAGGCCTCGATGGCCGCGGCTGCTTCTTCGGCGGTGACGTCGCCGTTCACGAGCGACGTTCCTTCGCTCCAGAAGGTGCCGGCACCGACAGCGCCAGGCATCAGGTCAGACCCGTCGAAGCGGGACAGGTTCGACGCCAGCAGGATGTCGAGGAAGCTCTGCTCGAGTGCCGTGTAGACGCTCGGGTCCTGCTCCTTGGCAGCCGACAGGTACCCCGACAGCCCACCGACGGCTGCGCTCTGGTTCTTCTGACGGTTCTCGGCGTAGGCGCCGGTCGCGATGTAGTTCATCACGGCCTGCGTGGCCGGATCGTCGTTGAACGCCGCGGCGTAGATGCCGGCGGTCAGGACGGGCTTGTCGCCGTTGATGTCAGGGAAGTAGAAGACGTCGACGGCCTTGGGATCCGCCGGATCGGCGAACGTCGTGCCCTCCGGGAACAGGCCGGCGTAGAAGTTCGCCTGGCGGTGCATGAAGCACTTACCGTCGACGAGGGGCTGGCCGTTGTCCTGGAACGCAGTTGCGGCGATCGACCCGCCGGAGGCGAAGACGTTCTCCGGGGCCCACAGATCGATCACGGTCTGCATCGCCGTCACGATCTCAGGAGCGTCGAACGGGATCTCATGGTTCACCCACTGGTCGTAGACGTCGCCGCCGGCCTGGCGGAGCACCATCTCTTCCACCCAGTCGGTGAAGGTCCAGCCGGTGGCCGTCCCTGATTCGATGCCGACGCACAGCGGCTTCGGACCGCCGGCAGCGGCCATCTCGTCCACCAGTGCGGTGAACTCGTCGAACGTGGTCGGCACCTCGTAGCCGGCTGCCTCGAAGGCGGCGGGCTGGTACCACACGAGCGACTTGAGGTCGGTCTTGGCGGGGATGCCGTACTGCGTGCCGTCGACGTTGCCGTACGTCTGGAAGTCCTCGGCCCAGTACTGGTCGAGGGTCGCGTTCATCTCGTCGGTCAGCGCAAGGACGGAGCCATCTCGCGCGAAGTCGGCGAGCTTGCCGGGCTGCGGGAAGAACGAGATGTCCGGTGGGTTGCCGCCTTCGACCTGGGTGTTGATGTTCGCTTCCCAGTCGGCGTCACCGGTGTACTCGACCTTCAGGTTGACGGTCTCGCCCCACGCGTTGAGCGTGTCGTTGATTGCCGCGATCGACGGGTCGTCGCGTTCCGGGCCGGTGAGCGTGACGGTTGCGCCACCGAAATCCCCGGCGCTGCCGCCAGCTTCGGTGCCTGCGGGTACTGAATCGCTGCCCGAACCGCTGTCATCGTCGCTGCCGCAGGCTGCGGCAACGAGTGACAGGGCGATCGGAACAGCGGCTAGCTTGAGCCAGCGCTTGTTCATTGGGTCCTCCCCCTTTGGTGGATGTGAGCCGAAATGTTTCGGCGATGTAAACGCTTACAGACTTGACCCGGCGTCGTCAAGGCCCAAAGTCCCATCTTCTGGTCCATTTCGGGTTGCGATGTCAGCGAGGGGGGCCAGTCGTGGCGCGAACCACCAACTCGATCGGCGACACGACCGGGTCGAGGTCGATCGGCGCCGACGCCATCGCTGCGACGAGTGATCGTGCCGCGGCGGCGCCCTGTGACGCCACGTCCTGGCGGATCGTGGTCAGGGCGAGCACGCGCGACACGTCGTGGTCGTCGACGCCGAGCACCGACACGTCGACACCCGGTTGCAGACCGCGGGCCGCGAGCTCCATCAGCGCGCCGAAGGCCATCTCGTCGGACATCGCGAAGACCGCAGTCGGCGGGTCGTCGAGATCGAGGAGGTGCGACATCGCTTCCTGGCCACCGTCGATGCCGAAGTCGCCGCCGACTTCGAGGGACACGTCGTGCGACAATCCGGCGGCAGCGAGGCCGGC
>JANPCI010000358.1:0-3455 GCA_031430875.1 Actinomycetes bacterium | reverse complement strand
TGTCGTCGATACCGACGGGGCCGTGGTCGGCTACGAGTCGGTGTACATCTGTGACGCGTCGGTGTTCCCCGCGATCCCTGACGCGAATACGCACCTCCCGACGACGATGCTGGCCGAGCGGCTGACTGCCCGCTGGCGCAGGCGAGACCCGTGACAAGATGGCGCCATGACCGCGACGGACTACACCCTGGGTCTGCACGAACTGGGCAACGGCTGTTTCGCCTATCTTCAACCAGATGGCGGTTGGGGATGGAGTAACGCCGGTCTGATCGTGGGCGAGGGTGAATCGCTGCTCGTCGACACCCTCTTCGACCTCGATCTGACTTCGGCGATGCTCGATGCGATGGCTCCGGTCATGGGCGGCGCGCCGATCGACACGGTGGTGAACACCCACGCCAACGGCGATCACTGCTACGGAAACGGCGAAGTGGTCCGTCGACGGCCCGACGTTGAGATCGTGGCCTCAACGGCGACCGCCCACGAGATGGCTGATGTGCCGCCGGCCATGTTGGCAGCGCTGAACCAGGCCCCGGGTGAAGTCGGGGAACTCTTCCGCTCGTTCTTCGGCGAGTTCCACTTCGACGGCATCGAACTCGTTGTGCCGACCACGACGTTCGATCGCCGGCTCGACGTGAAGGTCGGCGGTCGCCTCGTCGAGCTGATCGAGGTCGGTCCTGCTCACACGTCGGGCGACACGATCGTTCATGTGCCCGACGCACGCACGATCTACACCGGCGACATCTTGTTCATCGGGGGGACGCCGATCGTCTGGGCGGGCCCGTTGTCGAACTGGGTGGCGGCATGCGACCTGATGCTGGCGCTCGACGCCGACACCGTCGTGCCGGGCCACGGGCCGCTCACCGACAACGCTGGAATCGTGGCGGTGCGTGACTACCTGAGCTTCGTCGACGCCGAGGCAACCGAGCGCCAGGTGGCGGGCATGGATGCGTTCGACGCGGCGCGCGACATCGGTCGGCTGCTCGACGTCGACGAGCGGTTCCACGAGTGGGGCGAGTTCGGTCGGATCGCGGTCAACGTGGAAACGGTATACCGCACGCTCGACCCGGAGCATTCGACCCCGGACGTCGTTGAGCAGTTCCGCCGCATGGCGGAACTCGAACGCAGCTGATCGGATGACGAACCCCACGCGCCACGTCGACGTGGTGGTGATCGGCGACGGGCCGGCCGGCAGCGCGCTCGCAAGCGCCTGCCGCTCACGGGGCGTCGAGGTCGTGCTCATCGGCCCCGACGAGGAGTGGAATGCGACGTACAGCACGTGGATCGACGACATTCGCGGCGTCGAGGCGATCGGCGACGACGTCGACGGTGTACTCGCACAACGCATCGAGACCATCGCCGTGCACACCGCACACTCGGCGGAGATCGCCAGGCCCTATGGCGTCTTCGACAACGGGTTGCTGCGGGCTCGTCTTCGTGACCAGGTCGAGCACATCTCGGCCAAGGTGGTCGACGTTCGTTCGCCGGCCGGCGACCGTCATCGGGTGGTGTTGGCCGACGAATCCGAACTGCGGGCACGCCTCGTCGTCGACACGAGCGGCTGGCCGTCGTCATTCGCCCGCCTCGCCGGAACGGCACCGCCGGCATGGCAGACCGCCATCGGCGTGGTGTTGCCGCAGCCACCGACGGGCGACCTCGGACGCCCCACGTTGATGGACTTTCGCGCCGTCAAGGGATCACGTGGCGATGGTGGCCCATCATCGATCGGTCCGAGGGGCGTGACGACGTTCTGCTACACGTTGCCCGTTCGCGAAGGTTGGCTGATCGAGGAAACGGTGCTCGCGGCGCGGCCCGCCGTCGAGCCGATTGCGCTGCTGTCGAGGTTGGCTGCTCGGCTCGGACGGCATCCTGACGACGTGCTGGCCGACTCCGTACGAACCGAGTACGTGCGGATTCCGCTCGGGGGGAGCCGACCGGGAGTCGACGAGCCCGTCGTTGCGTTCGGTGCCGCCGCGGGCTACGTCCATGCGGCGACAGGTTTCAGCGTGGCGTCGTCGCTGCGGGCCGCACCGCGCGTCGCGGCGGCCATCGATGCCGCGCTGCATGCGTCGACGTCCGTGGCCGATTCCTCGATGGTGGGCGAGGCCGTCTGGCCAGCTTCGTTCCGGCGCAGCCGAGTGCTGCACGACTACGGGCTCGAGCTCCTGCTGCGGCTCGACGACGACGAAGTTCGGAGCTTCTTCGGTGGCTTCTTCGCACTGCCGGTCGAGGAGTGGCGGGGCTACATGAGGATCGACACGCCGCCGGCGGAGGTGGCTGGCGTCATGACGAAGCTGTTCAGGGCGTCGTCGTGGTCGATGCGGCGTCGACTGATGTCGGGGAACCCAACGGCGTTTGCGCGACTTCTGCGCCCTTGACGTCGAGATCGGAACGTTGGCGTGTAGCGATCGAACGTCGAACCGCCAACACCCACCCGACGAGCACGGCGGTTGCGAAAATGGTCCACTGAACGGCGTAGGACAGATGCGGGCCGTCACTCAGTGTTGGTGGAGGGACCGGCACCGGATCGGTCGCATCGATGTTCGGAATGCTGCCGATCAGGTCGAGGTACACCGGGGCCAATTCGCCGGGGAGCTGATCGTCGAGCACTTCGAGATCGATTCGTCGAACTTCGGTCAGCGGCCCCTCAGATGCATCGGTCAATTCCCCGCGCTGGCGGTCCGGTGCCACACGGATCCGGCCGAGGACGTCGATCTCACCTGAGGGTGGTGGGGCAACATCGTCGTCGAGGGGGACGAATCCACGGTTGATCACGATGGTGGTGCCGCCGTCGACCAACGCTGCAAGCACATTGTCGCCGGCCAACCCGTCCTGTGATCGGTTGAACCAGACGACCTGATCCGACAGGTACTCGCCGGTCACGGTGACTTGGCGCCATTCGACCGCTCCGGGATCTGTGCTGGCCAACGCAAGAAGTTCCTCGAACGGAACCGGCGGCTCGTCGACTCGTTCCGTCACGGTGGCATTGAACGCCTGTCGTTCGTCGAGGCGTTGGAGCTGCCAGAGGGCAAGCCAGATCATGAGGGCGATCGAGCAGAACACCACGAGGTGGAAGGCGATCCACTTCGGGCTCAGCAGGAAGGTGCGGCTCGACCCGGACATCTCGGGGCCGACGGTAGCGGCCGCCCAGCACTACCGTGCGTCGGGATGAGCCCTGACGACATCACCGCAGCATGGTTGTCCTCTGTTCTCGGCGGTGAAATCCGTTCGGTGGATGCGCGCCCGGTCGGCGACGGGCACGTCAGTACGACAATTCGACTGTCACTCGTCACCGACGACCCCGCGATGCCGACGTCGGTCATCGCCAAGGTGCCTGCCGAGGACGAGCGGAGCCGAGTGCTGGCGGCGTCGGTTCGCAGCTACGAGCGCGAGGTGAAGTTCTTCCGTGAACTGGCCGCCACGGTCGACATCCGGATGCCGCACTGTCACCACGCCGA
>JANPCI010000357.1:0-1700 GCA_031430875.1 Actinomycetes bacterium | reverse complement strand
AGCGATCGCCGAGGCGGGTCCGAACAATCCGATCGACCCGGTGACGTCGAGGAACGCTTCGTCGAGCGAGAGCGGCTCAACGAGCGGCGTGTAGCGATCGAAGATCTCCCGAACCTGCGCGCTCACCTCGCTGTAGAGGGCGTGGTCTCCCGGCAGGAACACCGCGTGCGGACAACGTCGCTTGGCCACCACCGACGGCATCGCCGAGTGCACCCCGAATCGCCGGGCCTCGTACGACGCTGCGGCCACCACGCCACGTCGACCGGTACCTCCGACGACCACGGGCTGGCCCGCAAGGTCGGGCCGGCGGCGCAGTTCGACCGACACGAAGAAGGCGTCCATGTCGACGTGAAGGATCTGTCGGGTGCGCCCCACCCGCACAGTCTGGCCCAAACCGGGCCCTGCGCAGGCGGCGCCGATACGCTTCGACGCCGTGAGTACACCGGATGCGAGCCCGAGCGACGGGTCACTTTCGGCACTGCCGTCAGTCGGGGTGCGCATCGCAGCGTTCGCCGCCATCTGCCTGAGCGGGCTCGCCGGCGCGATGATCGGCTACTCGCTCGTGTCGTTGCAGTGCGAGGGCGACTGCGGGGCGTGGGAAGGCCTCGGCCTGCTCGTCGGAGCGCTCGCTGCCGCCGGCGGTATGGCCGTTGTGGCCGTACTCGTGATGCGAGCGATCGGGGAATGGCGCGAACTCGAGGACCGAACAGATGCCGGGCATGCCCCTCGCTGAGTGCCTACGACGATGAGTGCTGACGTAACGGAACTGCGGGTCCTCGCCGAAGACCTCGCCCGACGAGCCGGAACCGGTGCGCTCGACGGTCGCCGACGGCTCGGGGTGGGCCAGGTTGCCTACGACACGAAGTCGAGTCCGACCGATCCCGTCACGGAGTACGACCGGGCGGCCGAACGGCTGATCGTCGATGCGCTGCGCTCCAGTCGGCCCGATGACGCCATCGTCGGCGAGGAGGGCGCCGACATCGCCGGCACATCGGGGCTCGAGTGGCACATCGATCCGATCGACGGAACCGCCAACTTCGTCTATGACCTTCCGAGTTGGTGCACCTCAGTGGCGGTCGTCGACGTCGACGGCCCCCTGGCCGGAGCGGTGTACATCCCAGTGACCGATGAACTCTTCTCAGCGGCCCGAGGTGGCGGTGCCATGCTCAACGGCTCGCCGATCGCGTGTTCATCGGTCACCGAACTCGCCCACTCGCTCGTCGCGACCGGGTTCAGCTACTCCGCCGAACGTCGCTCCGCGCAGGCTCGACGCCTGTCGCTCCTGCTGCCCGAGGTACGCGATGTCCGCCGGCTCGGCTCGGCCGCGATCGACCTCTGCTTCGTGGCCTGCGGGCGCCTCGACGCCTATTTCGAGGAGTACCTCAATTCGTGGGATCTGGCCGCCGGCGTGCTGATCGCGCAGGAAGCAGGGGCCACGACATCGGACCTTCGCAGCGGCCCTGCGGGGTCGGTCGCAACCGTCGCTGCGGCTCCGGCAATCCATCACGACCTCGTCACCACGATCAACGCCATCGACTCCTGAACGGCTGGCCGCCGAGGTGGCCGGCGAGGTGGTCGCCGAATGGTCGCCGAATGCGGCATCATGGAGATGTGGGTACACGCATCCTTGCCGTTGAAGACGACGAACGTATTCGTTCCGCGGTCAAGCTCGCGCTCGAGGACGAGGGCTGGACCGTCGA
>JANPCI010000356.1:0-1971 GCA_031430875.1 Actinomycetes bacterium | reverse complement strand
CAGCACCGGCGGCGCCCAGCCAGGACGAGATCATCAAGCAGCTCACACAGCTCGGTGAACTCCACGCCAACGGGATCCTCACCGATGACGAGTTCGCCACCCAGAAGGCCAAGATCCTCGGTAGCTGATCCCACGAGATCGAAGACCGCTGCGTCACGTTTGACCCGGCACCGTGTGACGCCGTGTGGTGGTGGTGCGGCGGGCGTCACACCTGAACGCGTCGATGTCCCGGTAGCATCGTGTCAGCGCTGGTCGAATTCACGACTGGTGAGCGCACTCGGATAACTCTCTGCTCCGGTCCTGCGCTGTGTGAGCAACATAGAGGAGTCCCCCCAATGACCATCATCGATGACGCGCCACGCGTCACGTCCACCGACGCCCCCGACGACGAAGTCGTCGCGTTCCGTGATCTCGGCCTGCCCGATTCGATCGTGCATCGCCTCGAGAGCCAGGGCAAGCACAACGCCTTTCCCATCCAGGCCGCCGTCATCCCCGACGCACTGGCCGGCCGCGACGTCGCCGGCCGCGCCCCCACCGGTTCGGGCAAGACACTTGGCTTCGGCCTGCCCCTCGTCGCCCGCTTGGTCGACGCCCGCCCGAAGCGTCCCGTCGCCCTCGTCCTCGCCCCCACCCGTGAACTCGCCGAGCAGATCATGGCCGAGCTCACCCCGTTCGCGAAGGCTGCCGGCCACGATGCCGCGTCGGTGTACGGCGGTGTCGGCTACGGCGGACAGCGCAAGGCGCTCGATCGCGGTGTCGAACTCGTCGTGGCATGCCCCGGCCGGCTCGAAGACCTGATGCAGATGCGAGCAATCGACCTGCGTGATGTCGCCACCGTCGTCATCGACGAAGCCGACCAGATGGCCGATATGGGATTCCTGCCCGCGGTCCGTCGCATCGTCGAGCAGACGTCGAAGAACCGTCAGGTCCTGTTGTTCTCGGCCACCCTCGACGGTCCCGTCGCCAAGCTCGTTGCCGACTTCCAGCACAACCCGGTGCGTCACGAGGTGGGCCCGAAGGGTCCCGACGTGCACGCCGCCCAGCACCACTTCTGGGTGGTCGATCGTGAGCAACGCGTCAACACCACCGCCGATGTGATCCAGCGTCTCGGCGCCACCATCGTCTTCACCCGCACACGCCACGGCGCCGACCGCCTCGCCAAGCAGCTGGGTCGCAGTGGCGTCACTGCCGAGCCGATCCACGGTGGTCGCAGCCAAGGTCAGCGTGACCGTGCTCTCGCCTCGTTCAAGAAGGGGCAGGCCTCGGCGCTGATCGCCACCGACGTCGCCGCTCGCGGTATCCACGTCAACGGTGTCAATGCTGTCGTCCACTACGACCCGCCGGCCGAAGACGCCACCTACCTGCACCGTTCAGGCCGTACGGCACGCGCCGGCGCCATGGGCACGGTGGTGTCGCTGATCGACCAGAGTCAGAAGAAGGACGCGCTGAAGATGCAGCGCGGTATCGGCATCAACGAACCGCTCACCTCGGCTCGCGTCAACGATCTCGTGATCCACGCGGCACCCGCTGCCGCGAAGCGAGCCCGTACGGAGGAACTCGACGTCGAGCATCGCCAGACACGGATCACCCGTGATGTGACCCCGGCGCGCGATTCGGCACGTGAACCGGCGCCGAGAGTTGACACCAGTCGTCCGGTCCCGACTGGCAACGCATCCGATGCCAAGGGCACGGTCAAGTTCTTCAACTCGGGCCGCGGCTACGGCTTCATCACGCCCGACGATGGCGCCAAGGACTTGTTCGTCCACTTCTCGGTCATCGTCAACGATGGCTTCAAGACGCTCGACAACGGCGCACGCGTCGACTACGAGGTCCGCGAGGGCCGCAACGGTCAAGAAGCGTTCGACGTCCGCGTCGTCCCGTTCAACTGATCACCCGGCAGCTGATCACCGGTCAGCGGCGATGAGTTTCGGCGCGCACATGTCGCGCTGAAACTCATCGGAATAGGGTCGG
>JANPCI010000355.1:0-4717 GCA_031430875.1 Actinomycetes bacterium | reverse complement strand
TCGTCACCCGCCTTGCCGATCACGAGCACGGATCAGTGAACTTGTGATCAGCGCATCTCTCGACGATCTGGTCGCCGAACTCCGCCGTGTCTGGGAGTTCACCGATGCCCTCTGGCTCGACCTGACCGACGCCGAGCTCCGATGGCGCCCGAACGAGAACTCGAGCGCGATCGGTTGGCACCTCGGGCACCAGGCGGCGGTGGCGCACTTCATGGTGCGTAACCTGCTCGCTGCCGAACCGAGCCCGGACCCCGAACTCGATGCACTCATGGACAGCGCCACCGCGGAACCGGCTCGCGGTGATCTCCCCGACCTGGAACGACTGGTGCGCTATCGAACGGGGGTGTCCGAGCGCATCATCGTCCGCGTCGATGCGATTCGCGACGGTGACGTCGGGGCGCCCGAGCAACTGTCAGTGGTCGCCGCTGGGCTCGTACGGGCCCTCGTGAACCACGAGTATCAGCACGATCAGTGGATCGCAGAGGTGCGATCACGCGACCTCGGCCATCCGTTGCCGACGAGTCCGGTGTCGCCGCTGCTGACCGTGCTCGACGGCTACGCGGTCCTGCGACCCTGACCTGATCGGCTCACACGTCGGCCGGTTGCACCCGAGCGAGCGAGCCTTCGCGGTGACGTACGAGCGCGGCGTTGAATTCCGCGCTCATGATCGTGGCGATGGCCAACAGGCTCAGCCACGTCACCAGACCGAGCACCACGGCGAACTGTCCGTACGTGTCGCTCGCGTTCGAGGTGATCCGCACCACGATCATCGTGCCGAAGTGTTGGATCAAGGTCGTGGCGATTCCTGCCGCGATCGAACCCGGCCAGACGTCGGTCCACGAAAGTCGCGCGGCGGTGAGGTACCGGTACATGGCGGCGACCACCGCAACGTTGATCGCCACGGTGCCGGCGACCAGCGCGAGGCGCCCTCCGAGCGGCAGGCCGGCCTCGTTGACGAGGGTGGTGAGGGCCAGGCCGCCGATCTGGGCTCCACCGATGAGGGCGAGACCGAGCAGCGCCTTGCCACGCTGTTTCGGCATGGCACCGCGATGATCGACGTCGACTTCCCACACGTCGTCGAGCCCGCCCTGCAGCGCGACGAAGGCCTTGGTGGCACTCCACAGCGCGGCGCCGAGCCCGAGCACGAGGACCCACACGCTTCCGTTGAGCGACGTCGGGTCGTTCTGCAGTTGTTCACCCAACACCGGGATGTCGGCGAGCGCGCCGTCGATGATGCGCTGCTGCAGTTCCTTGTTTCCGTCGAGGGCGAGCCCGAGGATCGTCGTGGCTGCGAGTAACAGCGGGAAGATCGAGAGAAAGCCGAAGAATGCCAGCACCGATGCGTTGCGGCCCGAGATGTGGCGCCGCCATCCGTCGACCATGTCGACGCTCACCTCGATGGTTGGGTGCTTCGCACGCAGACTCATCATCCGGTCGCTCGTGGTCCACACCATGGCCTACATCATCTCCGAACCGGTCAGATTCCAGTCGATCGGCTCGCGTCCAGCCGCCACGAGTGCCGCATTGGCGCGGCTGAACGGCTTGCTCCCGAAGAAGCCGTTGTGCGCCGACAGCGGCGACGGATGCGCCGACTCGATCACGATGTGTCGCGTGGTGTCGATCTTGGCGCGCTTGCGGCGAGCCGAGTTGCCCCACAGTACGAACACGACCGGCTCGGGCTTCTCGCTCACCACCTCGATGATGCGATCGGTGAAGGTCTCCCAGCCGTGCTTCTGGTGCGACGCTGCTTGCCCGTCGCGCACGGTCAGCGTGGTGTTGAGCAAGAGCACACCGTGGCGCGCCCACGCCTCGAGGTTGCCATGGTCGGGGATGGGCAGACCCAGATCATCGTGGAGCTCTTTGTGGATGTTTGTCAACGAGGGCGGGATGCGCACGCCGGGGCGCACGGAGAAACACAGGCCGTGTGCCTGCTGCGGTCCGTGATACGGGTCTTGGCCCAAGATGACCACCCGCGTGTCGGCGTAGGGCGTCAGGTGCAGCGCGGCGAACACGTCGTCCGACGGCGGGTACACGATGTGGTGCTCGCGTTCGACGTCGACGAACGTCTGCAGCTCGCGCCAGTACGGCTGGTCGAACTGATCTCGCAGCAACGGGTTCCAATCGGTCGTCGGCATCGGCCCACCTGCCTAGCATGATGGTTGTGTTCGATCATCTTGAACGAGCTCGGCTCGCCACACTGCCCACCCCGCTCGAAGCGGGTCCGACCCTCGACGGGGGAGCCCGACTCTGGGTCAAACGCGACGACCTGACCGGGCTGGGTGGTGGCGGCAACAAGGCCCGCAAACTCGAGTTTCTCTGCGGTGAAGCGGTCGCCTCGGGAGCGCGGGCGTTGGTGACGGTCGGTGCCGCCCAATCGAATCACTGCCGGATGACCGCAGCAGCGGGCGCACGACTCGGACTCGAAGTGCATCTCGTACTGTCCGGTGACCGTCCCGACGAGGTCACCGGCAACCAGTTGCTGTCGATGCTGTTCGGCGCTCAGCTGCACTTCACCGGCGCCGAGGAAAGCCACTGGGGTGAGCTGGAGATGGCCCGTGAGTCGTTGACCGACCAGCTCGCAGCGGAGGGCCTTGCGCCGTACGCGATTCCGATCGGGGGCAGTACCGCCGTCGGCGCGCTCGGATACGCCGCAGCGTTCATCGAGCTGCTCGATCAGTTCGAGGCTGCCGGGATCGCTCCCGGCCATGTGGTGTTCACGTCGTCGAGCGGCGGCACCCATGCCGGCCTGCTCGCCGGTCGAGCCGCAGCTGCCCACGGCGGCCGATGGGTTCCCGACGTGATTGCAATCGGTGTTGCCAAGGGTGTCAATCTCGGTCGCCCCGACATCGCCGAGCTCGCCAACCACACACTCACACTGATGGGCTCGACGGCGATCGTCGCGCACGAGGATGTCGAGGTCGACACCCGGTGGATGGGCGACGACTACGCCGTGCCCACGCCTGCCGGCGACGCCGCCATTCGGTGGGCAGCGCTTCACGGCGGCTGGCTGCTCGATCGCACCTATTCGGGCAAGGGATGCTCCGGGCTGCTCGGCCTCGCAGCCGAAGGTCGGTTCGGTGGCGACGTCGTCTTCGTGCACACCGGAGGTTGGCCGGCGCTCTTCGCGCCGGGCGGGGTTCCATCCGAGCCGGTCAGCCTCGACCGCTAACGTTGTCTCCATGACGGACCAGATCCTCGACGTCGACCTGCTCGCGTTCGAACGTACGACCGGAACCCACCGCCGTGCCGTGGTCGACGGCGTCATGCGCAGCCTCGCAACCGGGTTCGTGTACACCAGCCACGACCTGTCAGAGGATCTGCTCGACACCACCTACGGCATGCTGCGCACGTTCTTCGAGCTCTCGTCCGAGGCCAAGCAGCAGTTCGTTGCGCCAGGCGCCAACGGTCAGACCGGCTACACGGGACTCCTCGTGGAAACCGCAGCATCGAGCGACAAGCCCGACTGGAAGGAGATGCTGAACTGGTCGGCGCCGATCGCCGCCGGTCATCCGCTCAAGCGCAAGTTCTCCACGGCCTACCCCGACCAGGTGCTCCCCGAAGTGGTGGTGCCGGGAATCACCGAGGTGCTGTACCGCTTCCATGCGTCGATCGCCGACCTGCAACGCCGGTTCCTGCGAATCATCGCCGAGGGCATCGGATGTCACGAGACGTTCTTCGACGACATGGTCTCCGACGGCCCCACGCTGACCCGGGCGATCCGATATCCGGCGATGTCCGAACTCGGCGAGGCTGGCCACGTGTGGGCCGCTGAACACGGCGACATCAACCTCATCACGGCGCTGCCGCGTGCCACCGCTCCCGGGCTGCAGGTGAAGGTCGCCGACGGCTGGGTCGATGCGACTCCGCCCGACAAGGCCGTCATCATCAACACGGGCATCATGCTCGAACGGCTCACCAACGGCGTGATCCCGATCGGGTGGCATCGTGTGGTTGCCGCCCCAGGTTTCGAGGGCGAGCGCTACAGCGTCGTGCAGTTCTGTCACCCCCGGCCGTGGACGGTCCTGTCGCCGGTGCCGTCGTGCTGTACCTCCGAGAACCCACAGCGGTTCGCGGCGATCAGCGCCGAAGACGCGCTCGACGAGGTGCTCTACGAGATCAACCTCGTCGAGACCGCTCGTCGCGTCGGCTGACTCGTCACGGACGAAGCAACGGAGCCAACGGGCGATCGCCGTCGAGCTGCTGCGCGAGTTCGATCCAGATCGGCGTGGCCAGATCGAGCGGTGTGGCCCAGGCAGCGGGCACCTGGGGCGATCCGCCGGCGCCGGGTCCGTACGGCAACTCGGGTGCCCAGCCGCAACCCTCGCTCGGATAGATCATTGCCGCCCACCCGGTCGCGGTGACCTGGCCTGTCGACGTGATCACCCATTCGGAGTCGATGCCACGGTTGTCGTCGGTGGTCTCGGTCGTGACCGGGTCGTGGAGCTCTGCCGTTGGAGGGCCCGACCATGGGCCGATGCCGGCCGAGCAGACCTGGCGGAACAGCGAGTCGATCACCGGCCCGTATGCATCGACCGGCATCCCGTCGAGATCCTCGATCGTGAGGCGGATGTGCGGAGCCACCGAGTCGGTCGCGATCTCGACCGTGGCATCGGTGGGCACGTCGGAACGAATGCCGAGTGGGAGGGGGCTGGAGTCGCCCATGAAACCGAGAACCTGACCGGCGCGGACACTCGAGCCGACCTTCGCCAACGCCGAC
>JANPCI010000354.1:0-11623 GCA_031430875.1 Actinomycetes bacterium | reverse complement strand
CCGAGATTGCCACGTGGGCGGACCGGCGAGCATGGCCGGAGGGTGCGATCCCGCGCCATCCCGCAGCCCCACTACGGTTTGCGTTGCAGTTCTGTTGGGACGGCCCAATCGTTCTGTCATACAAACCGGGTGAACCGGGTGAACCGGGTGATGGGTGATGGGCGGTGGGTGGGTGGGTGGGTGGGTGGGTGGTCATTGGCCGCTCACGTCGAGCCGCTGAAGGAGTTCACATGACGATCGTCGACAGTTCTCCCACGACGACCCGCTACGACGTGATCGGTGACGTCCACGGACACGCCGATGCACTGATCGGGCTCCTGCGCCAGATGGGGTACGCCGAACGCACGGGCGCCTGGCGACACCCGGAACGCCAGGCGATCTTCGTCGGCGACCTGATCGACCGGGGTCCGCAACAACTCGAAACCGTCGACATCGTGCGGCGGATGGTCGACGCCGGCACCGCCCAACTTGCGCTCGGCAACCACGAGTTCAACGCCGTCGCCTACGCGACACCGCGTGACGGTGGCGGTCACCTGCGTGCACACAGCAGAAAGAACCGCAAGCAGCACGCCGCATTCATTGCCGCTGTCGCGCTCGACTCGCCGCTGCATCGGGATCTCGTCGACTGGTTCATGACAATCCCGCTGTGGCTCGAACTCGACGGGCTGCGGGTCATCCACGCTTGCTGGTCGGAGCCCGACCTCGTGTTCCTGCGCGGGCGTGTCTCGGCGACGAACAGCCTCACCGATGAGCTCGTCGTCGACGCCAGCGCGAACGACCACCGGGCCTATGCCGCGGTCGAGACCATCCTGAAAGGACCCGAAGTCAGACTTCCCAACGGAATGAAGTCGCGCGACAAGGACCACCACCCGAGAACCAATGTGCGGCTGAAGTGGTGGGACGGGTCCGCGACGAACTGGAGCGGCCTGCTGTCACCCGGCCAGACCGTCGTCGACGCCGACGGCACTGTCGTCGACGGCCTGCCCGATGAGCCGATCCCCGACAGGCTCTCGAGGCACTACGACAGCGACGTACCGGTCATCTTTGGTCACTACTGGTTCGAGGCGCCACTTGCGGTCACCAATTCACGCGCCCTGTGCGTCGATTACAGCGCCGGCGCGGGCGGCCCACTGGCCGCCTACCGCTTCGACGGCGAGGCCACGTTGCGCGCCGACAAGCTCGTCAGCTTCTCTACGGATGGTCGGCGGCCGCAGGATGAGCCGAGATCGCCATGATGACGCCGAGGTCCGCCGAGGCGAACACTGCGACGCGCTGCTCGGTCACTCGATCGAAGAAGACCAACTCGCCCTGCTCGCCGAGGAAAATGCCGGAGCTGTCGGCGGCCCACACCGTGCGGTAGTTGTATCCGCTGTGGTCGACGGGCCCGACTTCCGCGTCGTCGCCGGTGATGATGTCGACCAGTCGAATCGTGGCCGGAGTGCCCTCCCAGTCGATGTACGTGAGGGCACTGCCGTCGGGCGACAACGCCGCGGCGTTGTCGAAGGGTCCGAGGGCGTCGAGCCGCTCGGACGAGCTGAGCGCGACCCGGTCACCCGATCCGGCATCGACACGCACGTACCCGCAGACGAGCGTTGCGTCGCACTCGCGAACAAGGAAATGATTCTGTCCGACCGCGATCAAGTCGCCGGCGGACACCCTGCGAACGACATCGTCACCGCCGACGACATAGGTCCCCCCGGTCTCGGCGATCAGCATGTCGCCGGTCGACGACTCGAATCGAACCTTCCACAGATCCAGCTCGGCGATCGGACCCCTGTCGATCACGCGAGTCGTGCCGTACGGGTACAGCATCAACCGATGTGGTGTCTCATCCGGTGTGGGGGCCGGCTGCACGATGAACTGATCGGTGCCCGGCACTGCCACCGCATCGGCAATCCCATCTCCCACGTCGACCTCCACGGTCGATCCTCCCGCGTCCCACATCTGAACGAGCTTGGCGAACCAGCCGTCGTAGGCATACAGCAGGACCGACGAGTCGCTGACGGCCATGCCGACGTCCATGCCTCCCTCTTGTGTCTCGATGCTGTGCACCGCGCCGGTTGGGATCGGGATCGAGAGCAACGTGCCATCGCTGTTGAGTGCGATCAACTCGGTCGGCACAGTCATCGCCTGCAGGCGCGGGCTCAGTTCGATCGGCGGGGCCGCCACCCACTGGGGCTCGGGTTCCGGAAGGGTGTGCGCCACGTTCGTCAACGGTCGCGTCGATGGCCCTCCGGAAGTGACCGTCGAGTCGACCGACACCTCCGTCGGACGTTCGACCATGGGGTCGTTCTTCACCGCGATCGGGTCACCAATTCGTTCGCTGTCACCGCTGCGTCCGACGTGGGCGGCGACGACCCCGACGGCGACGCCCGCTGCCAGCACCAGCGCGATCGGCCAGCGGCGCCGCGGCGGTCCACGATCCCCAAGTCCCTCGCCCGAAGCAACGACGGAGTGATCGGCTCGCCCGCCGTGCGACAGGTCGACGGGAGTCGACGACGAGTCATCGTGGAGTTCAGCGTTCCGCTTCGACCAACTGGGGGGCAGGACTGGCGGTGGGCCGGCCGGCACATCGTGTGCCCACGGTGAGTCATCGCCGCCGAGCGGCAACGGGTCGACCGAGTCGTCCACGACCATCATTCGACCACAGAACGGGGGTCCAGTGCGAGGGACCGGCGAACAACCGACCCCGGACTGACGATCCCACGAGGTCGTTGATGGTCGGCGCCGAGATCCTGCTGCCGATCGCAATGCTGGGCTCAGTTGCCGAGCACACCCCGTTCGGAAGTGGGTGGAACATCTGCCAGCTCAGTCGCTGACGCACCCTTGGAGTGGATCGACAGGGCGATGATCGGGAAGATCACGACCGACAGCAGGCCGGCGCCGACCAGGCCGGCTGCGTTGTCGGGACGCATCTGGCCGGTCGACACGCCGACACTCGTGATCACCACGATGAGCGGAAGGCCGGCCGACTGCAACAGCGCAAGCGCCGCAACGTCGTGGCGGGCGAGATCACGCCGGTGCAGCAACGCCGGAAGTCCCCGCGCGAGCAGCATGAGGCCCAGGAACATCGGCACCTTGAGCAGCTCGATCGGGTCGAGCAGGGCATCGAGATCGAACCTGACCCCACTCACCACGAAGAACAGCGGGATGAAGAATCCGAACCCGAGCGCCTCGATGCCATGTTGGACCTCGATCCGGAAGTCGTGCATCGATTCGTCCGCGGCATCCTGGCCCGTGTGGCCCACCAGGAACAGGCGGGCCACCATCCCCGCCACGAACGCGCCGAGCAGGATGTCGAGGCCGAACTCGTCGGCAGTCCACACCAGTAGCAGGCAGAGCAGAATCGAAATCCTCACGCCGAGCTGACCGCTGGAGTGCAGCGTCCGTTCGATCAGCATGATCGTGCGCGGCCGCGCTGGGCGCGTGGCCAGCCATGCGACCAGCGCCGCAATACCTCCGAACGCAACGAGGACCGCCGTGGTGCGACCCGGGTTATCTGTTGTGAGTGCGAGCGAGATGGCAACAATCGGCCCGATCTCACCCATCGCGCCGCTCGCCAAGATGTTGGTGCCGAGGCGTGTCGGGAGCACTCCAGCATCACCGAGGATCGGGAGCAACGTGCCGATCGCGGTCGTGGTCAGACAGATCGCAACGAAGCGGATCGCCGACGTGATGTCGAGCGCGTAGAGCAGGGTGGCAGCGACGATCGCCACCACGAGCGAGATCATCCACCCGCCGACCGCCAGCTTCACCGGACGGCCCTTCACCCGGTTGGGATCCACCTCGAACCCGGCGAGGAAGATCAAGAAGACGAGCCCGAGCTCGGCCAGGAAGCTGATCACGTCATCGAGTTCGACCAGCCCGAGGACGTACGGGCCGATCAGAATCCCGAGTCCGATCTCAACGACGACTGAGGGGAGCCGTGTCCAACGTTTCACCACGTCGGAAATGAACGGGCTGAGGACTGCGATCCCGATGATCAGTACGAGCGCACGCAGCGCCTCGGTCTCCACGGCGCGAATTGTAAGTGCGACCAGGGCCCTCCAGCCGCCTCGCCGACGGCAACAACGCTGGGGATCAGCGCGACGACTGGCACTGAACGCCGGGTCACCGGCTCCAGGGGCGATCGGGGTCGAACATGTGCATGTCGAACGTGCGCGACAGCTCCTCGAACACCCGCAAGCCGCGCACGCTGTTGCCGATTTCGTCGAGGCGCGGCGAGAACGTTGCGGTGCCGCCTACTCCGGGCAGCATCCCGAGAATCCCGCCGCCGACGCCGCTCTTGGCAGGAATCCCCACCGAGAACGCCCACTCACCCGCGTAGTCGTACATCCCGCAGGTCAACGCCACGGTGAGCATGTCGCGGGTCACCTCGCGCGGCACCACCTGCTCGCCGGTGTCGGGATGCACGCCGTGGTTGGCGATCGTTGCGCCGATGAGCGCCAGGTCGGTCGCAGTGACGAGCACCGAGCACTGGGCGAAGTACAGATCGAGCGTCTCCTCCACCCGGTCCTCCACGATCCCCCGGCTCAGCATCAGATAGGCGATGGCCCGGTTGCGGTTGCCGGTGGTTCGCTCCGATGCCCACACGGCATGATCGACCTCCGGGCGACGGCCGAGGTACCGCTCGTACATAGAGCGGACCTGCTCGACGCGCTCGTCGACGTTTGCGCCCACCACCAGATCGGTGATCGCGATTGCGCCTGCGTTGACCATCGGGTTCGGCGCCCGGTTGGTGGCGTCGTCGAGTTCGATTGCGTTGAACGCCTCCCCTGTCGGGGCCACACCGACATGTTCGAGTACTCGGTCGCGTCCATGCGTCTCGAGGGCCAAGCCGTACATCAGGAGCTTGGAGATCGACTGGATCGTGAACTCGTGGTCGACATCGCCGACACCGATGCGCTCGCCGTCGGTGGTCACCGCGGCGATGGCGAACCGGTCGGGATCGACCGACGCCAGCTCGGGGATGTACGACGCCGGCGCCCCCTCCTGCAGCGGTCCGAAGCGCTCGTGCAGCGTGATGCACGACTGCTCGAACCATGCTCGCCGCGCCTGGCGTTCGTCAAGATCGCTCACAGCGACGCAGCGTACGCAGTCACCCCAGCGGGTACCGAGCGCTTCCGTGCGGAAGAGGTCTCAACAGTTGCGACCAGATCCGCAGAGAACCGACGAGTTCGGTTCGAGGCGTGGTCAGACGTCGATGAGCTGCTCGCTGAGCGTCCAGAGCGCGTCGGCGCGTGACTCGTCGGTGATGTACGACTCGAAGCCGTTGCGCCCGACATTGCCTCCCAGCACTCCGAGCCCACAGTCGGCCAGGTACATCCCACTGTGGTCGACCAGATCGGGCGACGTCGCCGCCCACACCTGGGTCGCTGCGCCCTGCGGAATGCTCTTGAACTGCATGCCGCCCGACTCGCCCGACTTGGCGGAGCGCTCCTTGGCGCGGTCGAGCATCTGCTGCATCAGATCGTCGTTCAGGTGCCGACCGAGGTTGGTCATGATGCCGCCTGGATGCACCGAGTACGCGAGCACGCCGTCGTCGACGAGTCGGCGGGCCAGCGACAATGCGTGCAGCGCGTTCGCCGACTTCGACCGGCCGTACGAGATCCACGCGTCGTAGTCGGTGTGCTCGAAGCTGGGATCGTCGAGATCGACGTCGGAGATACCGTGCGCCGCCGACGACAGGTTGACGATGCGTGGCTGATCGCCGGCGATCACCGCCGGCTGCAGGAGGCGCGTCAGTTCGAAGTGACCGAGATGGTTCGTCCCGAACTGCATCTCGAAGCCGTCGGCAGTGTGCCCGAGTGGACACGCCATCACGCCGGCGTTGTTCATCAAGACGTCGATCGGCTGGCCACCGTCGAGGAATCGCGCAGCGAACGATCGGATGCTGGCGAGATCGGCGAGGTCGACGACATCGAGTGACAGGTCGGCGTCGGGTACGTCGGCGCGAATGCGGGCAGCGGCCTCGTCGTTCTTCGCCGAATCGCGAGCCAGCATCAGCACCGACGCTCCACGCTTGGTGAGGGCCCGGGTCGACTCCTCCCCGAGGCCGCTGGCGGCGCCGGTGATCACGAAGCGGCGGCCCGACAGGTCGAGGCCGTCGAGCACGTCGTCGGTGGTCGATTCATTGTTGAACGTCATGTTCGGACGGTACCCGCAACGTTCGACCCGCCTGCCAGCGGCCTTGCCGCCGAGCGTCGCTCGGTTCTCAGGCGGGTTGCGGAATGCCGCTGGTCATGAGCGAATCGACTCGATGATCGGGGCGATCCGAACGACCGACGACCTGAATCGCAACCCTGCAGAATGCGCGCTCGCGCACGACGTCGGGTTCGGTCGGATCGACGAGCACCGCAATGGCGATCGGGCTGGCATCGACGGAGCGAGCCACGTCGACGAGTGCGATCATCAGATCAGAGGGCACCGCCGAGATTCCGTGGGCCTCGATGGCATCGGCGAACCGGTCGAGCAGTTGGCGTGTCGAGATGGCTTCCATGCACTCCAACCTACGAGCGGTTGATGTCAATCACTGGCGATGCTTTGTCGTAGTTACAATTAGATATACTAATGTTCATGACCAAGTTGCGCGACCTCGACTTGCGCCTCTTGGTGGCGTTCGACGCAGTGGCAACCGAGGGCACGTTCGGCCGTGCCGCAGAGCGTCTCGGCTACACGCAGTCGGCGGTCAGCCAGCAGATCGCCTCGCTCGAACGAATCCTCGGCGAACAGGTCTTCGACCGTCCGGGCGGACCGCGACCCGTCGAGCTCACACCGCTCGGCGCACATCTACTCGACCGCAGCCGCGCCCTGCTCACCCAACTCGACCGCATCAGCGACGACCTCGACCAGTTCCGCACCGGTGACGTCGGACGGCTGCGCGTCGGCACGTTCCAGAGCGTCTCCAACACGGTGTTGCCATCGTTGATCAGCACCATGCAACGCGAACTGCCGAACCTCGAGATCGTCGCCATGGAGAGCGACTACGACGATGTACTCCACGAGAAGCTTGCTGCGGGCGAACTCGACATCAGCTTCGTCGTCGGCGATGTGGCCACGACCTTCGACACCCGACACCTGCTCAACGACCCGTTCCGGCTTCTCGCCCGGCCCGGTCAGTTTCCCGAGGGCCCCGTGGCAATCAGCGCGCTGATCGACGAGCCGCTCGTCGGTCAGCACCAGAATTCGTGCCAGCTGATCAATGAAGCAGGATTGCGTTCCGGCGGGGTCGAGCCGAGCTACGTGTTCCGAACGAACGACAACGGCACCGTTGCCGCCATGGTGCGCGCCGGCATGGGCGTGGCCGTGCTTCCCCTGCTGTGCATCGAGCCCGATGATCGACGACTCAGCCTGCATCCCCTCGACCCGGCGTTCCCCGGGCGTGAGATCTCGATCGCCTGGCGCCGCGGCCACACCCTCTCGCCGGCGGCCGAGCGGTTCATCGAACTCGCCGTGTCGGTCAGCGTCGAGGTCGAAACACGCTTCGCCGAAGTGGCCACTCCGGCGCCACGGCGTCGGGCGTGATGAACCTCGGTGGCAGAGAAGGCCCAGCGCCGGAGGCCGCAAGAGTCCGGCACACAAGTCTCTGCGGAATCCGTCTCACGGGCTGCAACCAGATCCGCAGAGAACCGGCGCCGGTCAGGTCGAGCGGCGGGCGACCACCGCATAGAGCGGGTCCGAGCGCTGTCCTGGGTTGCGGAGCTCGACGACTGCCGGATCGAAGCGGTCGGTCAGGTCGAAGTAGGCGTCGACAATGGCACAGCGTCCCTGATCGTCGGTGAGCAACCAGCCGCGAATCGCCTTGGTGGGAAAGCATCGGTTCGAGAACGTCACGACGAACAGACCACCAGGCCGCAACACCCGGGCGGCCTCGGCAAACACCTCGAGTGGTCGTGTGAGGTAGTCGACCGACACGCAGCACGTGACCGCATCGAACGACTCGTCCTCGAACGGCAGGGCCGGGTCGACGTTGAGATCCTGGATCGCCCAACTCGTCGCCATCTCGTTGGCGCACAGCTCGCCTTCGTTCATCCCCATCGCCACCAACCGGCGAGGCGCACGCCGAAAGTGCGAGATCCATGACGAGCAGATGTCGAGCACGTCGCCGGTCAACTCGAGTTCGTCGTACAGCTCGCCGACGGCAGCGATGGCGCCCTCGTCGATGTGGGTCACGAGGCGGTCCGGACGGTAGAAGACGGTGTCGGGCGACTCATCGGTGCGATCGAAGAACCCAGCCGGAAAGATGCTCTCGTTCGCCATCGCCCGGACCGTACCGGCGCGGCCCCCACCAACCCCACCCCACCCCCACCCCACAAGACCCGGTTTGTGTTGCACTTCGGTTGGGACGGGCCAACCAAATCCTCACACAAACACCCTGGTTGAGCATTGGGGAGGGTCGGTGCCCTACCGTCGGCGCGATGATCAGACTCACCGCCGGCGACGGACACGAACTCGATGCCTACGAAGTGAACCCCGACGGAGCCACTGCCTCGATCGTGATCGTGCAGGAAATCTTCGGCGTCAACGCGCACATCCGGTCGGTGGTCGACCGTTACGCCGAGTTCGGGTACCGGGCCATTGCACCGGCGTTGTTCGACCGCGGCGAACAAGGGGTAGAACTCGGCTACGACGACGAGGGTCGCCAGCGAGGCTTCGAACTCGCCATGCAGATCGCCTGGGAGCCGGCGATGCTCGACGTCGCCGCAGCGGTCGACCACGTCGCTCCGACCGGACCGGTCGCGGTGATCGGCTACTGCTTCGGAGGCTCGCTTGCCTGGCTGGCAGCATGCGACCTGCCGATCACCGCCGCCGTCGGCTACTACGGCGGCCAGATCCACAGCATGATCGACCGCATCCCACAGGTCCCGACAATGCTGAACTTCGGTGAGCTCGACGGTGGCATCCCGCTCGATCAGGTCGAGGCCATCGCCGCAGCACATCCCGACGTTCCCGTGAACGTGTATCTCGGCGCCGGCCACGGCTTCGGCTGCGACGTGCGCGACTCCTACGACGCCCGCTCGGCCGCCATGGCCCTCGGCCGCACGCTCGACTTCCTCGCCGACAACAGCGTCACACCCTGACGGGCCGGTCGTTCGGGACCGGTCTTTCGGGGTCGGGTCCGGAAAGACCGGCGCGATCTGTTGGGGTCCGCGGTCTTTCGGGGTCGGGTCCGGAAAGACCGGCACGATCTGTCGGGGTCCGCGGTCTTTCGGGGTCGGGTCCGGAAAGACCGGCACGGTCTGTTGGGGTCGGGTCCGGAAAGACCGGGTCGGTCTCGATGAGTCGGTGGTTCTAGATCTAGGGATAGAGTTCTAGACATGGCGTTCAACGTGAAGAACACCGAAGCCGACCGCCTCCTGCGTGAACTCAGCGCACTCACCGGCGAGTCACTCACGGTGGCCATCACGGAGTCGTTACGCGAACGCCTCGCCCGCGAACGCCGCGTCCGCTGCCTCCATGTCGGCGATTCATTGAAACACGCCATCGAGCAATTCCGCAGTCTCCCCGTAATCGACCATCGCAGCGCTGACGAGATCCTCGGCTACGACGAACACGGCCTCCCAGCGTGACGCTCGGCCGGCCGACGGCGATCGACCTCGTCGTCGACACCTCGGCGATCCTGGCGCTCTCCTTCGATGGGCCGACTGCGCTGGCGGTCCGCGCTGCGCTCGAGTCAGCGGGTGGACCGGTCATCTCGGCGGCCACCGTCGTGGAACTGCACATCGTTGCGGCAGCGCGGTTCGGCCACGCGGGCGTGAACGCCGCGCGAACGATCTTGGATGCGGCCAACGTCGTGACGATGCCGGTCGACGGGATCCAGGTCGAAGTCGCCACCGCAGCATGGGACCGATACGGCCGCGGGAACCACCCGGCCCAACTCAACTACGGCGACTGCTTCTCTTATGCGCTCGCCCGCCACGTCGAAGCGCCACTGCTGTGCGTCGGGAACGACTTCATTCAGACCGACCTCGATGTCGTCGATCTGGCGGCGCCGCACCGACTCGACGACCGCTGACGAGTCAGGGGAGGTCAGGCCGGGCGAGTCACGATCATCCCGTTGGCCAAGGTCGAACGGGTGTCCATGGCCAACAGCACCCGGCCGTCGGTGAGCGCCACGATCCCCTCGGGCTTGACGACACCTTCGGGAAGATCCCAGATCTCGTCAAGATCTGTGACCCCATCATCGTCAGGATGTAATGGCTCATCGAGTGCAAGGCGGGCGACGCGCTGCGACTTGTCGCTCAACAACCACAGGCTCCCATCGACGCCGGCGCCAATCGAGCTGATGTCGGCGAGCGCCGCCCTGGCGTCGTCCTTCAGCTTCCACATCGACAGCGGAACGAACCTGACACGTCCGCTGGGCGCCTCCCACGACTCGTCGGGCCGGAGGAAATCGTCAGCCGAAAGCCCCCGTGCCGAAGCGCCGACCGGCCCGAACTCGATCAGTGCCCGCGGTCGCTTCTCCTGGGCGACGAGCAGTCGACCCCCACGTAGCAGGACGAGGCCTTCGCCGCGCGACGACGAGTCCTCCCACTGCCCATCGAGCAACGATCCCTTCGGGGCCGTGAGTTCGATCTCCGCGCGAAGCTCACGCGCCTCGGTGTCGGCCACCAACACGATCGGCGGGTCTTCACACATCAGCGCGAGCAGCGATCCGCCGTCGGCGGCGATCGATTCGAACTGGCTGTCGCCCGCCGGCAGCGGCCAACCAGGGAGCGCGGCAAGGTCGATCGTCTCCCAATGGTCGAGTGCGCCGTCGTCGCTCATCCGACAGACACCGAGTTCGGACGTGCGGTCACCGATCACCAGAAGAACTGCCCCGCCGCTGGTATGACGAACGGTGAGACCCGACGCCTCGACCACCGGCAGATCGACAAGTTCCTTCAGCACCAGACGAGGAGGCTTCTGGAACATCTCTTCAGTCTCGCACCTCACGCACATCTCCGGTTTGCGTGACACTTCGGTTGGCCCGCACCGATGGAACTGTTACGCAAACCGCATTTTGTGGGCGGGTCAGGTCTTGTGGAGGACCTTCTCGCGGAAGACTCGCGGGCTGTAGACGGTGAGGACTGCGTCCGTGCTGGCGCGCACCGACGCGGATCGCGGGAAGCCGAGGAACGGACCGAGTTCGCCGAAGTACTGATCGGGCCCGAGCTTCGTGAGCAGCTCCTCGCCGCCTTCGGCGAGGAGCCGAATCACGTCGACCTCACCCGACTTCACGACATAGATCAACTCGGCGTGATCACCCTGCTCGAAGATCGACTGACCAGCCGCGAAGGATTCGTCATGTGTTGCCACCTCGTCGTGACCGCCGACGGGAATGAGCTGCACGATCCGGTCTGCGATCGGGACCAACCGCGAATCGTGCGTCGACACGATGATCATCTGCCCGTCGTCACGCAAACCCTGCAGTACCCGGATGATCGCCTCGGCCTGGATGTGATCGAGGTTTGCCGTCGGCTCGTCGGCGAGCAGCAGCGGCGGGTTGTGACCGAGCCCGCGGGCGACGGCCACGCGCTGTTGCTGCCCGCCCGACAGCCGACTCGGGAGATGACCGCCGCGATCACCGAGGTTGACCTTCTCCAGCAGCTCGTCGGCACGGGCAAAGGCCTCAGTGCGGCTC
>JANPCI010000353.1:0-4132 GCA_031430875.1 Actinomycetes bacterium | reverse complement strand
TGACCTCTCGCCGTCGTGGCGCCTGATCGACATTTCAACGATGCCGTTCGAACTGGTCTTTCGTATCTACGAACAGCCCGGCAACTTCCCGGAGCTGTCGACGTGGAGTGTGGTCGCCAGCAACCTCGTCTGGACGCTCGGTGGTGTCGCCATCGTGTGGTGGCGGTACTCGAAGCTGGTGATCGCCCGATGAGTGAGCTGCCTCCGCCGGCGGTGGGATTCCCGGCTCCGACGCCCGCAACAACTTCGACGCCGGCACCGCCGCAGCGACTCACCGGGATGATCGCTGTGAACCAGGTGTCGAAGTTCTTCGGCTCGGTCGTTGCCGTGAGCGACGTGAGCTTTGCGATCGACGCCGGTGTGACGGCGCTGCTCGGCCCGAACGGCGCCGGCAAGTCGACACTGTTCCGCATGATGTGCGGGCTCACCCCGCCGTCGCGTGGATCGGTCGAGGTCCTCGGCGCCGATCCTCGTGACGACCGCGATGTGCGCGGGCGGGTCGCCCTGGTACCGCAGCAGGATGCGCTGTTCGACCATCTCAGCGCGTCGGCGTTCCTGGAGTTTGCGGCGCGGACTCACGGTGTGAGGGACCCATCGAGCGCGGCCGCCGAGGCACTCGCGAAGGTCGAACTCGACGACGTCGGCAACAAGCCGGTCGGTCAGTTCTCGAAGGGCATGCGTCAGCGGGTCAAGGTGGCTGCCGCACTGGTCAACGACCCCGAGGTATTGATTCTCGACGAACCACTCACCGGCCTCGACCCGGTGCAGCGCCGCCACATGATTTCGCTGTTCCACGACCTCGGCGATGACGGTCGCTGTGTGCTCGTGTCGAGCCATGTGCTCGACGAGGTGGCCAAGCTCGGTTCGCGTGTGCTCGTGATCGCTCAGGGTCGCCTCATCGCGAGCGGCGACTACCGGGATCTGCGCGAACTGATGGACGATCGTGCCCATCGCATCCGTATCGGCGCGTCCGACCCTCGCCGCCTTGCCACGGCCCTGGTCGATCGCGGCCTCGTCAGCGGGCTGTCGATCGACGAGCACAACGTCATGGTCGACACACTCGACGTGGATTCGCTCGGGCGGCAACTCGCCGGGCTGAGCGTGGAGTTGGGGGTGCGCCTCACCGAGGTCAGCCCGCTCGACGACGACCTCGAATCTGTGTTCCGTTACCTGGTGGAGGGGCGATGACCGACCTCGACCGCAGTGCACCAAAGCCGATGACGCCCGCTCGCCACGTCATGGCGTTCGCCGCGGTCGGGTTGTCGTACCGCATCGTGCTGCGACAGCTGACGAGTCGCGCCCGAATCATTGGACTCAGCCTCCTGGCGTTCATTGCGCCCCTCTCGGCATGGGCGCTCGGGAGGTCGGACCCCTCGCTCGACGACGCTGTGAACCTCGTGGCGAGCGTCGGATTCGGGCTGGTGTTACCCATCGTGGCGCTCGTGTTCGGCGGCGCAGCGCTCGGCGAACTGCGCGAGGACAAGACGCTGGTGTACCTGTGGTTGCGCCCGATGGACCGCTGGCCGATCGTCGTCGGTGCCGCGCTGGCAGCGGCGACGATTGCCGCACCGATCACGCTGATCTCGATTGTGCTCGCCGCTGCACTGACCGGCGCCGGCAATGGGATCGTTGCCGGCACACTGCTGGCGACCGTGATCGGCCTCATTGCCTATGTGAGTGTGTTCACGCTGTTCGGCGTGTGGCTCAAGAGGTTCATCGTGTGGGGCCTCGCCTACATCTTGATCTGGGAGGGCTTCATCGCCCAGGCCGGACCCGGCGTTGCCCGCGTGGCGTTACGCAAATACACCCGGTCGATCCTCGTCGATCGCACAGGCGCCGACCTCGAGCTTGCCGACTTCTCCCTCGCGATGGGAGTGATCGTGCCGCTCGTGGTCGCCGTCATCGCGCTCGCAATCGCCGCATGGCGCCTGTCAAACCAAGACATCGACTGATCGTCACCCGGAACGTCACACGGTGCCGGGTCAAACGTGACGAAATGGTTCGGCCGCCTGCCGTTCTAGTCTGGCCCCGTGACGAGACCGCTGCGCATCGGACACCAGCTCTCGCGACGTGTCGACGGCTCGCCGGTCGACACCGCCCGACGCGCGGAGGAGCTCGGTTTCGACATCGTGCTGGCGTCCGATCACGTCGGAACCGGGATGTCGCCGCTGCCGACACTCGCGGCGATCGCGAGCGCGACGACCACCATCCGCTTGGGGACGCTGGTGCTCAACAACGACATGCGCAACCCGGTGCAGCTCGCCTGGGACGTGGCATCGATTGATGGGTTGTCGGGCGGACGCTTCGAACTCGGCCTCGGCGCCGGGCACACACCCCAGGAGTACACCGCGACCGGCATCGATCGGTCGGAGTCTCCTGTGCGCAAGCAGCGACTCGCAGAGAGCGTCGAGATCATCCGAGCACTGTTCGACGGGCAGACCGTCGACCATCACGGTGAGCACTATCGAATCGAACACGCGCGCACGGTGTCGCCAACGCAGGAGCGGCTGCCCATCCTCGTCGGCGGGAACGGTGCCAAACTGCTCGGTCATGCCGGAGCCCACGCCGACATCATCGGTCTGCAGGGGCTTGCGCTGACGCTCGAGGATGGCCACAGCCATAGCGTCGACTGGAGCGTGGAGCACCTTGATGGTCAACTGACGCAGGTGCGCGACGGCGCGGGTGAGCGATTCGGGGAGCTGGAGTTCAATGCGCTGGTCCAGGTCGTCCAGATCACCGACGACCGCGAGTCCGCCCTGGCGAAGATCTGTGAGGGTGTCGACGGCCTGACGATGGACGACGCCAGCGCCACCCCGTATATCCTGGTGGGGTCCGTCGACCAGATCGTGCGGCACATGCTCACGTGCAACGAACGGTGGGGGATCAACTACTTCGCCGTGCGCGAACTCGACGAGTTCGAACCGGTCCTGAAAGCACTCCGCGACTGAACCGTCACACGGTGCCGGGTCAAACGTGACGTTTTGCCGAGACCGTGTGGTCAGGCGGCGGCGCGGGTCTTGCGGAGAATGGGGTCGACGAGGCCGAGGGACTTGTCGGCGAGCCACATGACCTTGCCGGCAGCGCCGGGGGTCGAGTTGTCGACTAGGTTGCCCATCACCGCAAGGGTGATGTTGGCGATCGCGTCGGTGCTGACCGAGAGTCGCAGACCGGGCTTGAGGATCCACGGGTGCCCGATGAGGAACGAGAATCGGCGCCCGGTGCGCAGGAACGCATCGAACCGCTCGCCGACGAGCTGGTCGTAGCGCGCCGGTGCTGTCGCCGGATCAGCGAGGAAGAGATCAGCCGCGAGCATGCCGGACTCGAGCCCGTAGTCGATGCCCTCGCCGTTCATCGGGTTGACCAGCCCCGCCGCGTCACCGATTGCCACCCAGCCCGGGCCGTGGCGACGCTGGGTCGACATCGGCAGCCGCCAGGCGCGAGGGCGCTCGAGGTTGGGGCCGAGATCCCAGTCGTCCTGCACGAGATGGCGGTACGACTCGAGCAGCGTGTTGAGGTTGAGCTTCTTGAAGCCCTTCATCGTCGACAGCGCGCCGACACCGATGTTGACCGTGCCGTCGCCGGCGGGGAACATCCAGCCGTACCCCGGGATCGCCGTGCCGTTCTCGTCCTTGAGCGACAGGCACGCTTCGAGGTGGGCATCGGTATGGCGCGGTGTGGCGGCGTACGTGCGGATCGCCAACCCGAACGGTTCGTCGGGCACGCGATCCGCCCCCAGCATCCGTGCGACGGCTCCTTGGGCGCCGGCTGCCACCACCGTGAGGCCGGCATCAACCATGCGGTCACCAGCGACCACCCCGACGACCCGACCGTTCTCGATGCGCGGCGTGGCCTCGGATTCGTAGACGAGTTCCGCGCCGGCCTCGGCGGCGGCATCCATGAGCGCAGCGTCCAGCCGACGGCGTGGCCACACGGCACCGTGGTTCGGGAACCGATCGGTGGTTGGCCAGTCGAGCTCGCGTACCTGCTTGCCGGCGATCATCCGGAGCCCCCGAATGTGGTGGGCATCGTCAAGTGGGATCTTCAGTTCGTTCAACGCGCCGACTGCCCGGGGGGTGAGTCCGTCGCCGCACACCTTGTCGCGGCCATGCACACCCTTCTCGAAGACCACAAC
>JANPCI010000352.1:0-22981 GCA_031430875.1 Actinomycetes bacterium | reverse complement strand
TCCCGATGGGAACGCCGAGCACGATCGAGATCACCGCAACGATGGTTGCCTGCCAGGTGATCACCCATCCTGTCTGCGATGACCTGAGGCCGAGGGCACGAAGGATCGCGAGGTCCTCCCGGCGTCGACGAACAGTGAGCGCCAATCCGTAGGCGATGGCAGCCGAACCCATGAGCGCGGCGATGACGGCGACGATCATCGGTGCATCGGCGATGTCACGCAGCGACGTCACGCTGCTCGGTCGGCTCGTCGGCTCGAAATACAGGCCCTGGGCATCGAGATCAGCCGTGAACACTTCGAGGTCAGCGTCGTCGCGCAGACGCACCAGGACACCACGGTTCTGGTCGATCGACGCGGTCAACTGTTCGGCGCAGAGGTCGTCGAACCCTCCGAGGTCGATCACCGAGCCAACGTCGGGATTGTCGCCGCCGATGAGCGGCACAATCGTCCGGCCGACGACCACCATCGAGCGTTGCCCACACGACGCGTTCACGGTGACGGTGTCACCGATGCCGACGTGGAGGTCTCCCATCGACTGGGACCCGAAGGCGATCTCACCGGGGCCGTTCGGGGCCCGCCCCGACAGGATCCCGAGTGACGAACCGCCCTCGACCCCCTGAATCCCGAGCGTCGCGACCCGGGCACCCGCATCGTCGTCGGTGGCCACATCGAGTGCACCCTGGGCAACAAGATCGAGCGCTTCGACGCGTGGGTCGGTGGCCAGTTGCTCGGCCATCGTCGACACCTCGCCTTCTCCGGTACCGACGCGCAACTGCCAGTCCTGACCGTACGCCGCTGGGTCGTGAACCAATCCATCGACACTGGAGCGCATCACGACCGCCGCGCAGACGATTGCGACGGTCATGACCCCAACGGCGATCGTCGTGCGTGTCGGCAGTCGCTTCGCACCGAGCCCGCGATCCAGGGCGAATCGACTGCCGGTCAACGGAACGGGCCCCACACCGAGACCGGCGAGCGTGGCGATCGTCGACGACGCGCGTGACGGCAACTCTGCTGGGCTCTGCAGCCAGCGACGGGCAACGAACGCAACCACCATGGCACCGACCACCATGGTGGTCAGCACGCCGACACCGACCACGAGGAGGTCGAGATGCAAGCCGACGTCGGGATCGGCCCGACGGCTCAGTCCGAGAGGCAGCAGCGGCGAGAGGACGACGGCGACAGGCAACGCCGCGCCAGCTCCCATGACCACCGCAGGTGCAAGCACCGCGGCGACCGCAGCCATTCGTTGCTTGCGATCGAGACCCAGGCCGAGCAGGACTTGTTCGTCGTCGCGGCGCACCGAGATGTGCCGACCCATCGCCTGCGCCGCGACCACGAGACCGATCATGCCGATGGTTGCCGCGGCGACCAGGAGTGCGTTGCTCTGAAGATCACCTGCGCGCTCGGCGACGCGAAGACTCGAGGAGCTGTTGCCGATGTCACCGCCCGTGATGAGCGGTGTCAACCGTTGCGATACGGCCACCGGGTCGGCGCCATCAGCCAGATGGATCGCGACGATCGTGCCAGGACGGGCGTACTTCGTCCACGCTCCGTCGAGGAACGTCGGCTGAACGAGGAACAGGCCCACCGTGGAAGGGTCGTCGATGAGATCGCCGTCCAACCTCGCGATACCGGTGATCGTCACCTCGGCGTCCAGCCGCTCCTGCTCACAGTCGAAGCAGGCGAGAGCGAGGAGTTGACGGCGTTCGCCCACATGGAGGTCGAAGAGCTTGGCGGCGCGTTCGTTGACGAGCATCTCGTCGGCAGCGGTGGGGTATCGACCGTCCAGCAGCAGCGGAGTCCCGAAGAGGCCCGGACCACCGCCCGGTTGAGCGACGTACGCAAAGCCGAACGATCCCGGCGGCACGGGATCGGGCGTCACCACCACGGTCTCGCCTCGTTCGTACCGGGTGACATCGGGATCGCGATCGAGCGCGGCGACCAGATCCGCGACACTCTGGTCGTGTAGAGCGCCTGTGGCATCCGACGGGTCGTAGCCGACGAATGCCAGCAGGTCGGCAAGATCGCTCGCGGATGCAAAACGCTCGGTGGCGGAGCCTGCTCGGCGTGCGCCGGCCACGAGTGCCATCGTCGCACCCGAGGCGAACGCGATGAACAGCGCCACCACCACGAGTGACATCCACCGTCGCCGAAGGTCGGAGCGCGCCCACAGCCAGGCCCCCCGCATCAGCGCGCACGCTCCCCGTCGTTCATGACGAGTGCCGTTCTACTCCCACGGGCAGTCCGCCGGAAGGGTGCCGTCCGGCGTCGCGTGGTGTAGCTGGCACCCCCACGAATCAGCCCGCACAATCACTCGGTACGAAGGGCGGTGGCGGCGCGGGTGCGGGCTGCCGCCCATCCAGGGCCGAGGGCGGCGAGGTTGGCGACGACGAGCACGAGCGCCGCCACACCGACGATCGCGGTCAGCGGCACGACGGGCGACGACACCACACCGAGATTGTCGACGATCGCGCTCCACGTCACGCGGCCGATGACGACGCCGAGCGGGATCCCGACGATCAGGGCTGCGCCGGCCAGCAACGATGCATGCCAGGCAACCGTCGACAACACCTGGCGCTTGGTGAAGCCGATCGACTTCAGTACACCGATCTGGCGCCGATTGCTCCGCACCGACGTGACCAGGGCATGGATCAGGGCCGCCCCGGCGAGCAGCCCGATGATCAGGGCGAGCCAGGCGGGCTGGCCCGACACGAGCCCCAGGTTCGACACCTGCGTCGGGGTGCTCTCGGCGTGGAACGTCGTCGGAAAGGCCTCCCGGAGCGCGGTGAGGGTCGCATCTCGGTCCGCGCCGGGCTCGATGTAGACCGCATAATTCGCGCTCTGCGACTCGGGTGCCATGGACGCGAATGCCTCCGGCGTGACGAGCGCGCCGACACCGGGGCGCGGTCCGTTTGCATCGTTGACCACGACCGCACCGACGACATCGAGGTCGAACGTGTTGGCGGGGTCGTCCGGATCGACAACCGTGAACGTGTCACCAATTCCGACGTCGTACTTGCGCATGCTCGTGCGCCCGAGCGCAACCTCGGTCGGCTTGATCGGTGCCCGCCCAGCGATGATCGTCCCGAAGTCGACATCACCCAGGAACGGCTCGCCGGCAAAGACCGTGAAGGTCGGATCATCCCGGATCCCCTGGGTCGACAGGAGCCCGACAGCGTCGATTCCGGAGACCGATTCGAGCCGGGCTCGCGTGTCAACCTGCTGCGACGGGCTTCCCACGTTGCCGACCACCGCGTCCCACGCCGAGCCGTAGCTTGCCGGCTCGGCCCGGAGTTCGTCGTAGCTGGTCACCAGCGACCAGGCCGCAACACCCGCAGCAGCCGCGAACGCCACCCCCACGATTGCCGAACTCAACGCGAGGCGACCCGCCCGACGCGAGTTGGTGATGGCCCACCCGGCAACACCCGAGGGCGGCAACAACGACACAGTGCGACGCGACGTACCCACCGGCACCTCTGCCGCCGCTCGCATGCGAAGCGTGGCGATGGGGAACAACGCAAAGATCATCACACCGAGCACGACAGTCGCGACCCCCAAGCCGAGCACCATCCAATCGACGCCAACCCCGCGGTTCGGTTCGGCCGCACGACCAATTCCAATCGGCCCGAACGGTGACAGGGCAATGGTCACGATGACCGCCACGAACGCTGCCAGCCCCGCGACCGCCAGCGTACGTAACGCGCTCGCCCTGACCATCTCACGCCGGGTCATACCCATCGCATCGAGTACCGCTGCATCGGCCCACTCGAGACGTGATTGCCTCGAGACCGCCTGCCCGGCGAACAGGAAACCCGCGAGCGCGACAACGGCGGCAATCAGGTAGAGCCCGACCGATTGGAGGCGGATCGCATCACGCACGGTCTGTTGACTGTCCGAGGTGAAGAGGCGCCCTGGCAGAATGTCCCGCAGACGGTCGGGCCAGCGATCGTTCAGAGCCTGCACCACCACGTCATCCCCGCTGGGCGACGTGGTCGACACGGCGAAGGCGACGGGGCCGTACGCGGCCGCATCCCCGCCAATCTCCTCCCACCAGCCAGGGCCGACGGTGACCGCGCCGGTGTCTTCGTAGTTGCTCGTCCCCCCGAAGCGGCCGACGAGGTCACTTGGTCGCCGGGTGATCCCCACCACCGTCACGGTGGTCCGCACTCCGCCAGCAGCTGCCGAACCTTCTCCGGCAAGATCGAACTCATCGGCGCGGTAGGGCGTGATTACGACCTCGTCACCGACGCCGACACCGAGGCGAGAGGCCTCTGCCTCGTTGATCGTCGCCTCCGTGGCCACCTCGGGGTCAGCGAACCGCCCGACGACCACGATCGGCGTACCGAAGGCAATTACCGCCCCCGGATCGATGGCAACCGGGACAAGCTGACGAACGCTTCGATCAGGATCGTCAGCAGCAGCAACACGACTGATGGCAACGATGAATCTCCCCGCCGATTCCACCTCGGGCATGATCGTCAGAAACTCCCGGAGGTCGGCGTAGTCGTAACCGTCGCAGATCTGGCCTCCGGATGCCTCGAAGTCGGCGATCGTGACGCCCTCTTGGCAACCCACGACTGTCAACGTCGCTGCGTCCTCGTATGCCTGCAAGCGGTCATACACCGTTGAAGTACGGCGGGCAATCCCCCAGACGCCGAGTGCAGCTCCACCGGCCAGACCCGCGAACACACCGAGCACGATCGTCGCCCGCCAGTGCCGGCGAAGCAGCGAGCGAGCCCTCATGATCTCGGCGGAGCTCAGCATCGAGACGTCCCCCCACACATCGTGGAGCAGTTCTACACCAATCTCGCGATCGGCTGGAAGGGTGCCGTCCGGCGTCGCGTGGTGTAGCTGGCACCCCCACGACAACGCAGGGTGACGCCCTCGCCCGATCGAGCCGGAAGGAGCAGAGTGTGATGCCAATGCGGGCCATCACCGTCTTTCTCGCCGACGACAGCGCGATCATCCGTGCCGGCGTGAGCGCCATGTTGCAACGCGACCCCGACGTCGAGGTGATCGGCGTCGCCGAGGACTACGACACGCTCGTCGCCGGCGCCTGCGAGGCGCATCCCGACGTCGTCGTGAGCGACATCCGCATGCCACCACACTTCGAGTCCGAAGGCATCGACGCATGCAAGGAGATCCGCAAGCGTCACCCAGGCACCGGCATCGTCATCCTCAGCCAGTACGACGATCCCGACTATGCGGTGGCGCTCCTCGCCGAGGGCTCCGCCGGGTACGCCTATCTGTTGAAGGACCGCATCGCCGAGGGCGACCAGCTCTCCCGGGCGATTCGTGAGGTTGCAACTGGCGGCTCGATGCTCGACCCGGTGATCGTGTCGGCATTGATCAACCCGGCCCGACGGACCGGCGGGCTCAGCACGGACGACGACGAACTGCTCGAGATGATCGCGAGCGGCCGCACCATCAAGTCGATCGCCGTCACGCTCAACACCACACCATCGGCCGTTGCCGACCGGGTGGAGCGACTGTTCGTCCACCTCGCCGAGGGGGTCTCGAGCGGGCAGGCCGGTGCACTCGACCGCCTGCGTCGCCTGCACCGGGCGATCGTCGAACGCGAAGAACAGGGCGAGAGCCTGAGCCGGCTACTGCCAACCGGCGTCGCCGACCAGCTCATCGCCGAGGGCAGGGCAGTCGGCGAAACCGAGACGCTCGACGTGACCGTGGTGATGAGCGACATCCGCGGCTACACGACGATCGCCGAACACGCCGACCTCGCGGTGCTCGCCCAACAGCTCAATCGTCACCGAGCCGAGATGAATCGTGCAATTCTGTCGGAGGGAGGGACAGTGATGCAGTACGTCGGCGATGCGGTGATGGCCGTGTTCGGCGCGCCGGTCGCGACAACCGACCACGCCGATCGCGCCCTCGCCGCCGCACTCGCGATGCACCGAGGCCAGGACGCCGTCAACGCCGAGTGGACCGCCGAGGGACTGATCCCCTTCGGGCTCGGGATCGGGCTGAGCACCGGCACCGTGGCTGCGGCACTGCTCGGGAGCGATGAGCGCGTCGAGTACACACTCGTCGGCGACGCCGTCAACCTCTGCCAGCGCCTCCAACAGTTCGCAGAGCCCGGCCAGACCGTGCTGAGCGAGCCCACATGGGAGGCGCTCACCGAGCAGCCCGCCGTGTACGAGCAACTCGACTCGCAACTCGTCAAGGGTCGAGACACGCCCGTCGTTCCGTACCGCCTCCCCCGACCCGACATGATCCCACCCGTCCTGCAGACCGAAGGAGCCCAGACATGACCGACACCACGTCGCTCGACCCCGTCCAACTCGAACCGCTGATCGCCGGGGCTACGAGCGAACCACCCTCGACCGGCCCCGCGGTGGAGGTCACTGCCGTGTATCGCACCTTCGAGCAGGACACCGCTCCGGTGCGAGCGCTCCGGGGCGCCGATCTCACGGTGCGCACCGGCGAGTTCGTCGCCGTGATGGGACCGTCGGGGTGCGGGAAGTCGACGATGCTCAACCTCGTCGCCGGCCTCGACGTCCCCGACGAGGGTGAGGTCGTGATCGCGGGCGAATCGTTGGCCGGCAAGGACGAGAACGCGCTCGCCATCATGCGGCGTCAGCACGTGGGCATCGTGTTCCAATTCTTCAATCTGCTCGAGGGAATGACCGTGTTGGAGAACGTCGTGATGCCCGCCGTGATCGCCGGCCGCAAGCGCAAGGTGGCCGAGTCGAGGGCCCGCGATCTGCTCGATCTGCTCGGCATCGGCGACAAGGCCAAGCAGGCACCGGGCGTCCTCTCGGGGGGGCAACGCCAACGGTTGGCGATCGCTCGTGCGCTCGCCAACGAACCGACGATCGTGCTCGCCGACGAACCGACCGGCGCGCTCGACAGCGAGGGCGGCGATGAGGTTCTCGAACTCTTCCGGCGCCTCCACCAGGGCGGCCAGACGATCCTGATGGTCACCCACGACCAGCCGGTGGCCGACGCCGCGGAACGCATCGTGCACATGAAGGACGGCCGCGTCGCCGACGACGGCCTGGGCTGAGCGGTCGTGCTCGACCGCACGACCGGCGGACTCGGGCTGTGGGTCCGGTCGGAGTGGCGTCGCGGTTGGCGCTCGCTCGTCGGTCTCGCTCTGCTGATCGGTCTCGGCGGCGGCGTGACGCTCGCCGCACTCGGCGGAGCCCGCCGCGCCGACACTGCGTTCGATCGGTTCCTCGACCGGGTGTCGTCACCGGTCGACGTGTCGGCGGCGGGAATCGAGGCCAATCTCGATGTGGTCAATGGTGCCTGGGCCGACCTGAGCGAGCCGATTGCCGACATCGCGGGGGTTCGGGGTGTGACACCGGTGTCGTGGATGGCCGTCGCCTACGAGATCGACGGCGAGCCGCAGCAGTTCTTCTCGATCGCCACCGGACCGCCTGTGGGCGATGCACCCCCGCCCGGATCGCACATCGTCGACGGCCGCGACGCCGATCCGCAGGCGGCGGACGAAGTCACGATCAACGAAGAGGCACAGCGACAGATGGGCGTCGCCGTCGGCGACCGGATCACCTTGCGGTCATACGCCCCGGATCAGTACACCGCCTTCATCGGCAGTGACACCGAGGAGGACCGCGGACCGCGGGTCGACGTGCAGGTCACCGGGATCCACCGCAGCGCCGAGGACATCTCCGACAATCCCGAGGGGATCGTGCTGCTCACGCCCGCGTTCCACGACCGTTACGGCGATCAGATCGTGCACTGCGACTGTTCGTTCTGGATCGCCGCCTCGCGATCCGATGCCGACGCCATCGCCACGGCGCTCCCCGCTGTGATCGGCGACTACCCCCTCGCCGTCCAGGAGGTCGACGGACCTGTGCGAACCCGCGTCGAGCGATCCGTCGCCCTGGAAGTCGGCGCGCTCCGGATCGCAGCCCTGGTCGCGGCGCTTGCGTCGATGCTCGTGATCTCCCAGGCGCTGGCGCGTCACCTCAGCGGCGACGGATCCACCGGATCGGCGCTCACAGCGATCGGAGCGACACGGCCGGCCGTCATCCGTGGTTGGGTTGTCATCCTGCTGCCCGTGGCGCTCGCGGGCGCGGTCGGCGCTGTCGTGCTGGCGACCGCGCTGTCGCCGTTGTTCCCCCGCGGCCTCGCTCGTCGGGCAGAGATCGACACAGGAGTGAGGTTCGACACGGTCGCCTTCATCGGTGGCGGATTGGTGGTCTTGATCGTCACGATCGGCCTCGTCGTCCTTGCGGCTTCGCTGACGACGAGACGGCGCCCGGCCACAACCGCGCGACGAGCCCGATCTTGGGGCACATCGGTCAGCGCGCCGGCTGTACTCGGGGCGAGCTTCGCCCTCGACCCGTCGCGAGATCGGTCACGGCTGGTGGCAGTCAGCGCGATCGGAGGACTTGCCCTCGCCCTCGGTGGCGCTGTGGCTGTCGCCCTGGTCGACGACTCGACGACCGAGGTCCTCACCACCCCGACAGCTTTCGCAGCCGACTGGGATCTCGAACTCACTACGCAGCCGGACGATCCCGACGCCGTGATCGCCGCCGTCGCAGCCGACCCCGGCGTCGACGCCTTCGCCCTGCAGTTCGCCGTCACCGGCAACCAGTTCGTCATCACTGGTCCCGACAACACCGGACTCGTGTCGCCGCAGACGTTCCAGAGCGTCACCGGCTCGATGGGGCCGTTCATCGATCGAGGGCAGCCAGTGGCCACAGTCAATGACGTCGTGCTCGGCGAAACGATCGCCGAGTCGATCGGCGCCGACGTCGGTGACACAGTCACCGTCGACGCCGGTCAACAGGGCGACCAGGAGTTCATCGTGAGGGGCATCGGGCGTCTCAGCGACGGCGACGAAACCGATCTTGCGTTCGTTACCACGCCAGACGGGCTCACCCGACTGCAGGGTTCGGACCAGCTCGCGATCGATGGCGCGTTCCTTCGCCTCGGCGACGCCGACGCCGCAGCCCGAGCTCGGCTCGCGGACCTCGGGTTCGTGCCGGCGACTCCTCCGTCGCGCATCGCCAACCTCAGCCAGATCGGTTCGGTCCCGCGGCTGCTGGCACTTGCGCTCGCGGTGCTCGGTCTCGGCGGCGCCACGCACGGTTTGCTCGTGGCGAGTACTCGGCGCCGCGCCGACCTCGCCGTCGCCCGAGCGTTGGGGTTCACCCCGCGCCAGGCGGCGGCGTCGGTCCGCTGGCAGGGAGTCGTGATGACGGCGCTCGCCGTCGTCGTCGGCGTCCCGCTCGGGGTCATCGTGGGTCGCCTCGTCTGGAAGCAGGTCGCCGCCGGTGTCGGCGCCGTCGACCTCGTGTCGGTGCCGTGGCCGGCGATCGTGATCGCGCCGCTCGCGGCCCTGGCTGCGATGGTCACCGTCGCATCGATCGTCGGCCGCTGGGCGGCCCGCCTCCGACCTGCGATCGTGCTGAGGAGCGAGTGAGCCTGCCGTGAATGAAGAGCGCGGCACGCCGTGAGCGGCGCAACCATCTGGGCCCGCAATGACATCCGCCGGGGATGGACATCGCTGATGATCGTGGCGCTACTCGTGGCAATCGCCGGTGGGGCCGTGATGGCCGGAGTGGCGGGAGCACGTCGGGCGGGTGCATCCGTCGACCGTTTCCTCGCCGACACCGGTCTGTCGGACATCACGATCTTCACCGAGAGTCCGCTCGACCTGATGCTCCGCGCCGAACTCCTGGCCGATCCACGCGTCGCGAACGTGGCTGATCTACGGGTGTTCCTGGCCACACCGACTTCGATCCGACCCGGCCAGGACAGCGCCACGATCGTCGTGCCCGACGAATACTGGGGTGATCTCGTTCGACCGCGAATCGTGACGGGCACGTACCCATCAGGGCCCGACGAGATCGCCATGACCGAGCAGGCCGCCGCGCTGGGTTTCGACGTCGGCCAGACCGTCGACATGGGCATGATCACACCTGCCCTCCTCGAGAAGTGCTTTGCGACAGGTGAGTGTGTTCCCACCGATGCGGGCCAGGCGACGATCACGGCGGTTCTCCGGTTCCCCGACGATCTGGCGCCCGGCCCATTCGGTCAGGGCGTGTTTGCCGCGCCGGCCGCGTTTCTCGAGGCGCGCGGAGGGGATGCGAACGCCAGGGGACACATCACTGATCTGTTCCTCGAACCCGGCACGGTGATCGACGACGTGGTCAACGACTACTCGACGAAGGTTGGCGCCGGCGACGTCCGTAACCAGGACTCCGAGGTCGTCGGGGCACGCCGTGCCGCCGAACTGCAGCGCAACGCGCTCCTGATCGGCACGGCGATTGCCGCAGTTGCCGGTCTCCTCATCGCCGGACAGGGCTTCGGTAGGTTCCTGTCACGGCGATCGTCGGATGCACAGACGTTGACCGCATTGGGGATGCCGTCCGGCCAGCGGACGATGGCAGGTTGGATCCCCGGGATCGCAGCCGCCGGCCTCGGCGCGCTGCTCGCGGTTCCGATCGCCATCGCACTGTCGCCGCTGTTTCCTCTTCGTGGCCCGAGGCGGGCCGATCCTGATGTCGGCGTGCACGCCGACCTGCAGGTCTTGATCGTCGGCGCACTCGTGATCTTTGCGATCGGCGCCGGGTCCGCGCTGTTGTCAGCTGCATTGTGGAGCCGCACGAAAGACTCGGAACGCTCCGGCACGACGGTCTCGTTGATCAACCAGTTGGCGGTTCGGCTTCGGCTGGCGCCCGTGCCGACCATGGGATCGCGCTTCGCCCTCGAGCCCGGCCGAGGGACACGACGCGCCCCTGTCCTTCCGGCGCTCGCGGGATCCGTGGCCGCCATCGCCGTGATCGTCGGAGCACTCGTGCTCGCTGCCAGCCTCGATGGACTGCTGGCCTCACCAGCAAGATACGGAGCGCCGTGGGATCTGCAGGTACCAGCCGGGGAGGGGCTCGACGAGGTCGGGGCGCGCCTCACCGCCGACGATCGCGTGGAAGGCGCCGCACTGGCCGGCGCCGGCGAGTTGAACGTGTCCGTCAACGGATCACTCCCGAGCCAGGTGTTCGCCGTCGGCATCGAGCCTCTCAAGGGTTCGGTCGAACCGGTGGTGCTCGAAGGACGCGCGACCTCCGGACCCGACGAGGTACTGGTCGGATCAGCCCTGCTCCACCAACTCGGTCTGGTGATCGGTGACCGCATCGATCTGAGCGGACCCGGTGGCGACCAGACGGTGACCGTCGTCGGCCGCGCCATCGTGCCCATCGTCTCGACGTCACTCCCCGACGACGGCATCGTGGTCCCACTCGACACGTTCAGAACCCTCGGTGGCCAGGAACTCTTAGCCGCCGTCGACGCCGAGACCGTCATCCTGACGAGGCTCGTCGATGGCACGGATTTCGCGGGGTTCCAGGCAGAGCTCGAAGCCGATGTGAACTTCGTCGACGGAACGTTCCGGCAATCGAGCGTGACCGTGCTCGACGACGTCCGCGGGATTCCCTTCTATGTCGCCGCGTTCACCGCATTCATCGGCGCCCTCGCCGTCTTCCACGCGCTGGTCGTCACCGCCCGACGCCGGCGCCGCGACCTGGCAGTCATGCGGGCCGTCGGCTGCTACCAACGTCAGGCAGGCGCAGTGATCCACTGGCAGGGTTTCTTCCTCGCTGTGGCCGCGATAGCCCTCGGGGTTCCGATCGGGTTGATCGGTGGTCGACTGCTCTGGAGTTCGATCGCGAGCGGCACCAACGTGCTCAGCGTGAGCGAGACCCCGTGGGCAGCGATTGCCGTCGTTGCCGTGGGTGCTGTGCTTGGTGGGGCGATCGTGCTCGCCGCCGGCCCCGCGTGGGCAGCGCGACGGCGACGACCCGGGTTGGATCTGAGGAGCGAGTGATGCTGGCACCCCCATGGTGGCGAAGGTGACACCCTTGCCTCGCAGCCACGAATCGGCTCGACTGGACGACATGAAGCTCATGGCCGACCCCGACGCGCTCGCTCCATTGCAGGTCGCGCCCCGTTTGGCACCCGATGCCGTCGGTACCTCGGAGCTGAAGCCGGCCTGGTGCCTCCTGGCGGCGCCCGTTGCGATCGGACTCGCCCTCGCCGGCGTTGTGGTGTCCCTCGGCGCCGACGGCCCGACGGCGACCCAGATCGTCAGTGTCATCCTCGTAGCCCTGTGGGCCGGGGCGGGCATCGCCCTCGGAGTTCGACGTCGACAGGATCGCCTCGGCCCGATCGTGCTTGCTGGGGCAATCGTCGGCGGGGTGACCTGCCTGGCCGAGGCGCTCGTCGCGAGCGCCCGAGTCGACGGCTCCACGAATGATCTCGCCGCGATCGCACTGCGTCTCGGCCTCACGTTGCTCCCGGCGTTCGCACTGCACCTGTTCGTCGCGCTTCCCGATGGGCGACTCGCGAGCCGGGCGCGTCAGCGCAGCGTCGTCGCCGGATACATCGTCGGGCTCCTCGTCGGCGGACTGCTCTGCGCGGACCTCGACTCCATCTCGGCCTGGCCGATCGTCGCGCTGTGGATCGCCGCGATGACGGCCGGCATCTACGCCGCGTCGCTGCGGTACCGCATTGCTGGCGCGGTCGAGCGTCGCCGCATGCAATGGATCGGCTGGGGGCTCACCGTCGCAACCGAAGGTGTGCTCGTCATGATCGCCCTGCGCCTGCTGACCGAGTGGCCGCACGACCCCGGCACCGTCGCACTCGCCATGACGGGCCTGGTACCGATCGCCCTCATCGCCGGCACGCAACCGAAGATGGTCGCCCGCGTCGACCGACTGCTCACCCACACTGTGGCTCTCGCCGGGCTCACCGCCTTGATCCTCGGCATCTACGTGATCGTCGTCCTCGGGCTCGGACGCACGCCCGTCGGCAGCGAACGCACGCTGCTCCTGCTGTCGATGGCAGCCGCCGCGATCGCCGCGCTGCTCTACCTTCCTGCACGGCGGTGGCTGACCGAACGGGCCAACCGGCTCGTGTACGGCGTCCGGGTAGCCCCGGACGAGACCTTGCGCACATTCGGTCAGCGGCTCACCCGATCGATCCCGCTCGACGAGTTGATGCTGCAACTCGCAGAGAACCTGCGCAGCAGCATGGTGTTGGCGTCCGCCGAGGTGTGGACCGGCCAAGATGGACGGTACGAGAAGATGGCGGGAGTGCCGCATCGCCAGCCGCCGCCGATCACGATCGGCCCGAAGGAACTGCCGGTCGTCGCCCGGGCGGGAGTGAGTGGCGGTACCTGGCTCGACATCTGGGTGCCGCAGCTCGTCGGGCCGTCGGGAAGTTCCTCGATGCGCGTCGCCCCCGTCGCCCACTCCGGCCTGCTGCTCGGCTTCATCGTCGTGAGCCGAAAGCCCGACGGTGAGGCGTTCACGGAGACCGAGGACACGGTCCTCACCGAGATCGCCCGCCAGATCGGGCTGGCGCTGCACAATGTCCAACTCGACACTGCGCTCCAGGCGAGCCTCGAGGAGCTGCGGATCCGCAACCAGGAACTCCAAGACTCCCGGGCCCGCATCGTGGCGGCCGGCGACAGCGAGCGGCGCAAGTTGGAACGCAACCTGCACGACGGCGCCCAACAGCACCTCGTGGCGTTGGCGGTGAAGCTGCGATTGGCGCGAGATGCCGTCGAGGACAACGACCCCGCGGACGCAATCGTGATGATCGACGAGATCAAAGGTGACGTGCAGACGGCCATCGCAGAGCTGCGCGCGCTTGCCCACGGCATCTTCCCACCGTTGCTCGTGTCGGGCGGACTCAACGACGCCCTACCCGCGGCCGCCGGGCGAGCGGCGTTGCCGACGACGGTCGACCTCGTCGATGTCGGCCGCTACGGCAACGACATCGAGGCCGCCGTGTACTTCTGCACCCTGGAAGCCCTCCAGAACGCCGGCAAGCACGCCGGAGAGACCGCAACCGCAGCGGTCACCGTGGTCGACGCCGACGGCGTGCTCCGCTTCGAGATCCGCGACGACGGCGCCGGCTTCGACATGCTGAGCGGCAACGCCAAGGATGGCCACGGCTTCGTCAACATGGCCGACCGACTCGGCGCATTCGGCGGTCGGGTCGACGTGGTGTCGGCCGTCGGCGAGGGCACCACCATCACCGGCACCATCCCCCTCCCCTAACAAAAGAGGTCTGACCCCTGTTGTGGGTCAGGGCCAGTCGGGGTCGCCGCCGGCTTCCCAAAGGCGGCGGATCACGCGGGGTGACAGCTCATCTTTGTTGACGTAGGCCATGGCCCCGCTCGTGCGGGCCCCGGCGGGGAGGTCATCGAGCCCGTACGTCGACACGAGGATCACCTTGATCGTTGGGTTGTCGCTGGTGATGATGCGGGTCGCTTCGATTCCGTCGAGTTCACCCATGTTGATGTCCATCAGAACGAGTTGCGGCGCCACCGTCGAACTCGTGTCGACCGCCTCCTCACCTGAGGCGACCTCGGCGACGAGCTCGAACCCGGCGACGCGATCGATCACGGCCCGGGCCGCAGCGCGGAACGGCGGCTGGTCGTCGACGATCATCACCGTCACCCGTTCGGCCGGCTGTTCCATCGACTGCTCGGTCATTGCGTTCCCCTCATCACCTCTTGTGCAGCATGCCATCCGCACATGCCGTGCACACCCCCACCGGGTGGGGTCGAACTCGAACACAAGTACACCTTGTCGATCGGCGTTTTCCAGGGATGCAGGCCAAGGATCGGTCGCCGCACGAACTGCCGGAAGTCGGCGATGCCGCCGTTGATGTCGCCACCGATGTAGTTGGCACCATGGGCCTCGACCGCCTCGGTGTTCATCGCGTGACGACCGATGATCCGGTCGCGGAAACCCGGCGCGAACCGCTCGACCTGCGCCTCGATCCGCTCGGTCATGTCGAACGTGGAGCCGTTGGGGACGTGGCAGTAGGCCCAGACCGCGTGGATCCCGTTCGGGGTCCGACTCGAGTCGAACAAGCTCGGCTGCGAGAGCAGAACATACGGCCGTTCGGGATGCCCACCGGCCTGCACCTCGGCCTCAGCCGCGGTGATCTCGTCGAGCGTTCCACCGAGATGCACGGTCGCGGCGCGAGCGCAGTCGGCGTTGGCCCAGGGGATGGGACCATCGAGCGCCCAGTCGAGCTTGAACACACCCGCCCCGTAGCGGTATCCGGTGAGCGCCCTGCGATACCGGTTGGGCACGGCGTCGCCGGCGATTGCGAGCACCTGGCGGGGGGTGAGGTCGAGCAGCACCACATCGGCGGCCGGCAGCTCGGCGAGCGACTCGATCCGTCGATTGCATTCGACCCGACCACCGAAGCCCTCCAGCACGGACACGAGGGCGTTGGCGATCTGCTGCGATCCGCCCCTGGCCAGCGGCCATCCGACGAGATGGGCCAGCACGCCCAGCATCAGGCCGTACCCAGCGGTCACGGGTGCCTTGAGGTTCAGGATCGAGTGTCCGGCGAGCCCGGCGAACAATGCCCGCGCCTCGTCGGTGTCGAATCCCCGACGGGCGACCGTGTGGGCCGGCAGGATGCCGACCGCCCCATAACGGGCGAGGGTGATCGGGTGCTTCGGGGGGATCGAGAACGGCGACAACAATCCGTCGGTCAGCTCGAATCCGGCTTCGACGAATGGGCCGAACAGCCGGCGGTATGCCTTGGCGTCGCCGCCGAGACCCTCCGCGGTATCAGCCACCGAGCGATGCAGCAGCGCAGCCCGTCCGCCATCGAGCGGGTGCGCCACCGGCACGTCGGAGTGAACCCATTCCAGGCCGTGATCCGTGAGCGGCGTGTCACTGGCGGCGATCTCGCGGAACACGGGGGAGCCGACGGCCAGCGGATGGATCGCCGAGCACACGTCGTGCAGCACGCCTGGCAGCGTCAACTCCTCGGTGCGAGTTCCGCCGCCGGGGACGGCAGCGGCCTCGACCACCGTCACGTTCCACCCGGCCCGGGCCAGCGTGATGGCCGCCACGAGCCCGTTCGGACCTGCACCGACGACCACAGCGGAGCGACCACTCATCATCTCATTCACTGTGTAACACCGTTGCGGGTCGATGGCGCAGCCCGGCCCTGATCGGCACGAGGCCCGACACTGCGGCGAGCAGGAGCACCACAGCGACCAGGCCGAGGAGCGCGGGGAGCGGCACTACGGGCTCGGCGAGCGTGCCGAACCCGTTCGCCAACCGTGACCAGAACCACCGCCCGATCACCACGCCGAACGGCACACCGAAAAGCAACGCGGTGACACCGATCGTGGCGCCCTGCCAGACCCCCACCGCCGTCACGTTCCCGCGAGTCGAACCGAGCGACTGCAGGATCGCGATGTCACGACGGCGGCGGCGCACTGCGATCACCATGGCGTTGGCCACGGTCACGCCGACGACGAGCACCAGTAGCGACGCGAGAACCACGGGAAGCGATCGCAGGCGCGCCAGCCCTTCGATGTCCGAGGGCCGTCCGTTGGTCTGGAAGAGCACGGTTCCCAGTTCGCTCAGCTCGGCGGTCATCCGGTCCTCGAACTCACCCTGCCCAGCGGCGGAATCGGCTGCCGGGTCCAAACCGACCACGATGAACGACTTGGTGGCCTCGGTGCGCGGACCGAGCGCATCGGGGGAGATCAGCCCCCCGACGCCGATCGAAGTCCGATCCGAGCCCTGATACAGGCCCAGGCCCGGCAGCACCACCCGACCGACGACGGTGGCATCCCCTTCGAACCCGTCCGAGACAAGCGCCACGGTGTCGCCGATGCCGACATCGAGCTGACGCATCGTCGTCAAGCCGAGAGCGATCTCGTCGGCCGCCGCCGGAGCCCGGCCGGCGGCGATCGTCGGCACCACGGGATCGGCGCCTTCCGTGTCGACGAACGACAGCGAGGTCACCGCGACAGCATCGACGGTGATCTCGCTGATCGAGAGCTCTCCCACTCGATCGACCGCTGGATCTCCGGCAACGGTCGAGACCACACGATCCATGGTGGCCTGATTCACCGAGCCCTCGTCGAATTCGATCGCAAGGTCGAAGTTCGATCCGTAGAACCGGCCGTCGTTCACGACGCGATCGAGGCTGGAGGCGAACACGATGGTGGCCGCCGCAACGGTGACCGCGGTGATCGCGCCGATGATCGTCGCCCGGGTGGGCACGGCGGTCGACCCCCGACCGGGTTCGAGCGCGAAGCGGACACCCGTCGTGAGGGCATTCGGCGCACCGCGGGCAGACAGCCAGCCCGCCGTCGCCGATCCTCGCATCGCGCCGACACGCTCGTCGAAACGGGCGTTGTTCCATGCCGGAATTGTTCCTACGGCGACGAACACCACGAGCAACACGAGCGCGCCGCCAAGCACGATCATCGTCGCGAAGTCGAAACCTGGTGACGGCTCGGCGTACTTGGCAGGGCCAACCGGGGTCAGCAGGGACAGCAGCGCTGCGAGCCCGATGGCGAGCAGCAGCCCGACAACGACGGCAACCTCCAAGCGCAGCATCGACGTGACGAACCGTTCCCGGTGCGTCGCCCCCAGCGCTGCCAGGGTGGCGTTGTCACGCGCGTCGAGTTGGAAGCGGCGAGAGACCGCCTGGCCGACGAGCAGTGTGCCGAGCAGGGCCGTGATGACGGCGAAGATGAGGAGGGCCGTGGCCGCCGGTTCCGTCGCCCGCATCACCTTGGCTCTCGAGACGGGGAGCGTCTGGTAGACGATCTTCTCGCCCGGTGCCATTGCATCGACGGCGGACTTGAAGTCCCCCAGGCGATCGGGATCGGTGAGCCGGACGGCGGCGCCCCCGTACCCGGCGGTCGGAGCACCCAGCTCTTCGTACAGCGCGGGACCGATCCACAATGCCGCAGGTTCGTACCCTTCGTCGACGACGATGCCCTCGATGCCATTGCCGATTCCGGCAACTCGAAGCTCGGCGGTCCTGCCGGCACCGGGAGAGTTCACCGTGGCCAGGGCCTGGTCGAACTCACCGCTCTCGAACAAGCCGAACGCAGGGCCGAGCACCTCGGGTGGGAACGTCCGGATGCTGACGGTGTCACCGACATGCAGCCCTGCGGCCGTCGCATACGTTCGGTCGACGTACACCTCAGTCAGGGAATCCGGATTGGGCACATGGCCCTCCGTCAGCACGGGACGCTCGAAGTCCACGAGGACGTGCCCGTCGGTTGCAAGAGTGAACGGCGCGGTGAAGAAGTTGTCGAGGGTGATTTCGCCCGTCGGCCAGTTGTTGACGCCGTGCACCCTCGAGAACTCGGCAACCATCGGCAGGGCCGCCACGAGCTCGAAGTCCAACACCGAGTCGTCACCCATGTCTGGGTTGACCAGGACGTCGCTGACCTCGTTCTGTTCGATCATCCGGTCGACCGCCGTTCGGGTGCGCTGCGCCCCTGCCAGCCCGGCGAGAACGAGCCCGCCGATCAGTGCGACGAGCACGACGATGCCCGCGAGATTCCGCCAGCCGTGACGCACCTGTGTGCGCGCCAGCGCGAGCGATGTCTGCACCTCTCGATCAGACCACGTTGCCCGGCTCCCGACAAGGACGCTGGTGTCACTCGTGGTGGGGTGCTGGCACCCCACCGAACACACCGGTCTGTCACCTCGCCTCGGCACAAGCCGATCCGTACGGTCGAGGTATGACCAGATTCAGAACCAAGCACCTGATCGCCGCCGGTTCCGCCTCAGCGCTGCTGCTGCTCACGGCGTGCGGCTCCGACGACAACTCCTCCGCCAACGCCGAAGCCTGCGACGCATGGATCGCAGCCGACAGCGCCGTCATCAGCTTCCTATTCACCGGCCAGGGCGACGCCGACTCGGTGAACGCAGCCCTCGATGCATCGATCGCCGCCGCGCCCGACGACATCGTCGACACGATCACCGAGCTGAAGGACACCGCCCAGCCGCAGCTCGAAGATCCGGAGTCCGATGCACCGGACAGGACGCTCGAGCTCTACAGCGACACCATCGCATGGGCCGGGGAGAACTGCGACGTGGAGACCCTCGACGTGACGGCCACCGAGTACAAGTACGACGGCATCCCCGACGAACTCAAGACCGGCTACCACGTGCTCAACTTCTCGAATGAGGGCAAGGAACAGCATGAGATGTTCGCCTTCAAGATCAATGACGGAGTGACCGAGCCGGTCGAGGATCTCCTCGCACTCCCGGAGGAGGAGGTCATGGGAAAGATCACGCCGGTCAACGCAGCGTTCGCCCCTCCTGGCGGGACCGACACGGGTTCCTGGAACCTCACCTCGGCAGGCAACTACGCCGTCGTGTGTTTCGTCAGCACCGGCTCGGTCGGCGAGACCGAAGGCGACGGGCCCCCGCACTTCACGCAGGGCATGGTCCACAAGTTCACGGTGACGTCATGACGAACAGCAACAGGATCGAATCGAGCGTTACCAGCCTGAGCTGGATCCCGTCCGAAGCGGTGACCGGGCTGAACAAGGCGATCTTCGGCACCGGGTTCACCCACTACGACGATCCGCCGCCCGACGTGATCGAGGATCTCGAAGCCCTGCAGGCGGCCGACCGCTTCCGGTTCGCCAACCAGCTCATCGGCTGGGTCGAGGTGGTCGACGGCAAGATCGTCGACGCCGGCTACGAGGGTGGCTGCCTCATGGGCGCCACGACCCTCGGGCTCGGTGTGGGGCGGGCCACGTTCGCCGCGGTCGCATTCGACGACATCCGCCATCCCGTGGAACTCACCGAGACCTCAGCTCGGTTCGTACAGACCGTCGGAGGGCACACCGCCGTCCCGGCCCCCCGCCGCGTCAACAAGCCGCCGTTCGTCAAGTTCGAGGCGCCCACGGTGTGGACCACCCTGGCGCTGACGCTCCACGCCGACGGTGTGAGTGAGTACGAGCTGACCGGTGCGAGCAGCTTCCCCCGCCACTGGGTGTACGACCACACAGGAGCCCTCGCAGCCAAGGCCGGCATGGCTGACTTCAAGGAATGGTGGCGACACTCGTTCGGCAAACACACACCCTGGGGCGACCAGGATTCACCGGCACTGGTCACCGCCGTGGAGACAGCCCTCGAGCGCGAGCTCGCCGGACACATCATGCGCGGCGGCGGCAAGTCGTCGATCCGCAAGCTGAAGGAAGGTGCGCTGCTCACCGAGCAGGGAGCGACCGGCAACGACGTGTTCCTTCTCCTCAACGGCGTGCTGAGTGTCGAGGTCGACGGCGACTCGATCGCCGAAGTCGGCCCCGGTGCCATTCTCGGCGAGCGGGCCGCCCTCGAAGGCGGAGTGCGCACGTCGACACTGCGGGCGCTGACAAAGGCCACCGTCGCCGTCGTCAAGGCCGATCAACTCGCCGAAGACCAGCTCGCCGAACTCAGCACCGGACACCGCCGAGAAGCGGGCGGCGAGTAGCGGGCTGCGCTTCGAGCCGATCCCGGCGAGCTGATCGTGGTACGACGTCACCATGACGAACGAGATCACCGACTACGAAGACCTCACTGGCATGCAACTCACCGACGAAGTGCTCGATGCATTCGTCAGCCGCGGCGGCGAGTGCATCTTCTCCTGGACCAACAAGGACGGCTTCCCTGTCGGAGTTGTCGTCGCTTACGTGTGGCGTGACGGCAAGTTCTGGACCACCTGCGCCGAGCGCCGCGCCCGGGTCCCGGCGCTCAAGGTGCGCCCGCAGTCCGGCGTCGTCATCAACAACAGCGGCAAGACAGCGTCGTACAAGGGCAACTCCGTCGTGCACACCCATGCCGACGCGGACTGGGACGAGGTGAAGACCTGGTTCTACGCCGCGCTGTCGGGAACCGCGCAGCGACCCGATGACGTCAACGCTCGCAACTTCGAGAAGTTCCTCGACTCACCGCATCGCGTGATCGTCGAGACCGAGGCCAACCTCGTCGTCAGCTTCGACGTCGCCAAGTTCAACGAGTTCACCGCCCGCGCCATCGCCGCCGGCCTCGGCGTCGAATAGCCCCCGGTCCCCTGACCCACCCGAGCGGGCCGTGCGATGAGATCCCGGCGCGACAGGTGAACCCAGATCTCATCGCACCCGCAACATCACGACGACCGATGAGATCCCGGCGCGACAGCTGCACCCAGATCTCATCGCAGGGCGGCGGGGCGGGTCACGTGGATGCTGGCCAGTCGGGTGATACCGGGAGGGCGAACCCGATGGCGGCACCACCGCCGTCGCGGTTCGTGGCCGACACGGTGCCGCCGGCACGCTCCACAACATCGCGAACGATCGACAAGCCGAGCCCGGAGCCGGGCATCGATCTGGCCGACTCGGCACGGTGGAAGCGATCGAAGATCCGTTCCTCCTCACCCTCGGGGATCCCGGGGCCGTGGTCGAGCACCGTGACCGAACCGCCATCGATGACGACGTCGATCGGGCCGGCTGTCTCATCGAACTTGCAGGCGTTGTCAATGAGGTTCGTCACCGCTCGGTCGAGCGCCGAGCGGGGAGCGTCGACAACCGCCGACGACCGGACGTCGAGCGTGATGTCACGCGATCGGCGCCGACCGACGCGCTCGGCAACGTCGGCCGCGAGCGCCGGCAGATCGATGCGCTCGTTCGGTTGCGCTTCGAGGTCGCCCGATGCGACCGCAACGAGTTCATTCACGAGTTCGGTCAGCTCGGTGATCTCCGAGTCGAGATCGTCGAGCACACCGTCGCGCATGTCGGGTGCCATCTCCGGATGTCGCCGCAGCACGGAGAGATTCGTCTTGAGACTCGTGAGCGGCGTGCGGAGTTCGTGTCCTGCATCCTGCACGAGGCGTTGCTGCTCGGCACGCGACGTGGCGAGCGCACCGAGCATGTAGCGAAAGGCCGCGCCGAGTCGGCCGACCTCATCGGTCCCCGTACCTGGCACCGCCACGTCGAGACGGCCCGATGAACCGACCTCCTCGGCAGCCTTCGTCAACCGACTCATCGGTGCCGCAACGGTGCCGGCGATCAGCCATCCGGCGAGCGCCGCGGCCAACGACACGGCAATGACGAGGATCAGGGTTCGACGCCTGAGGTCGTCGAGCACGCTGTCGACCTCGTCGAGCGACCGCCCGATCTGCACCGCCCCGTTCGGGAGCCCGATCGTGTGCACCCGAGCATCGGTGCCCGTGACCTCGACCGTCGAACGGTCGATGGCGCGAGGCTGCGCGACCACGGCTTCGGCGTCGGGCTCAACGGGAACATCGTCGGGAAACGAGCTCGCCACAATCGATCCGTCAGCATCGAGCACCCTGACCCAGTAGACCTCCAGCAGACCTCGGCTCGGCACACGGACGCGATCGTTGCGCGACAGATCGAGCATCTGCTGTGAGGCCTGCGTGATCGACTTGTCGACCTCGCTGACGAGCCGGGCGCTCGTCGTGCGGTAGCTGATGAGTCCGACCGCCGACGTGGCGATCAAGGCAACCGTGGCCAACGAGAGCGCGATCTTCCAGCGCAGGCCCATCAGCCGTCGATCCGGGCCGTGTAGCCCACGCCCCTGACCGTCTGGACCACGCGAGGTTCGCCGTCGGCTTCGGTCTTGCGACGCAGGTAGCCGATGTACACGGCGAGGTTCTTCGAGTCCGGCCCGAAGTCGTAGTGCCAGATGCGGTCGTAGATGGTGGAGTGATCGAGGACGATGCCACGGTTCGCGACGAGTAACGCGAGGAGGTCGAACTCGGTCTTCGAGAGTTGGATCTCGCGTTCACCACGAAACGCCCGCCGACCGGACGGGTCGAGTCGGAGGTCACCGAGCACGAGCTCGTCGCCAACGGAGCCGGTTCCCTCGGTCGCATAGCTCGACCGGCGCAGCAGTGCACGCACACGCGCCAGCAGTTCCTCGAGGTCGTAGGGCTTGGCGAGATAGTCGTCGGCACCAGCGTCGAGTCCGGCGACCCGATCACTCGGCTCGGTCCGCGCGGTCAACATGAGCACCGGCACCTGGTTGGCCTCAGCGCGCAGTACGCGGCACACCGTCAGGCCGTCGACCATCGGCATCGACACGTCGAGGAGCACAACATCGGGCTCGGCCTGCCGAGCCGCCTCGAGTGCCTCCGCACCGTTCTTCGCCGCCGCCACCGTGTAGCCCTCGAGCTGCAGCGCCCGCACCAGCGAGTCGCG
>JANPCI010000351.1:0-13767 GCA_031430875.1 Actinomycetes bacterium | reverse complement strand
TCGGTCGTGACGTTGAGCGCGAACCCGTGCATCGTGCGGCCATGCGACAGGCGCACCCCAACCGCACAGATCTTGCGCGGCACCCGGCCGCCGGCGTCGAGCCACACGCCCGCAAACCCGTCGAGGCGACCGGCATTCGGCAGCCCCACCTCCGCGAGCGCGTCGATGATGAGGCCCTCGACGTTGCAGACGTGCGCCGACGCCCCGAGGCGGTTGTCGACGTTGACGATCGGGTACCCGACGAGCTGGCCGGGCCCGTGGTAAGTGATGTCGCCGCCACGCTTCACAGCGACGAGTTCCGCCCCGACCGCTGCCGGCTCGCAGCGCAGGTTGGCCGACAGATCGGACCGCATCCCATGGGTGAACACGTGTGGATGCTCGAGCAGCAACAGATGTTGTCCATCGCCGTGCTCGAACAACGAGGTCTGCACCGCGAGTGCCTCGCGATAGGGCACTCGGCCCAACCAGCGGACACGTAACGGATCGGACACGTGCGGATCGGCCACGGTTTCGGGCGAACTCGTCAGAGTTCGGTCGACCAGTCCTTCGTCTCGAGGATCTCCTTGACCCGCTTGAGGAATCCGGCGGCATAGGCGCCGTCGAACGCACGATGATCCCAGCTCATGGCCAGGTTGCCGACCGGATGGATGGCGATGGCCTCGCCACCGTCGGGGCCGATGGCGACGACGGGTCGACGGACGATCGCGTCGGTCGAGATGATGGCCACCTGCGGCTGGTTGATGATCGGCATTGTGAGCACCGAGCCGGCCGAGCCGTTGTTGGTGAGCGTGAACGTGCCGCCCGAGATCTCGTCGGGGCTGAGCTTGCGGGTGCGGGCCCGATCAGCGAGGTCGGAGATCTCACCGGCGATAGCGGCGAGACGCTTCGTGTCGGCGTCACGGATGACGGGGGCCAGCAGACCCTCGTACTCGAGATCAACGGCGATGCCGAGATCGATGTAGTTGTGCACGACGAGGTCGGTGCCGTTCACGCTCGCATTGAGGTGCGGGAACTCGCGCAGGCCGTCGATGACGGCGCGGGCGATGAACGGCAGGTAGGTGAGGCCGAAACCGTGCGCTGCCTTCCACTCGTTCTTCACCCTGTTGCGCACGACGTCGACATTGGCGAAGTCGACCTCGACAACGCTGAATGCGTGTGGGCTCGTGGCCTTGCTCATCACCATGTGGTCACCGGTCAGACGACGGATCTTCGACAATGCCAGCGTGGTGTCGCGTCCGTCGGCGCTGACCGGGGCGGGAGCTGCAGCGGGAGCCGGAGCCGGAGCCGGGGCGGGTGCTGCAGCGGCCGGAGCGGGAGTCGGGGCGGGAGCTGCAGCGGCCGGAGCGGGAGTCGGAGCCGGGGCGGGAGCCGGCGAGGCGGCCTGCTGGCCTCCGGCGGCATCGAGATGATCGAGGACGTCGTCGCGTGTGATCCGACCACCGGGGCCGGTGCCGGTGATCGCATCGGGGTCGAGACCGTTGTCGTTGACGAGTCGACGAACCACGGGCGACAGCAGCCGATTGTCGCCGGCTGCAGCCGTTGCGGGCGAGGCAACCACCGGCGAGGGAGGTACGGGAGCGGGGGGTGGCGTCGCAGCGACCGGAGCGGAAGGCGGCGTCGGTGGCGCGGGCGGTGGCGGTGGCGCCTGCTCGACCGGGGCAGCAGGCGCTGGTGCCGGTGCGGGTTCCGGAGCAGCTGCCGCTTCGGGTGCCGGAACGGCGGGGGCAGCACCATCGGCATCTCCGACGACGGCGATCACAGTGCCCACATCAACCGTGTCGCCTTCCTGAACGCGAATCTCGGTGAGCACACCGGACACGGGCGAAGGGACTTCGGTGTCGACCTTGTCGGTCGACACCTCGAACAACGGCTCGTCGGCGGCAACGGTGTCGCCGACCTTCTTGAACCACTGTGTGATGGTGCCCTCGGTGACCGTTTCACCGAGCTGTGGGAGCGTGACGTCTGCCATGGGATGTGATCCTTCGATGGGTCGAAATGCGGGTGTGTCGGTGGGTCAGCCGTTGAAGTTGCGGCCGGTGAGCGACATGACGGTCTCGCCGAAGAGCTCGGAGAGACTCGGGTGGGGCTGGAGGAACTCGGCGATGTCGTCGACCGTGGCCTCCCAGTTGACCGCGAGATAGCCGCCGGCGAGCTGTTCGGTGACCCAAGGGCCAACCATGTGGACGCCGAGCACTTGGCCGGCCGAGCCATCGGCATTGCGCTTGGCGATGACCTTCACGAGGCCTTCGGTCTCGCCCAGGATCTGGGCCCGGCTGTTGAACTTGAACGGATGTTTGGCGACCACCACGTCGTAGCCGGCCGCCTTGGCCTGCTCCTCGTCGGGGCCTGCCCACGCCACCTCGGGGTGGCAGTAGATCGCCCACGGCACCCGGTCGTACATCACCGGCATCGGCGACTCACCGAGCATGTGCTTGACCACGAGGATCGCCTCGGCGTACGCCACATGGGCGAGCTGCGGCGTGGCGATCAGGTCGCCAACGGCGTACACGCCCGGCTCGGCGGTCTGGCAGTACTCGTCGACCACAACAAAGCCTCGTTCGTCGACGACCACCCCGGTTGCCTGCAGACCCAGATGATCGGCGAACGGACGGCGGCCGACCGACACCACGACGGCATCGACCTCGACCGACTCGTCGTCGCCGAACGCAACCGTGGTGCCGCCCGATCCGTTGAGCGTGTGGCCCTTCACCATCACGCCGGTGCGGATCGCGATCTTCTTCTTCTTGAACGACTTCTCGACGACCTTGGCGAGGTCGGCGTCGAGGCCGGGCAGGATCTTCGGGAGCCCCTCGAGGATCGTGACCTCGCTGCCGAGGTCGGCGAATGTCGATGCGAACTCACAACCGATGGCACCGCCGCCGATCACCACGACCCGAGCTGGGAGCACGTGGAGATCGAGGACCTCGTCGCTCGTCATGATCGGCCCGCCGCGTTCGAAGCCGGGGATGAGTCGCGGTACCGAACCCGCCGCGAGGATCACGGCGTCGCCGGTGATCGTCGCCGACGAGCCGTCCGCCATCGAAACGCTCACGGCACGACCGGCGCCGAGCGATCCGACGCCGTTGAACACTTCGACCTTGCGGCCCTTGCACATCGCGGCGATGCCCTTGACGAGGCCATCGACAATGCCCTGCTTGCGTTGCTGGGTACGGGCGAAGTTCACGCTCGGCGTGCCACCACCCTCGATACCGAAGTCGGCGGCATGGTCGACGTGGCGCTTCACCGCCGCTGTTTCGAGGAACGCTTTGGCGGGGATGCAGCCACGGTTGAGGCAGGTGCCGCCCAGTGCGTCCATCTCGACGAGGGCGACGTTCAAGCCCGCCGATGCGCCGTACAGCGCCGCCGAGTAGCCGCCGGGGCCGCCACCAATCACCACCAGGTCAAAATGGTCACTCACTTCGCTCACCGTAGCGCCGGATTGCGTGGTCGTCATCGGCCTGGGCTGTGATCAACGACGGTTCACGACCCGGACAACACCCAGGTTCGACGTTGCTCACCACGCACGAGTATCAACACCCGGTTCGAGCCATCGGCGCTGCTGGTGTCGAACTCGATACGACACCGTTGCGGGGCTTCGCTGATGTCGACGCATCGGCCATCGGCCGGCGCGGTGATCGGTGAGAGCTCGAGATCACCCGTGATCAACTCGAAGCTGTCGATTCCGTCGGAGTCGTCGACGCCGCCGATCTCCACGTCCACACCGAAGATCGGCGTAGCTTGCGACGTTGCGAGCACGGTGACCTCCACGTCGCCAACTGCTACCGATTCGCCGATCTCGGCCGGCTCGACCGAGGGGCTCTGATTCGCGAGTTGCACGAAGAACAGACCGCCGGCCAGCAGGATCACCAGACCGACGCCAACCGAGAGCAGCAGCAGGGTGCGCGTCTTCATCGACGGTGGAGCCTACGAGAACGTTTCGGAAACGTCGGGAGCATGCCGCTGCATTCGCCGGGCGGGCTCGCTACCTTCATGAGCGTGACCTCTCGACTTCACCGCCGAACACAGCTCGCTGCGGCAGTCATCGCCCTCGGGTTGCTCGCCACGGCGTGCGGCTCCGACGGCGGCAGCTCAGACACCGGCGGCGTCGACAGCGCTGCGGTTGCGGCGCCCACGGCATCGCAGCCCGACTCGACGACTTCCAGCGACAGTGCGGCCGCTTCCACCGCTGCACCCATTTCTCCCGAGGGCGACGCGACGACGGCCACGTCGGCGCCAGTGACCGCGCCAGTGCCCGTGCCCGAGGCACTGCAGTTCACCGCTCCTCTGGTGGGCGGCGGCGAGTTCAACGGTGCCGACTACGCCGGCAAGCCGACGGTGTTCTGGTTCTGGGCGCCCACTTGAAGCACCTGCAACCGTGAAGCCCCCTCGGTCGAGGAGGCAGCCCAGCAGTTCAAGGATTCCGCCAACTTTGTCGGCGTTGCATGGACCGGCAACGACGACTCGTTCCAGGGGTTCATCGACAAGCACGGCCTAACGTTTCCGCAGATCAGCGACGACCCGGGCGACGTGTTCGATCGTTTCGGCGTGTCGTATCAGCCGGCACTCGTGGTCGTGAAGACCGACGGCTCGACCGAATCGGTCGCCGGCGCCGTCGACCCCGAACTGCTCGCCCAGATCATCAGCGAAGCCGGCTGACCAACCCGCTCAGGCCGAGCGCGGTTCTCGCCATCACCGGCTCCGTCGAGTCGATCCGCCCGATCGCGTTCTACGCTCGGTGTCATGCGCGTCGCCATCACCGGATCCACCGGCCTCATCGGTTCAGCCCTGAAGCCACACCTCGAGTCGCTCGGCCACGAGGTGATCCGCGTCATTCGCGGCAACCCGATGGGAACCGACATCGTCTGGTCGCCCGCTGAATCCCGGATCGACACGCACGCGCTCGATGGCGTCGACGCCGTCGTGCATCTTGCCGGAGCCGGCATCGGCGACAAGCGCTGGACCGACGACTACAAGCGCGAACTCGCCGAGAGCCGCACGAAGGGCACCACACTGATCTCCGAGGCGATCGCCGCGGCCGACAATGGTCCGACGGTGTTTCTGTCGGGCTCGGCGATCGGCATCTACGGCGCACGAGGAGACGAGGAACTCGACGAGGCCTCGAGTCCCGGCGACGGCTTCCTCGCCGACCTCTGCGTGCAGTGGGAGCAGGCCACCGCACTGGCGGCGGCGGCGGGCGTGCGGGTCGTGCACCTGCGCACCGGCATCGTGCTGTCGGCGAAGGGGGGCGCTCTCAAGAAGCAGCTTCCGCTGTTCAAGTTCGGCCTCGGCGGCAAAATGGGCAGCGGCGACCAGTGGCAGAGTTGGATCTCGATCGACGACGAGGTCGCCGCGATCGCCCACCTGCTCACGGCCGAGACGACCGGGCCCGTGAACCTGACGGCGCCGACCCCGGTCACCAACCTCCAGTTCACGAAGGCGCTGGGCGAGGTGCTGCACCGCCCGACGTTCGTGCCGATCCCCAGATTCGGCCCGAAGCTGCTGCTCGGCGGTGAACTCGCCGACAACCTGCTGTTCTCCGGCCAGAAGGTCTTCCCCCGCATCCTCGAAGCCGACGACGGCTTCACCTTCGCGCACCCCGACCTCGCCACGGCGCTGCGAGCGCTGCTCGGCTCGTGACGCGTCCCGACGCACCGGTGGCCATCGTCGGTGCGGGCCTGGCCGGATTGTCGTGCGCCGTTGCACTCCACGAGGCAGGGGTGGCGGTGCAGGTGTTCGAAGCGAGTGACGGTGTCGGTGGTCGGGTGCGTACCGATCACGTCGACGGGTTCACGCTCGACCGCGGCTTCCAAGTTGCGCTCACCGCCTATCCCGAGCTGAATCGCCAGCTCGACATGGCAGCACTCGACTTGCAGGCGTTCGATCCCGGTGCACTGGTGTGGCGCAACGGTCGCGGTGCCGTTGTCGGCGACCCGTTCCGGCGGCCGACGACCACGCTGTCGACGGTCACAGCGCCGATCGGCTCGCTGTTCGACAAGGCCCGTATCGGGCTTCTGCGTCGTCGGGTCCGCAGCGTCCATCCGGTCCAGCTACTCACGGGCCCCGACGGATCGACCCGTGATGCACTCGCCGCTGCCGGGTTCTCCGACACGATCATCGAGCGGTTCTTCCGCCCGCTGGTGGCCGGCATCCAACTCGACCCCGAACTGGCCGACAGCCGACGCATGTTCGACATCATCTTCCGGATGCTGGCCGACGGCGACTCTGCCGTGCCGGCAGCCGGCATCCAGGCGATCCCCGACCAGCTCGCGGCGAAACTGCCGGAGGGCAGCATCCACCTCGGGGCGCGGGCAGCGTCGACCTCGGCAACGTCGGTGATGCTCGACGACGGCCACGAAATCCGCGCCGCTGCAGTTGTCGTTGCCACAGAGGGCCCGACTGCGGCCCGGCTACTCGGCCTGGCAGAGGTGGAGTCCAAATCAGTCGGAGCGGTGTACTTTGCGGCTCGCGAGGCGCCGATCGACTCGAAGCTCGTGGTGCTCGACGGCACCGGACGTGGCCCCGTGCTGAACGTCGCGGTGATGAGCAACGTGGCGCCCACGTACGCACCTGACGATCGCCATCTGGTTGTCGCGGCGCTGCCCGGCCACGTCGGCGACAACATCGAACACGATGCCCGAGCACAACTCCGCAGCTGGTGGGGGCCCGCCGTCGACGGCTGGGATCACCTGCGCACCTATCGGATCGAGCACGGCCAGCCACGCCAGCGCGCACCGTTCAACCCGAAGCGACCCGTGCGTCTCGACGACGGTCGATTCGTGTGCGGGGATCACCGCGACACGGCATCGAGCCAAGGGGCAATGTTCTCGGGTCGGCGCTGTGGTCTGGCAGTTGCGTCCGCAATGGGTCACACTGTTGAACATGGCTGACGAGAACGACGCTCCCACGACCGCCCCGGGCGACGAGCGAGTCGTGCGAGGTATCCGGTTCGTCGCCTCCGAGCCCCAGGCGATCTTCGATCTGCTCGCCGACCCGGCACAGCATCCGCTGATCGACGGGTCGGGCACGGTCAAGGCCGCCACAAGCGACGATCCCGAGCGTCTCTCGCTCGGTGCGAAGTTCTCCATGTCGATGAAGAAGGGCATGCCCTACAAGATCACCAACGAGGTCGTCGAGTTCGATGAGCCCACCGTGATCGCGTGGCGACACATGGGACGCCACGTGTGGCGATATCGGCTGCGCCCCGTCGACGGCGGCACCGAGGTGACCGAAGAGTTCGACTGGGGCGTGGCCCGGTTCCCATCGGCTTTGAAACTGACCGGCATCACCAAGAAGAACGCAACGGCGATCGAGGCCACGCTCGACCGCCTCGCCGCTCACTTCGCCGCCGACTGATCGCCGGTTGACAGTCCGCAGCAGCGGGACCTTTGTCCCTCACAACAATTGCGCGGTCTGGGTAGCCTGAAGCCATGGGAACGACCTGGCTGACCCCCGCTGAGATGGTGGCATGGCGCACCTACATCGAAACCTACGGCGACCTCGTCGCCGCAATCGAGCGTGATCTTGCCGAGCAACGGCTGACGCTGGGCGACTACCAGGTCCTTGTGTACCTGTCGGAGGCCGACGACCGGTCGATGCGGATGTGCGATCTGGCCGATCTGCTGCAGTTGTCGCCGAGCGGGCTGACCCGACGCCTCGACGGGCTCGTCTCGACGGGCTTCGTGATGCGCGAAGCATCCACTCAGGACCGCCGTGTGATGATGGCGCAACTCACCGACACCGGGCTCGATGCACTCCGCGAAGCCGCCCCCGGCCACGTCGACAGTGTTCGCCGCCACATCTTCGACCACCTCGACGACAGTCAGGTCGAGGCGATGGCCTCCATCTTCACCGCCATCGGCAACGGGCTGTCGGAGTGACCACCCTCCCCCTCGGTTTCCGCAGCCACGTCGCCAACATCGGTGTCAAGGACGACACCGACGACTTCGTCGTGATCGCTGCTGACGTCGCCGTCCCAGTCGCTGCGGTGTTCACCAAGAGTCGGTTCTCCGGGCCGAGCGTTGTCCTGAGCCGGGCCAACGTGGCAGATGGAGCAGCGCGGGCGGTCGTGGTGATCTCGAAGAACGCCAACGTGGCCACGGGCCAACCGGGCCACGACGACGCAATCGAAGTCGCCCGTTCGGTCGCTGCTCGTCTCGGATGCGAACCAACCGATGTGGTCGTCACCTCGACCGGGGTCATCGGTCGCCGTTACCCGATCGATCGGATCCGCGCCGGGATCGGCGCGCTGCCGAGTGAGCTGACGTCCGATGATGCCGATCGCCCGGCACGCGGCATGATGACCACCGACACGGTGCCCAAGCTCGCCGAGGCGACCGTCGCCGGGAGTGCCGCTCGTGTCGTCGGAATGGCCAAGGGCGTCGGAATGATCGAGCCCGACATGGCGACGCACATCTCACTGCTGTTCACCGACGCCGAGCTCACCTCGGCCGACCTCGACGCGGCCTTCCGGCGTGTGGTCGACCGGACGTTCAACTGCGTGAGCGTCGACACCGACACCTCGACCAGCGACTCGTCGGTGATCATGGCGTCGGGCGCCGCCGGGCCCGTCGCGCTCGACGCTTTCGAGGCAGCCCTGTACGAGGTGGCGCTCGATCTGACCAAGCAGATCGCCCGCGACGGCGAGGGCGCCCATTCACTGATCGAAGTGCACGTCGATGCAGCTCACGATGTCGCCCAGGCCAAGCGAGTGGCCAAGGCCATCGTCAACTCACCGCTGGTGAAGACCGCTGTGCACGGTGTTGATCCGAACTGGGGCCGTGTGGCGATGGCGATCGGCAAGTGCAGTGACGACACCGACATCGACCAGGACGTCGTGGTGATCCGATTCGGCGACACCGAGGTGTACCCCCGCCTGCTCGACGACGGCGCACTGGCCGACCTGTCGAGCTACATGCGCGGCGCCGACGTGCGCATCCACGTATCGCTCGGCACCGGCGACGCCGCCGCCACGGTGTGGGGCTGCGACCTCAGCGACGAGTACGTGAGATTCAACGCCGAGTACACCACATAGCAACGGGCCCCACCGGAAAACCCGGTTCGCGTGACAGTTTGGTTGGGCCGGCCCAACAGTTCTGCAACGCAAACCGGTTGGGTAGGCGCAAACAGGGTCAGTCGGTCACTTCGGGGGCATTCTGATGCCGCCGTCGACGCGAATGGTCTCGGCGTTCATGTAGCTGTTGGTGATGCACTCGATCACCATCGACGCGAGCTGCTCTGGATCGCCGAGCCGCTTGGGGAACAGCACACCCTTCTGCAGATTCTCCTTGAACGCCTCGCTGCCTTCACCCTCGCCGTAGATCGGAGTATCGATCAGGCCGGGAGCGACGGTGTTGACGCGGATGCCGATCGCCGACAGGTCGCGGGCAACCGGCAGGGTCATGCCGACGACGCCGCCCTTCGACGCGGAGTAGCTCGCCTGGCCGATCTGGCCGTCGAACGCAGCGACGGAGGCGATGTTGACGATCGCACCGCGCTCGCCGTGTTCCAGCGGTTCGGTCGTGCTCATGGCGGTGGCGGCGACGCGGATGCAGTCGAACGTGCCGATCAGGTTGATGGCGACGACCTTCTTGAACGCGTCGAGGTTGGCAGCCGACTCGAGTGTGCCGTCCTTGCCGACCGTGCGCTGGGCCCAACCGATGCCGGCGGAGTTGACGAGCACGCGGACCGGGCCCATCGACTTGGCCATCTCGACGGCGTTGACGATGTCGTCGGTGTTGGTGACGTCGACCTTGCAGAACGCGCCGCCGATCTCGTTGGCAAGTTCGTTGCCCTTGTCCTCCTGCAGGTCGGCGATGACGACCTTGGCCCCGAGGGCGGCCAGCATGCGTGCGGACGCAGCTCCGATTCCCGAGGCTCCACCTGTGACGATTGCGCTTGCACCAGAAATGTCCATAGGGGCGCAAACCTATGCGGCAAGCGGTCCGGAACGACAATCCGTCGGGGCGCGACTCCCGACGCCGTGTCAGACCGGCGCGGGTCCGATCGAGTACCGGGTGTCGACGGCCCGGTCCGGCACGACGGCCCGATACACGCCACTTCGCGTGAACCACCCGGTCACGTCCACGACGACGTGCGCGTCGGAGTGCGTATACATGCAGACCGAGCCACCGCCAACAGTGGCGACGACGTTGTTGGCGACGATGCTACGGGCCGGGTAGTTCAGACTCGACGTTGTGGGTCGAGCGGTGCCGCAAGGCCACACGGTTGCGAACCCGGCGACCGCGGGCTCGACGACGGTCACGTTCATCGACACCGCAGCCACGTCGGCGGGGATGTTCACGAGCTTGCCGGCGACCACCATCTGGCGTCCGGCGACGGGAATCTGGATCGGCCCGGCAGGCACCACCGGTCGAGCTGGCGCACCGAGCCCGATGCGGGTGTCGACCCAGCGTTCCGGGACCGGCGACACGAACGTCGACGAGTCCGGTGTGCTGCCGGCAGCGAACCATCCGACGATGTCGACGACGACGTCGGTGGGCATGTGGCTGTAGAGACACAGCTTGCCCCCTGCGCCGAGCGGCGCGATGGCTCCGTTGGAGCGGATCGCACCGGACGCGAAGCTGAGCGTGGAGACCAGGGGCCGCGCCACGCCGCAGGGCCAGACCGTGATGTAACCAGGGCCGGAGGAGCTGACGGAGGTGACGTTGATCGCGGCGGCGACGGCGCCGGACGGAATCGTGGTCGAACCCCCGGTGATCGTCGTGACGCCGGCGCCGGTCACCTGGATCTCGATGGGGCGCTCGGGCAGGATGCGACCGACCGGGACCCCGACGCCAACACGTGAGTCGACCAGACGCTCGGGTGTGATCGCCGTGAAGCCGGAGCCGGCCGCACCGTTGGGCCCGAACCACCCGGCAACGTCGACGACCACGTCAGTTCCGACATGGGAGTACAGACAGGCCTTGCCGTTGGCGTCGACGGGAGCGATCACGCCGTTGGCATCGATCGCTCCGCTGCTGTAGTTGAGGTTGGAGGTGGTCGGTCGAGGCACCGCACACGGCCACACGGTGATGAAGCCGGAGCCATCCGGCGTCACTGCTGTGACGTTGATCGAAGCTGCGGTGACGCCGGCGGGAATGGTGGTGACGACGCCGTCGATGCCGGTCACCTGACGCCCGACGATGTCGACCTCGATCCGCTTGGGTGGGACGAGCCTCGCCGGTGTCGATCCATCGATCGTGAAGCCGGGCGACGGGAGCCCGTTCTGGCCGCGGAATGTCCACGCGTCGATTCGGCGGGTTGCGGCGGTGCCGGTCAGGACGACGTCGTTGTACCAGATGCCCTCGTAGCGCGTGTCGCCCTCGACCATCGTGACCGACAGCAGTGTGCCGAGGCCGTAGCGTTCGGCGAGCGTCGGGCCATCGAGCACCCGGGTCCAGCGATGGTTTGGGTTGCCGCTCGTGGCGTCGCCGGGGTCGTCGACGGCGGGGAACGGAAAGCCGGCGGTGCGGGGTCCGTTCGAGGCCGAGAACTCCGTCGACACGAGCGCACCGGCCGTGCCGTTGCTGCCGGGCAGCCACCGGCGGACCTTGCCGGCGGTCTCGACGATCGCCCTGTCGGTGCGTGGGTGTTCGACCGACGTGACGATGCCACCTGGCGCGGGTCGAGTTGCCGCTCCCGCGTACACCTGGCACGACATCGAATCGCAGGTCTTGGCGTATGCGTACCGGTTCTGTTGGAGGCCGTAGGAGCGCGCCGCCACCGCCTGCGCCCGCAGGGCGTTCATGCCTCGGCCACCTCCGGCGTCACCCCAGCTGGCCGACACTTCCTTCGGCACGACGCCGCGGAGGTAGTCCTCGACGCGGACGTCGTTGACGACCCGGGTCCCGGCACCAGGCTGGTTGGACACGTTGATCGAGCCCCGGTAGTGCACAATCGAGCCGTTGGGCTGGCAGAGTCCGATTGCTTCGGCCCTCGACGATGCAGGGTCCTCGCCGGTGGCCGTCGTGAACGTCACGGCGTTCGCGGTGCCGAGCCAGATGTCGACGGGGTTGCACAACTGGCCGGTACTGGCAAAGACCTCGAAGGCCCCGGCGGGATTGCGTACCGCCTGGAACGATGCGTAGGTGAACCCGTTCCACGAGACGCCGGCGGGCCCGTGGCCGACAACTGCGACAGACGGCGCGTTGTCGAGGCCGAGGAGCCGCACGCTGATGCGCTCCGTCGTCGGAACGTCGCCCATCTGCGTGTTGCTGTAGTAGTGGCCGAGAATCTGCTCCCAGTTCCATCCGTAGTCGACCGCCAAGCCGTAGGCGCCCCACTGGCTGAGGCCGCGCCCGTGGCCGAAGCCGGTTCCGTTGACAGTCACCGTTGCGAGGCTCGACTGAGCCGACACGCGCGGGGCGTCGCCGGGGGCGAACGGGAGCAGCGCCACCGCCGCGGCGACGCTGACAGCGAGGGCGAGGCGGCGCATGTAACACAACTGTAATGTGCGGCGGGCGCGAACATCCATCGTCACGTTGGATTCTTCGTCACGCTCGGCGCTCGACTTGACGACTCCTTGTGGCGGCCGGACTGACGCTCCGGCCCGCGGTCAGCCCGCAGCGGGGACGGCGGCGACCGCCAAGCGGTCGACGAGGTCATTCATCGTGTCACCGCTGTGGCCCTTCACCCAGCGGAACGACACATCGCCGGCGTGCACCAACTCGATGAGGGGCTTCCACAGGTCGGTATTGGCCACGGGCTCCTTCTTGGAGTTCTTCCAGCCGTTACGTTCCCACTTTTGCCACCATCGGTCGTTGAAGCACTTCACGACATAGGTCGAATCGGACACGATCTCGATGGGCAACGGGCCTCCGTGGTCATCTGCCACGGGGGCGTAGGTCTGCAGTGCATCGAGGACGGCATGAATCTCCATGCGTTGATTGGTGGAGTGCGTCTCGCCGCCAGCCCGGCTCGGCTCACCGCTCGGCGCCACCGCCCATGCCCATCCACCTGGCCCGGGATTCCCTCGGCAGGCACCATCCGTGTAGATCACCAAGCCCATCGGGGCAACCTATCGGTCCGGTAGGGTCCGACTCCGTGACTCGACGAACTCGACGGTTCGCCTGCGCCCTTGCGGTCACCGTTGGGCTGATCGGTGCCGCACCGTCGGGCGGTCTGGTCAAGGGCCAGGCACTTCAGCCCGATGCGGTGATCGTCGGTGACTCGCTGACCGGAGGGAACGCGACCTACATCCGCTCGTTCTTGCAGGCCAACGGGCTCCCAGGCGTGCGGGTCGAGGGGTTGAGCGCCCGTCGAATCGCCGTGTCGTTCGAGTTTCAGGGCTTTCGCGATTCCGGCATCGAGCGCATTCGTTCCCTGAAGGCCCAGGGGGTCGACCCGCAGCTGTGGGTGGTACAGCTCGGGACGAACGACCTGCTGTCGGTTGCCCGGTGTCAGTGTCCCGACCCGGTCGCGTTCGCAGGGGCACTGATCGATCGCCTCCGGGCAGAGATCGGTCCCGCAACGCCGACCGCGTGGGTGACGGTGATGAACCGGGACGACTACGACGTGACGAACACGTTCAACGAGGCGCTGCGGCGACGAGCCGCCGCCGATCGGTACTTCCGGTTGATCGATTGGGCAGGGCTCAGCCTGATGCAACCGGAGTGGTTCGCCGATTCGGTGCACCCGAACGTGGCCGGTCTTCGCCCGTTCTCCGAGATGTATGTGCGCGACATCAGTGCGCTGTTGAGCAATCTTCCGGGGCCACCCCCGCCGCGCTCCGGCACACAATCTGCTGTTCGCATCGGCGGCCGCCTCAAC
>JANPCI010000350.1:0-4639 GCA_031430875.1 Actinomycetes bacterium | reverse complement strand
TCCAGTGCACCTTCGCCGAGCAGGAAGGCGAAGACCGGGTCGGACGCCAGTTCTTCGAGCCGGTGGAACTCGTCTCGCAAGCCCGAAATCATGGCTACCGGTGTGGGCGTGCCGTAGTCGGCCTCGAAGTCATCCCAGTGGCACGTGTGTGCGAGTACTCGGTCGAGCTGCTCGAACCACTCGGCCCTGTGTTCGGGGCTCATGGCGCCTCAATCACGGTCGGGATTCCGGTATCTTCGGTCCATTCGGCGTTCTCGCCGAGGCGGGGCGTGTCGAGATCGGCCACTCGGACCCGTACACCGTTGATCGTCGGGACCGGATTCACCATGCGGGTAGCGATCGACGAGGCGCGGGCAGCGAGCATGTTCAGCGGGTTCGTGTGATACCCGGCTCTCCACTTCCGTTCACCGAACCGGGCCACCCAGGCAGGCGCTTCTTTCATCGGCGTGCGGACCATCACCCCTTCGAGGACGTCGAACTGGAGGTGGAACCATTCGCGCGGTGTGCGGACGGCATGACCGATCCAGTGCTGCTGGGCGACCTGACGGCGGTCGACGTAGGACACGTCGAGGAACCCGTTGCGTTGAGCGTCCTCGATCGTGTACTCGACGACCGACCAGTCCGAGCCTCGCGACCGGGCCTTCACTGTCGCTGCGGTGGCCGAGGCGGAGACGAGCACGATGTCGCACCCTTGCGCTTCGGCGCATTTGCGGGCCATCTCCGCGGTGATGCCGGGGACGCCGGTGCCGACGTAGACGTGGAGTCGGGCGTTGTCGAAGTCGAGGCCGAGCGCCGCCGACATGCGCGCCCACACGAGTTGGCGTTCCTGCACTGCCCTCACGATGTCGGGCGTGGCGCCCGGTGGGATCTGGAGTTCGTCGGGCAGAAGGGTGCGGCCCGCGCCACGTGCCGCGGCGAGAAGAATCCGGACTTCTCTCGACTGGTTGGAAGGGTCGAGTGGATCAAGCTCATTGCCGGGCGCGGCGCCCAAGGGATAGTCGATCGGTGAAACAGACATAGCTCTCCACGAAAGGGAAGGTGTTACGTGCACGTATGGTCCGTGCACGTAGGGTCAGCGGTCGGAGTCCTGCTTTGCTGGCTGGCCGGACGGGTGTGCGTCGATTGATTCCTGCAACTTGCGTGGGTCTATCCCGGGGCGGCGACGGCCATCCCGGTCACCCGGGTCGCGAGCCGCAGTACCGAGCGCCCACGCGATCGCGAGCAGGATGACGCACACCGTAAGTGTGCGGAGGATCGAGTATTCCTCGCCGCCTTGCGCGGTCGCCGCGGCGATGATGGCGGTCATCGGCCGATCCCCATGTCGTCGATGACGATCTTGTCGGCCAGCGGCACGTCGTCGAGTCGAGCCGAGGCGGCGTCGAAGCACGACGACTTCAAACAGACGTCCCACTCGCCGCCGGGGGCGTTCGGGTCGACGGTGTCGCCACAGATCCGGCAGATTCCAAGCATCATGTCTCCGTTCGGGTTAGAAGTAGAGGCCGGCTGCGGCGTCGAGGACGAGCAGACGGAGTCGGCGGGCGTCTTCGTGGTCGGCGGGTGTGAACCGTCCGTCGTCGATGAAGTTGAGGAGCTGCTCGGCGAGGGCTTCCAACTCGGCGGTGGTCATCCGGTCACCAGGCCCATCGATGCGGGCCCGAGGCGGCGGACGAGTTCGGCGAGCCCTTTCGGGGTGACGCGAACCTGCGTGGAGGCGTGCATGTCGCCGAGCGAATCGACGTACGTCGTGACCTTGCGGACCAGGACAGCACGGTCGACGTGGCGTTGGAGTGGCTGACGCGACTTGTCGAGCCAGTTGATTGCGACGAGCGACGCGAACAGCCGGCCTTGGCCGGTGTCGACTCCGGCCCGGACCAACGCTTGCGCTGCCTCGCGGACGCTCATGTCGCCGTCGGCTGACATCAACGCGTCGTGGATCTCGGCTTTCGGGGTCATCTCGGCGACGAGGACTTCGGCACGGTCGGCACGTTCGGATTCGTCGGCGGCGAGACGGAGCGCGCCGGCCAACGTCGTCGGGATCTCGAACTGGGGAGGAGCCGAAATCCCGACGACGAGGTCTTCGGCAAAGTCACGGAACCTGCGGGCACGATCCCCGGTGAGCAGGAACCCGAGGCGAACGACGCCGCGCTTGGTCCACATCGTGAACGACTGCGGTCCGCCAAGGGTGTTGCAATCTGCAACGACCCAGTGCTTGCCTATGACGAGTTCGGTGGGGTGCCTGGACTTGACCGACCGAACGGTCTCCACTGACACGCCGAAGCCGGCCGCAACCTTGGCTGTCGGGATGAGCCATTCGTGTGCAGTGTCGGCGATGACTTCGAGGTCGACGCCCTCGAACGAGACGAGCGGGCTCATATAGACACCACGAGCAACGAAACACAGGCATTGAGGACAACAGCGATCACTGCCTGTGGCCGTGTCAGCGGGCCGCGTGGTAGCCCGACGACGGGGATGATCAACACACTGTTGATAAAGACGAACGCAAGAAGGAGCCACTGTTGCCAGACCATCACGCCACCCGCCCTTCGGTGATGGCGGTGAGCTGGGAGCGGACGAAGCGCCACATGTGGCCGGAGCGGATCGCGGTGATCCCGGAGTAGTTGCCGTGCTGTTCGGCGTGGCGTCGGACCGTGGCGTCGGAGACACCGAACACTGCGGCCATCTCGGCTGTGGTGAGGAAGATGTCGGACTTGGGCCGGTTGGTGGGCGGAGCCGGAGGGGTGTCGGCGTTCACGATGCCGCCCGTTCGACCTCGGATTCGCTCCGGGTAGCGGGACTTCGGCGGGCACGACGGTGGGTCCGGTCTGTTTCCGGGACTTCGGATCGTGTGGTGATGGTGCGGACGTGGACGCCGAGTGCGTCGGCGAGTTGTCCGTGGATCGCCGGGGTTCCGTCGCGTTCCCCGGAGAGGAGGCGGGAGAGCGTCGCTTTGTCTATCGAGGCGACAGCGGCGAGGTGGGAATCAGTGGTGACTCGACGGGCGGCGACCGCGAGGTCGATCACGTCGCGCAGGCGGGTGGGGTCGATTCGTTGAGGCATGGCGACAACGTACCGCAAGTTACGAGTGGAGTTGTGCCAACTCGGGGCATTTTGTCGAAGTTTCCTGTCGGTCAACGATCCAAGTTGCCGATAGTTGTCTCAGGTCGTCACAACCGACTACCCTTTCAGTCGATGCCGTGCAAAGAGTTGGACTGGGTGGCGGTCGGCGAAGCGATCGAAGCGCGCCGCGTCGCGCTCGCCATGACCAGCGACGACCTGGCCGATCGGGCGCACGTGAGCCTGTCGACGATCAAGAACTTGAAGCGGGCGCTTCGGGACAAGTACAGCGAAGTGACCCTATGGCGCGTTGCCGAAGCGCTCGGCTGGACTTCCGATTCGATCGATCGGATCGGACGCGGCGAAGAACCAGAACTCCTCATCCCGGATCCCATCTCGATCCGGCGAGTCGTCGCCGGCCGACCGGTGATCGACGTGCTCGACATCGACGCCAGGCTCTCGCGCGCTGACGCGGCGACGCTCGAGGCCGTGAAGACTGCGGTCATGGCGATCCTCGACCTTTCGGAAAGAAAGCGGTGACGTCGCTCGACACTGTCGTACCCCCGTGCCAACCTGTTGGCACTATGGCGACCCCGGCGAACTTCGAGACTGTTGTGACGCGTCTACCTGACGGTGTGGATGGGGCGGTTCGGCTCCGCGACGGCGGCTGCGTCGTTCTGGTGCTAGATGACCGGCTGAGCTCGGCGTCGCGCTCCGTCTCGGTGGAACGGTTGTCGGTGATTGCTGCACGGCTGCTCACGGAGACCGCCGCGTGAGGTCGACGTGAGTACGTTCACGTGTCCGTTCTGCGCCGAGGACATCAGCACTGCCGCGGTGGTCTGCAAGCATTGCGGCGCACAGAGCATCAACGGCGAGTGGAGCCGGCCCGGGGTCTTCGTCGCGGACGCGTTCGAGCTGCGGAGCGTCGCTCGGTGGCGCAGGCGGGTGTTCTGGCTCGCCGTCCTGGTCGTGCTCGTCGGTCTTGGCCTTGTCGTCCGTAAGGGCTACGTGGACGCCGACAAGTCGACGAAGTGCTACGTCGACGCAGTGAAGATCGGTTCTACCCCGGACTGTTGAGGTGACGCCCCTGGAAGCTCTTCCCCCCCGCCAAAATTTGGGGTTGTTGCACGTTTTCGCAAGTTGCCCTACTGTGTGCGGCGCAGCGTAGAGCAGTCTGGTCGGCTCGTCGGGTTCATACCCCGGAGGTCGCGGGTTCGAATCCCGCCGCTGCCACAACCGAGTTCGAGCGCTTCCCGCCGTAGCGCTTCGCCTCGGCCCGGAAAGGCCCCCGTTCTGTAGCCAGACGGGGGCCTTTTCGCGTGTGTGTAACTCGTGTGCAAAACAGGGTGTTTCGGGGGCGAGGGAGCAGAACGGCTATCGTCCGTCCCCCCTGGTCAAGTGTGCGATTTGACAACCAAACGATGTTTGTGTGTGCACTATTTGAGGCACTCTTAATCCGCAGGTTCTCGGTTCGAATCCGAGGGGAGGCACGGAACTTGTAGAGCGTGTGTAACTTTTCGTGTGTAATCTTCCGGGATGCCTGAACTCCTCGAAGTACGGATCGGCTCGAAGCTGCACATCTACG
>JANPCI010000349.1:0-5777 GCA_031430875.1 Actinomycetes bacterium | reverse complement strand
GGGGAGCCGTCGACGGCCGACGACGATGACATCGACCGGTTCGCCGCGTGGACGCTCGATTCCCCACAGGTGTGCCGCGGAACGATGTGACGCAAGGACGGGTCGACCCACGGCGAGGACGGCGGCCATGATCCGCTGCTCTGTGGTATCCGGAGTTCCGTGGAGCCGTGCCACGCCGGCATGGAGTTGCTCGAGCTGTCCCGACCGGATGGCGCGGTACCAGCTCGATCGGCTGAGCCCGCTCGCCTCCATCGAGATCACCCCGTGGTGAGCCGTCGCCCACTCGTCGAGATCGCCCAGCCGCACGACCCTGAGTGGGCGATCAGGTTCCCCGACCAGAAATTCGCCCGACAACCAACGATCAGTGCGCGAGCAGTGCCGGTTTGCGGAACGGTTCGCGCACTGATCGTCGGGCGGGGAGGGTTGGGGGGCGGAGTAGGTTCGATGCGTGGGCGACACCATCCGGTACGGGATCATCGGCAGCGGGATGATGGGCGGCGAGCACATCCTCGATCTCAACCACATCGAGGGGGCAGAAGTCGTGGCGCTGGCCGATCCTGTGGCCACGAGCATCGAGTGGGGACTCGGTTGTGTCGAGGCCGGACCGGGTGGTGCCTCGGCCAAGGCACGTGTTGCCACCTACCGCGACCATGTCGACCTGCTCACCGATCCGAACGTCGACGCCGTGGTCATCACGACACCGAACTTCACGCACGCGGCCGTGCTCGCCGATGCGCTCGCCAGCGACAAGCACGTGCTCATCGAGAAGCCGCTGTGCACCACGGTCGAGGACTGCCTCGCCGTCGTGGAGGCCGCCGACAGTCGCGACGCGATCACGTGGATGGGGTTGCAGTACCGCTTCATGCCGACTCCGGCGGCGATGCTCGACCAACTCGCCACCGGCGTCTGTGGCACGACCCGGATGGTGTCGATCCGCGAGCACCGGTTCCCGTTCCTGAAGAAGGTCGGTGACTGGAACCGCTTCACGCGCAACACCGGGGGCACCCTCGTGGAGAAGTGCTGCCACTTCTTCGACCTGATGCACCTCGTTGCCGGCGCACGCCCCGTGCGGGTGATGGCCAGCGGCGGCCAGGACGTCAACCACCTCGACGAGGTGTACGAGATCGATGGCCGCGGCGAGGTCCCCGACATCCTCGACAACGCGTTCGTGATCGTCGAGTTCGCCAACGGCGTGCGCGGTGCGCTCGACCTGTGCATGTTCGCCGAAGGCGGCCGCTTCGAGCAGGAGATCACGATCACCGGCGACCTCGCCAAGATGGAGGCCACCGTGCCCGGCGACGTGGTGTGGCTCGGCGAACGGTCGGCCGCCGGCAAGCCGGGCTCGCACCCTGGCGGTGGCGTGCGCGAGGTGCCGGCTCCGATGGATCCCCGCGTGCCGTACCCCGACTTCCACCAGGGGGCCAGCTACATGGAACACCTCGCGCTCGCCGACGCGATCCGAGCCGGCCGCCCTGCGTCGGTGACCATCACCGAAGGCATGTGGGCCGTCGCCACCGGTGCCGCCGCCCATCGCTCGATCGACGAGCGCCGCCCCGTGGAGCTCTCCGAGTTCGGCCTCAGCTGACTGCCGCCGCCCACGCTCACAGCGTCGTTCCTCAGCTGACCGCCACCCGCCCCTCCCTCACTCGGGCGATGAGAAAGGCGTCCGACTGTCGCGCCGGAATCTCATCGCTGGGGGATGTTGGGCGGAGGCGATGAGAAAAGTGTCCGACTGTCGCGCCGGAATCTCATTGCAGTGGGGACCGGGCGTGACGGTAGGCCTGTTCGACGATGGCGAGGGCGGTGCGGCCGACGGCGGCGGAGGCGATTGGATCGGCGCCGGTTCGGCACGCGGCGGCGACGTCGGCGAGCTGGGCGCGGTACATCGGGACCGAGCAGTGGATGTAGTCGGCGGGCGGGGGAAGTGGCATCGTCCAGATGCGGTAGGCGCCGGTGGTGCCGAGCACTTCGGTGTCGGCTTCGAGCCCACCGAGGCGAGGTTGCCACCATCCGAACTCCACCGTCGACCGCACGCCGCCGTCCCAGTCGATCGTCACCACGCCGTCGTCGTCGACCGGATAGTCGCCGAACTCGCCGTAGCCGATCGACGCCGTGACGCGGTCAGGATCCGGATCACCGAGCAGGAAGCGGGCGGTGTCGATGGCATGGATCCCCATGTCGATGAGCGCTCCACCGCCGGCGAGTACCGGATCGGTGAACCAGCCCGACGGACCCCATCCGGCGTGAACGCCCCAGCCATGCGTTCGCACGATGCGCCCGAACTCGCCAGCGGCGACGCGGTCGCGCAGTGCGATCACGTCACGGTGGTACCGCCACATGTGACCGACGGCCAGCGTGCGATCGGCCCGCTGTGCAGCCTCGATCATCCGGTCGGCGTCGGCGACGGTCGTGGCCATCGGCTTGTCGACCAGGACGTGCTTGCCGTGGTCGAGGGCATGGATCGCCTGCTCGGCATGGAGAGCGTTGGGAGTGCCGATGATGACGAGTTCGACGTCGGGCTCTGCGCACAGGCTTGCCCAGTCGTCGGTGACCCGGTCGATGCCCCACCGCTCGGCGAAGTCGGTGGCGCGGTCGAGCCGGTGCCCCGACACGCCGACGATCTCGACCTCGGCGAGACCTGCTGCGGCATCGGTGTGCATGTTGCCGATGAAGCCGTAGCCGAGGACCACGGCGCGCAGCGGTCGGGTGGTCATGTGCGTGGCACTCAGACTCGCGGCAGCGTGAGCGTGAAATCGAAGGCGTCGTTGGCGTCGGATGTGGTGAGCTCGCGCAGGTCGGCGACGCCGACGTCGAGGCCCTCGTGGTGCGAGTACGCGCGCAGGCCGACGAGGTTGTCGACGAACTGGGCGCGGGTGATGCCGAGGTCGTCGGGATGCGCTCGCACCGCCGCCATCGACACGATGCGATGAGCGAAGTCGGCGTCGTTGTGCTGTACGTGGGAGAGGGCGACCACGGCGAACGAGATCAGCTCACCGTGCACCTGGTGGACACCGGTCGCATGCTCGTAGGCGTACGCCCAGAAGTGCTCCGATCCCTCCTCGAAGCGGCTGTGGCCGAGGGCGGCGCACGCAGCCCCGACGCGCCGGTAGGCATCGGCAAGAAAGCGGATCCCGTCGGGCGTCACCGCCGCGATGTCGGCCAGCGCGGCGTCGAGTTCCTCGAGGAGGGCCTCGCCGAGCGCGGCAGCTTCGGCGTCCCACGCCACGCCTTCGCCGGCACCGACAGCCGCCCGCCAGTCGTGCAGGCCGGTGTGGCACGACAACACGTCGCCGATGCCGGCTCGGTTGAGGCGCTCGGGGGCGCTGCGGATGAGGTCGATGTCGAGCACGACCTCCTCGGGCTCGATCGCGCCGACGTAGCGGACGTGCCCGTCGGCACGCACGCCGATGGCGTCGGTGAACCCGGCGTCGACCGAGGTGATGGTGGGGATCTGGACGAGCGGCAACCCGCGCTTCCACGCGAGGTACTTCGCCGTGTCGAGGGCGGTGCCCCCGCCGAACCCCACGATGGTCTCGGCGCCGTCGTCGGCGGTCGCCTCGACGTCAAGCTCGAGCTTGGCCAGTTGCATCACGTGCGCCATCACCACGGTGGTGGGCTCGGGAACCTGGTCGGCAATCGACGACCAGGGCGGATCGTTCACGGCGATCAGGTACGGCCCGAGGCCGTTGAGCGTTTCGACCGCCGTCCGTTCGACGCACTGGAATCCGTCGCCAAGTTCGTCCATCACCCCATCATTGCGCCCCGAGTACGGTGCTGGCCATGTCCGCGACCGTGCGCACGATCGAACCCGGTCTCGGGCGAGTGGTGCTGCTGGTGGTGGCGCACGCCGACGATGTGGCGTTGTTCCTCGGTGGGACGGTCGCCGCGTGGGCTGACACCGGCTGGCGGGTTGTTGTGGTCAGGGCGACCGACGACCGGCGCGACTCCGTTGGCTCCGATGAGGCGTCGACCATTGCCGCGAATCATGACGAGTTCGAGCGGGCCGCGGCGATCCTCGGCGTGTCGGAGATCGTCGAGCTCGCCTATCCGACCGACACGCTCGGCGACGTGTCCACGGTCGAGCTGCGCGAGCGGGTCATCCACGCCGTGCGCACCTACCGGCCGTACGCGCTCGTGTCGTTCGACCCGTACTCGATGTACGGCGAGGACAACCTCGACCACATCGTGGTGGCCCGCGCCGTCGACGAGTCGTTCTGGACGAGCCAGTTCGACCTGCACCATCCCGAGCACTTCGATGCTCCGGGTGGGGCGGTCGCTCCTCACGGGTGCTTCGAACGCTGGTACTTCGGACGCCGGGTGATCGACGTCACCGACATCGTCGACATCTCCGCCACACTCGACCGCAAGATCGAGGCCGGTTGCTGCCATCGCACGATGATGCTCAACTTCTTCAATCAACTGCGGCTCCAGGCCGACACTGGCGGTTGGACGATCCCGGCCATCGATGAGGCGCTCGCTGCCGGTTCGATCGATGAGTTGCTCCCGCTGCTGTTGCGATCGGCGAGCGAGGGGCTCGGTGCCAAGTACGGCCTCGGCGCGGCCGAGGAGTTCCGCGTCGTCACCTTCGGTGGCATGCAGGGCCTCCTCGACACCTTCGGCGAGCGGCACTGACGCAGACGCGACATCACGCCGACTGATCGGTCGGATCAATCTGGGCGGAATACGTCGCACCTGCTGAGACCCATTCCGCTCGGAAACGTTCAACTGCCGCCCGCGTGCTGGCGGGGAGGGCACGCCCCGAAGCGCCGACTACTCGGCGTTGATCGAGCGGATCTCGCGGACGAAGCGGGCGAGACCGGCGTCGTCGGGATAATCGGAATCGTCGGAGTCGGGGTCGTCGTCGTCGGGTGCTCGACAGCCGACAGGCAGCATCGATGAACCGTCACGCCGGTAGGTGATGATCCGCCCACCTCGAGTGCGTTTGTCGACGAGCCCCAACCGGGTTTTGGTGGGATTGTGGCTGCTGCACCGGGGTCGGCCGTTCTCGACGTCGGTACGGCCGTTGTCGCGGTCCCATTCGTTCATGTGATCGATGTGGGCGTGTCGTGAACCGACCGTGCAACCCGGATGGCCGCAGTGGCTCGCCATCAGCTTCGCGGCGGTGCGGGCCGCCCCGGTGAACAAGCGGCGCTTGCGGCCCATGTTGATGACCACGCCGTCACGGTCGACCACGATGCGGCGCACGTAGCCCTGCATCATCGCCTGGAACACCGCGTCGGGCGGCACCGGGATGCCGCTGTCGGTTTCGCAGCGCAGGTGTTCGAGATCGGCGGGTGTCAGGTCGTCGGGGAACGGGATCAGACGGTGTCGGGCCAACAGCACCTCTTGGGTGTGCTGATCGACGAGGATGTTGACGACAGGCAGTGGTGCCCGCCCGCCGGCCGGCGTGGACGCAGCCCTGCGGAAGATTTCCTGCAACGCATCGAAGCGGCGTTGGGCGTCGGTGCGTGGGAGCAGCGAGGCGGGTGCATCGGCGCCGTGCAGGTCGGTTCGAGCAGCGACGTCCTTGCGAAACTCCTCTTCGACGAACCGCTCGAAGATGCCGAGCATCTCAGCAGCGGACATCGCTGAACCGCCCGACGCTCGCAGATCGATCGCGCCGTTCACCTCGTTGAGCGAGGCCGTGCGGTTCTGTTCGTTGGCCGCGGCATCGGCTTCTGCGCCGTCTTCGTCGGCGAGCGTCTCCCAGCGCCGCACGACCCGGCGGAAGTCGTCGAACGGCAGCTGTTCGGCGTGTTCGAGCAACAAGTCGAGCA
>JANPCI010000348.1:0-43729 GCA_031430875.1 Actinomycetes bacterium | reverse complement strand
ATGATGGGCGGTGTGCATGACGCGCCAGCCGCCTTCGGCAGCCCAGAACTTCGCCGTCAGCATCTCCTCGTCGCACGACATGCCCCGGTCGAGTCGCCAGGCGGCCTGCCAGGCGGTGAGCCTCACGGCCTCGGTGTCGATGTAGGCATCGCCGGCGCGCTGGCTCACCGCCTGAAAGCTGGCGATGGCCCGGTCGAACTGGTGTCGCGTCCGCGTGTACTCAGCGGTCAACGCAAGCACGGTCTCGCACGAGGCCGCCGTCATGACACAGGCGGCTGACTGGGCCCGCTGGAGCAGGGCCTTACTGGCGTCGTTGCCGCCGATGCGCAACGCCGGCGCGCCGTCGAAGCTCACCAGTGCATCGGGCACCCCCGACGTGGTGTCCTGCCGGACGATGCTCACCCCCGGCGCGTCCGCCTCGACCGAGTACAGGCCGTCGGCCGCGGTGACGACGAGACGGGTCGCCAGCAGGCCGTGCGACACGCACACCTTCGTGCCGCTGAGGCGACCGGCGGCGACCGACGTGGTGGGGCTCCATGGATCGCCGACCTGTTCGTGGATCGCCGCCGTCACCACGTGCTCGCCGCTGGCGACACCATCGAGCAGCTCGGGGTGTTCGTGGTACACCGTGGCCAACGCCGGCGACGCCATGGCCATCACGGCGAGGGCGGGGAGCGGCGCGGCAATGCGGCCGATCTCGCCGAGCACGATCGCGGCTTCGAGCCATCCGTAGCCGCCGCCCCCGGCAGCCTCCGGCAGGTGGATCGAGACGAGGCCGGCATCGGCGAGCGTGCGCCACAGATCGAGGTCGGTCGCCGACTCGGTGGCCGACACTGCGGTGAGGCGCTCTGATGTGCAGGCATCGGTGACGATCTGGCGGGTGAGGTCGCGCAGGGCCGCCTGGTCGGGGGACAGGGCGAAGTCCATCAGCGTGCCGCCCGGGGGAATCCGAGGCTGAACATCGTGATCAGGTCACGTTGCATCTCGTTGGTGCCGCCGCCGAAGGTGAGGATGAGCATGCCCCGGTACGACGCCTCGAGACGCGACTGGAGCACCGCTCCCGGGGTACCTGATTTGAGGTACCCGGGCGGGCCGAGGATCTCGAACAGCAACCGGAACGAATCGAGGTAGAACTCGGTGCCGAAGACCTTGATGGCCGAGCAGTGCCCGATGTCGAGCACGCCGTTGGTGGCCTCCCACGCGCTCTGCCAGTTCATCAATCGGAGCACGTCGAGCTTGGCGTGAATTCTGGCCAGGCTGAGCTGCACCCATTCCTGATCCACGACGCGGCGCCCATCGGGCAACTCCGTCTGCTGCGCCCATGCCCGGATGTCGTCGAGCGCTCGCTCGACGATGCCCGACGAGCACAGGGTGACCCGCTCATGGTTCAGTTGGTTGGTGATCAGGGTCCACCCCTGGTTCTCACCGCCGATGCAGTTGGCGACGGGCACCCGCACATCGTCGAGGAACACGGCATTGATGTCGTGTTCGCCCATCAACCGCAGGGGCTGCAACGTGATACCGGGGGTATCCATGGGCAGTGCAAGGATCGAGATTCCCTTGTGCTTCTTCGCCTCCTGATCTGTGCGCACGGCGAGCCACATGTAGTCGGCATCACTCGACAGCGACGTCCACATCTTCTGGCCGTTGATCACGTACTCGTCGCCGTCACGAACTGCGCTCGTTCGCAGTGACGCAAGGTCGGTACCGGCGCCCGGCTCGGAGTAGCCGATACAGAAGTGGATGTCGCCGGCCAGGATCTTGGGCAGGAAGAACTCCTTCTGCTCGTCGGTGCCGTAGGCCATGACCGTCGGGCCGACGGAGTTGATCGTGAGCATCGGCACCGGGGCGCCGGCGCGCATCGACTCGTCGAAGAAGATGAACTGATCGATCGCCGAACGTCCCTGGCCGCCGTAGCTGGTCGGCCAGCCGACCCCGGCCCAGCCGTCGGCGCACATCTGCTTCCAGACCCGCCGCATCGACGGGCCGACGCCGTGACCCGCTGCCAGTTCGGCCACAGTGTCGGGGTCGAGCAGGTCGTCGTAGTAGGCGCGAAGCGTCGACCGCGTCGCCAGCTGCTCGTCGGTGTACGCCAGTTCCATTCGTCCCTCCAGATGTGTCCACATGATCTGACGCCCCGTCAGAAACCAGCAGCAACCTAGCCTAAGGTGGTCCGATGAAGCTCGGTTGGCACATCGGATACTGGGGCCGCTCGATGCCGCCCGGTGTTCCTCGGATTCTCCAGGAAGTGGAACGACTCGGGTTCGATTCGGCGTGGACGGCCGAGTCGTGGGGGAGCGATGCAATCTCCCCGCTCGCCTGGTGGGGCGCGTCGACGAGCACGATCAGGCTCGGCACCAACCTCATCCAGATGTCGGCGAGGACTCCGACCGCCACGGCCATGGCAGCGGTGACCATGGACCACCTGTCGGGCGGTCGATTCTGTCTGGGTCTCGGGGTGAGCGGCCCGCAGGTCGTCGAGGGCTGGTACGGCCAGCGCTTCACCCGTCCGCTGGCGCGTACGCGCGAGTACGTCGACATCGTGCGGCGGATTCTCGCCCGCGAGGAGCGATTGACCAATGACGGGCCCGAGTACCCGATTCCCGCCACCGACGGTCTCGGCCTCGGCAAGGCGCTCAACATCATGACGCACCCCCTGCGCGTCGATGTGCCGATCTTCCTCGGTGCGGAGGGGCCACGCAATGTGGCGCTCGCCGCGGAGATCGCCGATGGCTGGTTCCCCATCTTCTATGCGCCGCGCCACGAGGAGCTCTATGGTCCGTCACTCGCCGAGGGCTTCGCCCGGCCGACGGCTCGTCGCACGCCCGACACGTTCGAGATCCTCCCCACGGTCAACGTTGCCATCGACGACGACCTGGAGCGCGCGTACGACCGGTTGCGCCCGACACTTGCGCTCTACGTCGGTGGAATGGGAGCCAAGGAGATGAACTTCCACGCCGACGTGTTTCGCCGGCTGGGCCACGAGGCCGCCGTGGATCGGATCCAGGCGTTGTTCCTCGACGCCAAGCAGGACGAGGCGATCGCTGCGGTGCCGAACGCGATGATCGACGAGATCTGCCTCGTCGGCCCGAAGGCCAAGGTACGCGACGACCTCGAGGCCTGGAAGCACAGCCGTGTCACGACGATGCTCGTCGGGGGCTCGATCGAGACCCTCCGGACGATGGCCGAACTCGTACTGGCCTGACCCAGCCCCACCCGAGAACTCCTTCGGGGTGGTGGCGTCGTCGGATGACTAGTGGCCCGGCGCGCCGTCGCGGTCGCGGATGGCCTTCACCACCTCGTCGAGATGAGCCTGGCCCTCGTAGAGCGAGCGCAGCAACCAGAACCGCCAGAAACGTACGAGTGCCACACGGATCCACAACGCCGCGCCGATGATCGCCATGGTGACGCACACGAACCCGAGGATGATGAGTTCGTTCTGGTCGAGAACGTTGGTCTCGTTCGAGGCCGTCACGTACGACCCGATGCCGATGACCAGTGATGCGACCATCAAGATGATGCCCAAGGTGCTCGACGCGCGTTCGGCGGACGCCTTGCCCGACGTCTTCACCTGCATCGCAGCCACGTCGGCAGCAAACTGTTCCTTACGACCTGGGTCGGTCATACCTTCGCCTTTCTGCCCATGTAGGCAGCTGAGAGTTCTTCTGCGATCTCGTCCGGGGGCCCTGAGCGAACGATCTGTCCGTTGAGCATGATGGCAGCTCGGTCGGCGATGCCGAGCACTGACCGGGCGAACTGTTCGACCACCAGCACCGAGACACCTTCGGCGGCTACCCCGGCAACGATCTCGTACAGCGACGCAACGATCATCGGCGCCAGGCCCATCGACAACTCGTCGAGCAACAGGACGGCCGGATCGGTGGCCAACGCCCTCGACATCGACAACATCTGCTGTTGGCCACCCGACAGAGTTCCCGCGAGCTGCGAACGGCAAGCGCCGAGTACAGGGAAACGCACGTACGTCGCGTCCTCGATGTCGGCGAGCAGCAGGCCCGTATGGGTGGCCATCATCAGGTTCTCGCGCACTGTGAGGTTCGGGAAGACGCCACGCCCTTCCGGCACGGCGCACACGCCTGCTCTGGCCAAGGCGTGTGGCGACGTTCCGGTGACCGTATGACCGGCGAGTCGCACCTGACCACGAGTGATCGGCAGCAACCCACTGCACACCTGCAAGGTCGTCGACTTGCCGCCACCGTTGGGTCCGAGCAGGGCAAGGATCTCCCCGTGGCCCACTTCGAGCGACAGGCCCTGCAGCACGACGATCGGGCCGTATCCAGCGGTCACGTCGATGAGCTCGAGGCGGGTCGCGGTCACGGTGTCTGTTCCGCCCCGAGGTAGGCATCGAGGACCAGACTGTTGCTCTGGATCTCCTCCGGCGTGCCGGTGGCGATGACAACTCCGAAGTCGAGCACCTGCACGAACGAGCACACTTTCATCACGAGGGCAACATCGTGTTCGACCAGGAGGATCGACGTTCCGGTCGCGCACAGCTCCAGGAGCAGGTCGGCGAATTCGTCGGTCTCGTCCTCGTTCTGCCCCGAGGCCGGCTCGTCGAGCAGCAGGATCTTCGGTCGGGTCATCAACGCCCTGCCGACCTCGACCCGCCGCGCCATACCGGTTGGGATCTCGGTCACGTCGCGGTCGGCGAGATCGCGGATGCCGAGCTGGTCGAGTACCCGGTCGGTCTCCGCGGTCAGATCGGCGGAGTTGCGCTGCCATTTCGCGCCGATCTCGCCGGCCACCCGAATGTTGTCGCGCACCGACAGCGACGTGAACAGTTCGAGGCGCTGGAACGTGCGAGCGACACCGAGGCGCGAGCGCTTGAACGGCTTCAGCCCCGTGATGTTGCGACCATCGAGCAGCACGGTGCCCGACGTCGGTTGGAGCAACCCGGTGATCACGTTGAACAGCGTGGTCTTGCCGGCTCCGTTCGGTCCGATCAGGCCCGTGATCGCCCCGGCCTCGGCGGTGATGTCGACGTTGCTCAACACCTTCGCTCCACCGAAACTCATGTTCAGTGCGTTGCACTCAAGCAGTGACATCGGAGCCACCTCTGCGGGCAAGCGGTATCGCGAGCTCACGATCGAACAGCTCTCGATCCGAGGTGATGAACGGCCTGGACAGCCCGATCATGTCGAGATCCTCCCGACCGTCGTTGCCCTCGTCGATGAAGCGCTGCGGGTACATCGCCATCAAGAGTCGTGGAACGATGAACGCCGAGACGATGACGCCGAGAGCGAACGTCCAGTTGCCGATGACGCCACGCCAGGCGAGCAGCCACCAGATCACGATCGACGCCACCCAGACGCCCGTCCCCACTGGCACGCGCCTCAACGGGCGGAAGCCATCCATCACCTGCTGGGCGATGCCGCTCGGGTTCCGGGCCAGCCGGATGCCGATCAAGGCAGCACCGACGAACTTGGCGAAGTTGCCCAGGCCGGTGACGAACAGCCAGTGCAGTGATTCGTAGTCGGAACCCAGCTTCTGGAACACGTTGGGGATCGCCAGGCTGAGGACGCTGAGGAAGACCCCGGCCAGCAGGGCCCCGCTGACATATCCGATTCCGCACACCACCGCGATCATGAACAGCAGCAGGCTGGCGAACCCATCGAAGTTGTTGTTGCTGGCGACCGTCCGTTGCTGCGCCGCCCACATCAGACCGCCGAGACCGGCGATCGCAGCCGAAAGCATGAACACGCCGAGCTTGAGTCGCGTGATGTTCATCCCCAGGGTGGCGCACGCTGCCGGGCTGTCCTTCATGGCGATGATCATCCGACCGTACGCGCTCCGCCGGAGTCGGATCAGCATGATGCCGATGACGACGAACATCACCGTCAACAGGATCAGAAAGGAGCGCTCGTTACGGAAGTCGACGCCGAACCAGCGAGGGCGGGGAACGGTGACCGACCCATTGGTGAAGAAGTTGACGGTGAACTGCTGACCGAAGATCGAGCCCTGCAGCGGCCTCGGCTGGAGGATGACCAACTGGTAGACGATGACTCCGAAGGCGAACGTCGCCAAGCCCAGGTACAGGCCGCTCAGGCGCAGCGCAGGCAAGGCGATGAGCCCGCCGATGAACGCACAGATCACCATCGCCAGCACGATTGCGGCGAGCGAGAGCGACTCCTGGGTGGCGAGGCCGCCCGGGCCGACGTCGAACTGCCAGGCCGCGATCAGGGCAATTCCGGCGAAGGCGTACACGGCAAGGTTGATCTCGCCGGCATACCCGGTGAGGAGCACCAACGACAGTGCCATGAGCGAGAGGGCCATGCTGTTGGTGAGGTTGATGACCGCCGCGCCTTTCATCAAGGCTTGCAGCATCGCCACGCCGACGATGAGGATCGCGCCCCATGCGACGGCCTGTTTCATCGTCGGGACGTTGAACCGTTCACGGGTGCGCGTCACGACGGCGCCGCGCAATCGGCCCTGCGGCAGTAGCAGGAGAGCGGCGAAGAGCAGGATCGCCGGGATCGCGTTGCGCATGTTGGCGATCGCCGGCCAGTTCTGGCCGGCATTGGACACCATGTCGAAGTACGACCGGGCGAGCCCGAGGACCATCGCGCCGATGTAGGCGATGGGCACGCTGCGCAGTCGTCCGGCGACCGCCGCAGCGTAGGAGTCGATGACGAGCAGCGTGAGCGCAAAGACCTGCAGTGCGCCCTGTTGGGAGGCGAGCAACACCCCGGCCAGCCCGGCGAGCCCGCAGCCGATGCCCCAGCTGGCCATGCTGGCATGGTCGGGGCGTCCGCCGTTGAGCATGAGCAATCGTCGATCGTCGACCGTTGCCCTCATGGTGACGCCGAGCCGCGTCCGGTACATCACGAGGTAGAGCCCGATGGCGATCGCCGCAGCGAGCACGACACCGATGACCTGGTGGTAGTAGACGGGCTGGCCGAGCACGTCGATGTTCCGCGCGCCGAAGAACTTCTTCGGCACGATCGCTCGGGCCCCGTCACGGAACCAGATCCACGTGGCCGTCCCTGTGATCGCGAGGAGTACTGCGATCGGAACCACCAGCTTGGTGACCTCGTTGGTGTCGCGCAGCCCGCGCATCACCACCAGTTCCAGGAAGATTCCGAGTGCGGGGGCGAAGAAGCAGATCGTCAGTACGACGGCGATGAGGCCGGGCACGTGCCACGCCTGGTTCAACTGCCAGTAGACGAGCGCACACATGGTCGCCACGGCGCCATGGGCAAAGTTGAACATCCCCGACGTGGTGTAGGTGACCACGATGCCGGTGGCGGCGATGGCGTACACCGACCCGAGGCAGATGCCCAGAACGGTGTACGCGAGAAAGTCCTGCATCCAGACTCCCGTCGAGTCAGCGGGGGATCACCGAGTGAGTCGGTTCTCGGTGCGGGGGATCGATCATCCTGCGGCGAACTGCTGCGAGATGCGGTTCTCGTCGAGCTTGGCGGCTTCGAGCGCGGCGGTCCCCGTGATCGGGCTGATCCATGCGTCGTCGCATTCGAAGCCGGCGGTCTCGGTCGGCACCACCCGTTCGAACTCGGTGCCGACGAGACGCAGGATCGACGAACACTTCGGCGGGTGATTGCCTCCGGGGTCCGTCTCGGCGTGCAGCCCGTGCCCGGTCCACGACGTGGTGGCGGCGAGATTGGTGAGGACGCACTCTCGCGTGAGCTGGTCGCCACAGGCCGTGGCCGCCGTTGCCCAGAGCAGGAACGACGACGCGGCCTGCGCGCCGAGCATTGCCGTGTCGCCTCCATTGGCGGCGATCAGGTCGAGGTAGTCCTGTGTGGCCGGGTTGGCGCTCGCGTCTTCGAAGGGCACGAACGACATGCGGACGTACAGGTTGTCGAGTGCACCGTCGGTGTTGGACGCCGCGCACTCGGCCGTGTAGTGGTTCGAATCGACCACGATCGGCACATCGAGACCATTGAGTTTCGCGGTCTGGGCGAACAGCAGCAGGCTGGGCAGGCAGGTTCCCTGCCAGGACACCATTTCGGCGCCGGCGTCCTCGAGTTGCTTGACGAATGGCGTCCAGTCCGGCTCACCGGTGATGTTGCTCTCGAGCGTGGTCTCGGCGAACTCCCACCCGAACGCGGGAGCGGTTGCAACCACTTTGTCGCGGGTCTCCTGGGTGAAGCTGATCGCGCCCGTCAGTGTGCCCACCTGCTTGGATTCCTCGGGGAAGAGCTCGGCGATCTGGGCGAAGACCCCGCTCGTGGTTTCGTCCGACGGGTTGGGGACTGCTTGGAACACGTCTTTGCCATGGGCGAACGCGGCGCTCACCGTGTATCCCGGTACCGCCGGGAGGCCACAGCCGAGCCGGATCTCCTCCTGGTTCTGGTCGAACGCCCAACCCTGGCCGACGAGGAAGAAGTTCTCGTCGTCGCAGGCACCCTGGATCGCCGCGCTGACCTCCAGGATCTTCGCGTCGTAGTACTTGAGGTTGATCGTTCGGCCGTTGATGCCTCCGAGCTCGTTGCACTTCGCCACCATGGCCTTCATCGCATCGGTGATCTCGTGATTGAGGCCGGGTGAGGCGGCATAGCCGGCGTCGTCGCCGGAGGCGATGTCGATCGATTCGGCCGTGACCCCGACGGTGCTGCCGTCGTCGGTGTTGGTGCCGCTGCCGGGGCCGCACGGCCACGGGGTATCGCCGAACATCTCGACATCCGAGACCGTTGTCTCCGTGGTCGTGTCGCTCGTGTCGCCGGTGTCGGGGGCGGCAGATGTCTCCGTGGTCGCAGTCGGAGCCGTCGCAGTGGGAGCCGTCGCAGTGGGAGTCGTCGTCTCGTCGCGCGATCCCCCGCAGGCTCCGGCGACGAGCATCAACGAGGTGACCGCAGCAGCAACGCGAACAGACCTTCGAGCCATGTGATTTTCCCCCCGGAGTTGAACTTGCGGTGAACGTAGCACACCGTCGCGAAATGGGCAGGGTGGATCTGACGACTCGTCAGAAACCGACGGCGACTGATAGAACGGCAACCATGTCTGGGGCGACGTTCGAGTTCCTCCGCACCGAAGACGGGTGTTTCACGGCGCCTCTGCTGATGACCTATCCGTATTCGAGAACGGTGGGGACCACACTGGCGCGATTCTTCACGTCGCTGCGCGACGGTCGAATCGAAGGCACTCGCGGCAGCGATGGTCGGGTCTACGTGCCGCCTGCGGAGTTCGACCCGATCACCGGTGCACCCTGTACCGAGTGGGTATCGGTCGGCGAGCACGGCACCGTCACGTCGTGGGCGTGGCAGGCCGAACCACAAGCCGATCAGCCGCTCGACCATCCCTTCGCGTGGGCGCTCATACGGCTCGACGGAGCCGACGTCGAGATGTTCCATGCCGTCGACGCGCTCACCGCCAACTCGATCTCGACCGGGTCACGAGTCGCCGTTCGCTGGTCGGCCGACCCGCAGGGCGGCATCACCGATATCGCCTGCTTCGATCTGATCAATTCGGATCCCGAGTCCAACGCAGCGGTCGTGGCATGAGCGACGAGCAGGTGTTGCGTCTGCTCCAGCCGATCTCGGTCACCTACGAGTGGTCAGCCGGGCCGGCGGCCTCGGGCCATCTCGAGAGCCTCATGAACGGTCGGTTCCTCGGCCGTCGCTGCACGTTGTGTCAGCAGGTGTACTTCCCGCCCCGCAATGGCGTGTGTCCGCGCTGTGCTGCTCCGCTCGGCGACGAGGTCGAAGTGGGGCCGGCGGGCACGATCACCACGTTCTGCGTCGTCAACGTCCCGTTCCTCGGCCAGAAGGTGAAGATTCCCTACGTCGCCGCGCAGATCTTGCTCGACGGTGCCGACGTCTCGATGCAGCACCTCATCCAGGAGTGCGAGACCGACGACGTCCGGATGGGCATGCGTGTCGAGCCGGTCTGGAAGCCCCGCGACGAATGGGGCCCCTCGCTCGAGAACATCGAGTACTTCCGCCCGACCGGCGATGCCGACGTCGCCACCATTCGAGCCACGTCATGACGCGCGACGTGGCGATCGTGGCCACCGCCCAGCGCCCCCTCGAGATGCACACCGAGCTGACCTCGGTCGAGCTGATCGCACCAACGATCGTCAAGGTACTCGAGCGTGCCGGTCTCGAGCGTCAGGACATCGACTTCTGGTGCCACGGCAGTTGCGACTACATGAGCGGCCAGCCGTTCAGCTTCGTGTCGGCGGTCGACGCGATCGGGGCATGGCCGCCGATCGTGGAGAGCCACGTCGAAGGCGACGGTGCACTCGCCCTGTACGAGGCGTGGGTCAAGATCCAAACCGGAGAGGCCGAGATAGCGCTGGTCTTCGCCAACGGCAAGACCACGGCCGGGCCGATCGACCGCATCCTCACGCTCCAGCTCGATCCGTACATGATGGCGCCGCTGTGGCCCGGCGCGACCGCCATCGCCGCGGTACAGGCACGCGCCTGCCTCGACGCCGGAGTGGTCACCGAGGCATCGATGGCCGCAGTCGTGGCTCGCAGCATCAGTGATGGCATCGCCAATCCCCTCATCGGATGGGGCACCGCGATGACCCCGGCCGAACTGCTTGCGCAACCGTATGTCACCGCCCCGCTGCGCGCCCACGATTGCGGGCTCCCCGTCGACGGGGCCGTCGCCATCGTGCTCGCGTCGGCTGACGCCGCCCGTCGGCTCTGCGATCGTCCGGCCTGGATCCGTGGCATCGACCATCGCATCGACAGTCAGCGACTCGGGAGTCACTCGCTGACCGAGGCCTCGTCGGCGGCCATTGCTGCGCATCACGCCGGCGTCGCCTCCGACCGCGTCGACGTCGCCGAGATGTACGCGCCGTACTCGCACCAGCAGATCTTGCTCACCTCGGCATTGGGGCTCGATGCGGAGCAGACGGCGATCAACCCGAGCGGCGGGGCGCTGTGCGCCAACCCGCAGATGGCAGCCGGCCTGATCCGCTTCGCCGAGGCCGCCGACCGGCTGTTGGCCGGCGGCGCCGACCGGGCCGTTGCCCACAGCGCGAGCGGGCCCTGCCTGCAACAGAACCTCGTCGCCGTCCTGGAGGGAGAGTGATGGCGCAGCGTTGTGCGGTCATCGGAGTCGGCCAGACCCACCACACCGCGTGCCGCGCCGACGTGTCGATAGCGGGCCTCGTCCGCGAGGCAGTCGACCGTGCGCTGGAGTCAGCCGATGTCACCCTCGCCGACATCGACGCGATCGTGATCGGCAAGGCGCCGGACATGCTCGAGGGTGTGGCCATGCCGGAGCTGTGGCTCGCCGATGCGCTCGCAGCGCACGGCAAGCCCGTGTTTCGTGTGCACACCGCCGGCTCGGTTGGCGGCTCCACAGCGATCGTCGCCGCGCAACACGTGATGGCGGGGATCCACCGGCGGGTGCTCACGATCGGGTTCGAGAAGCAGAGCGACGGCAACGCGATGTGGGCCCTCTCGGTTGCCATCCCGTTCGGGATGCCCGTGCATGCGGGCGCCGGCGGGTACTTCTCGCCGATCGTGCGCAGCTACATCTCGAGGTACGACGTTCCGGGTCACATCGGTGCGATGGTTGCGGTGAAGGACCGCGGAAATGCCCTGAAGAACCCGTACGCGCACCTCCACGAGGAGGGCCTGACGCTCGAGCGCGCCATGGAGTCGCCGATGTTGTGGGACCCGATCCGCTTCGTGGAGACCTGCCCATCGTCGGATGGTGCCATTGCGCTCGTGCTCGCCGACGAAGAGACCGCTGACGCCCACATTGCCTCGAGCGGCCGGCCGGCAGCATGGGTTCACGCGACCGCGATGCGCAGCGAGCCCACGATTTTCGCCGGCCGTGAGCAGGTCAGCCCGGTGGCCGGCGAGATGTGTGCCGCCGACCTGTGGCGAAAGGCCGGCATCACCAACCCGGCCGAGGAGATCGACGTCGTCGAGATGTACGTCCCGTTCTCGTGGTTCGAGCCGATGTGGCTCGAGAACCTCGGCTTCGCGCCGAAGGGCGATGGGTGGCGATGGGTCGAAGACGGCATCACCGAGATGGGGGGATCGCTGCCGGTCAACCCGTCCGGCGGCGTGCTGTCGTCGAACCCGATCGGGGCCAGCGGCATGCTGCGTTTCGGCGAAGCAGCGATGCAGGTGATGGAGCGTGCCGGTGAACACCAGATCGACGGTGTGCGCAAGGCAGTCGGCCACGCCTATGGCGGCGGGTCGCAGTTCTTCGCGATGTGGCTCGTGGGCAAGGACAAGCCCTGAGATGACGCCGCTGTCAGCGACGCTGCCACTGCGGGGCGCGCTTGTCGGCGAAGGCCCGCGGCCCCTCCTTGGCGTCCTCGGTCGCGAAGATCGGCCAACCGATCTCGAATTCTCTGGCCAGCGCCTCGGCCTCGGGCATCGATGCTGTCTCCTGCACCGACTGCAGGATCGCCTCGACGGCCAGCGGCGCGTTGGCGCTGATCATCTCGGCCAACTCGAGGGCCTTGGTGAGCGCCTGCCCGTCGGGCACGACGTGACCGATCAAGCCGATGGCGAGCGCTTCGGTTGCGGTGTAACCACGCGCCGTGAGCAGCATCTCCATCGCTGCGGTGTAGCCGATCTGGCGCTGCAATCTCACGGTGCTCCCGCCAACGGGAAACAGTCCGCGACGGGCCTCGAAGACCCCGAACGTTGCCCCGTGCCCGGCGACGCGGATGTGCGTGGCCTGCAGGATCTCGGTGCCCCCGGCGACCGCGTGGCCTTCGACCGCGGCGATGAGCGGCTTGCGCAGGCGGTAGTGACGCAGCAGGGCCTTCCAGTGCAGGTCGGGGTCGGCAGCCCAGCGCTCGGCGTACGGATTGGGGGCGCCGTCGTCGCTCGCCGCGGCCTTCAGATCCATGCCCGTGCAGAACGATCCACCGGCGCCCGTGAGCACGGCGCACCGCAGGTCGTCGTCGGTGTTGAGGCGCTCCCAGGCGTCGGCCATGCCGGCGAGCATCGCCGAACTCAACGCGTTCTTCGCCTCGGGGCGATTCATCGTCACGATCAACGTGTGACCGCTCTGTTCCACCAGCAGATGCTCGGTGCCCACCATGCTCGGCTCCCTTCGACGCGCCGACACTACCCAGCCATCGGAGTGAAGTCATGAATCAGCCCGATCGCTACCTCGTGATCTCGGCCGACTGCCATGCAGGAGCGGATCTCGCCGACTATCGCCCCTATCTCGAGCAGCGGTACCTCGACGAGTTCGATCACTGGGTGACGACCTACGAGAACCCCTACGAGGATCTGACCGGTCCCGATGGCCCGCGCAACTGGGACTCCGACCGGCGCCTGCGCGAGATGGACGACGACGGCATCGTCGCCGAGGTGATCTTTCCCAACACGATTCCGCCGTTCTTTCCCAAGGCGTCGCTCACGTTCCAGCCGCCGGCATTGACGGCCGGTGACGTCGAGCGCAGGTGGGCCGGGTTGCGCGCCCACAACCGCTGGCTGGCCGACTTCTGCGCCGCCGTGCCGGGCCGTCGCGCCGGTATCTGCCAGGTGATGCTCCACGACATCGACGCGGCCGTGGCCGAGGTGCGAGCGGCGCACTCCAGCGGGCTCAGCGGAGGAGTGCTGCTGCCCGGCGTCCCCCCGGGTTCGGGTCTGCCCCCGCTGTTCGACGGCGACTACTACGACCCGCTGTTCGCCGTGTGCGCCGAACTCGGCATGCCACTGAACAACCACGGCGGTAGTGCCAGCCCGCCGATGGGCGACACCGTGGAGGACCCGGTGGTCTTCCTGCTCGAAGTGACGTGGTGGTCGCATCGCACGTTGGCTCACCTCATCGTGTCGGGGGCGATGCAACGCCACCCCGACCTGCACGTGGTGTTCACCGAACAGGGCACCGCGTGGGTACCAGAGGAACTCGGCCGGCTCGACTACTTCTTCACGCGGATGCGCACCGCGGTTGGTTCCCAGGAGCACGTCTGGGGAATGCCGGTGATGGACAAGCTGCCGTTGCAGCCGAGTGAGTACTTCGCCCGCCAGTGCCATATCGGGGCCAGCTTCATCCGGCCCGCCGAAGTGCCGCTGCGCCACGCGGTCGGCATCGATCGCATCATGTGGGGCAGCGACTATCCGCACAAGGAGGCCAGCTTCCCGTTCACGGCGGAGGCGCTGCGGGCATCGTTCGCCGGCATACCGCACGACGAGGCCGCGGCCCTGCTCGGCGCCAACGCCGCGAAGGTGTACGGGTTCGACCTCGATGCGTTGCGCCCGATCGCCGATCGCATCGGCCCGTTGATGAGCGACGTCGACGTACCCCTCCTGCAGGGCGACGTGCCGAAGTTCGCAGAGAAGTGTCCGGCCCTGGCCGGGTTCGGTGCCGCCACGACCTGAGGGCGACATGTCACGTGCCTTCGGGCACTCGAGAGATGGGGGATCACATGGGACGGATCAGATACGGGGGGCGTACACCTGAGCAGTTGCGCAACCGCGAGCGCGAAGCGACGTCGGTCGAAACCTGGGCGACCACGCTCACGGCGGTCTACGAGACCGATCCGGAGGCGGTGGCCGCAGTGTTGCCACGACCACTCGTGCCGTCGAGCGAACCACTGGTTCGTGTCACGTTCGCCTCGGTCGACATCGGCCACGGCCGGCCACCGTTCGGTGCCGGCACGTTCGCTGTCGAAGCGGTGCACGATGGCCTCGTCGGTGGGTACCCGCTCGTCATGCCGATGACCACCGAGCAGGCAGTGGTCGGCGGACGAGAGACGTTCGGTGAGCCCAAGAAGCTCGGCGACGTGACGCTGGAGCGCTCCGGTGCCGGCGTTGGTGCCGCGGTAGGTGCCGCGGTAGGTGATGGCATCGGTGACACGGTGCGCGGGGCATTTTCGCGCATGGGTGTCACGTTCGTGGAGATCAAAGGCACCATTGCCGCAGAGGCGCCGGTGACCCCCGACCGACGCCGCACCGACTTCTACTTCAAGTTCATGCTCGACCCCGCAGGCACGGGATTCGACAGCGATCCATGGCTGGTGCACTGCCATCGTGACGAAAAGACCCGAGCGGTCTGGACCGTCGACGGTGATGTCACGCTACGCGAATCGAAATTCGATCCGGTCATCGATCTGCCCGTGCGCAGGCTGCGCTTCATCGAGTTCGCCGAACGCTCGAGTTCGCAGCGCGGTGAACTCGTCACCACGGTGCCGGGCGAGTGGGTGCGACCGTTCGTGCACCAACGCTACGACGACCTGTCGGTGGTCGGGAGCGACTGATGGAGCACCTCGACGGTCGTGTCGCGGTCGTCACCGGTGGCGGTGGCGGGCTCGGCAGGGCCATGGGACGGCGGTTCGCGGCCGAGGGCATGCACGTCGTGCTCGCCGATGTGCAGGCCGAGCTGCTCGCCCAGACCGAACGTGAGCTGCGCGACGAGGGCCTCGACGTACGCGGCGTGGTCACCGATGTCACGAATTACTCCTCGGTCGAGTCACTGCGTGACCGCACGCTCGAGTTGTTCGGCGGGGTGCACGTCGTGTGCAACAACGCCGGCATCGGCGCCGGCGCCGAGGGGCGGATGTGGGAGCACGAGCTCAACGACTGGAAGTGGGCGATCGGCGTCAACGTGATGGGCGTCGTGCACGGCATCAACGCCTTCGTGCCGGTCATGTTGGCCCAGGGCGACGAGGGGCACGTGGTCAACACATCGTCGGGCAACGGCGGTGTCTCACCACTGCCGAGCACCCCGCAGTACGCAGCGACGAAGGCCGCGGTGGTCACGCTCACCGAGTGCCTCTACGGTCAGTTGCAGGAGGTCGACGCGAGGATCGGCGCGTCCGTGCTGTTTCCGGGGCCGCACATGTTGCGTACCGGGTTGTTCGAATCGTGGCGCTCACGCACCGAGGAGTTCGCCAAGCAACGACCCCGGGCGACGCCGTACACGACGGTCGAACAGATCGAGGCGCAGATGACTGCTGCAGGAATCCCGATTGCGTACACCCCGGTCGAGGAGGTCGCTGATCGAGTGATCGAGGCCGTCCGGACGAGCCAGTTCTGGATCCACGCACCGAGTGATCGCACCGACCAACAGATCACTGCCCGCGCCGCGTCGATGCTGGCGCGGACGAATCCGACCTACCTCCGGGCTGTGCCCGGCTGACGACAAGGACCCCTCATGGACGACACCGCACACACCAACGACCCGTACCTCATCATCTCGTCCGACAGCCACGCCGGCCTGCCCACCGCGGACTACCGCCAGTACCTCGATGCCCGATACCACGACGAGTTCGACGGGTTCCTCGCCGAGCGGCACGTGGCACTGGAAGCGATGACCAAGCTGGGCGTGCGCAACGAGGACTATGCGAAGAGCTGGTTCGAAGAGCACGAGGAGGCGTTGCGCGGCGGGTGGGATGCCATCCGCCGCGACCAGGAACTCGACGGTGACGGCGTGTCGGGCGAGGTGGTGTTTCCCGACGCCGATGCAGTGGAGAGCCGCACGTGCGTGCCGTTCGGCGCGGGGCTCGGCATGTCGGGCGACATGAACCCGGAGCTCGGGCTCGCCGGGGCGATCGCTCACAACAGGTGGCTCGCCGAACTGTGCTCCAACAGCCCCGAGCGGCGCCGAGGTGTCGCGCTCGTGCCGATCACTGCCGACATGACCAAGGTGCTCGCAGAGATCCGGCGGGCCAAGGAGAGCGGCCTCGGGGCGGTGATGATCCCCGCGATGTGGGTCGATCAGACCCCGTACCACGATCGCTGCTACGACCCGGTGTGGGCGTTGTGTCAGGAGCTGTCGATGCCGGTGGTCACGCACTCGGGCCCGGCGCCGCGCGCTGACTACGGCGACAACCTCGGCATCTACGTCAGCGAGGTCACATGGTGGCCGGCGCGTCCACTGTGGTTCCTGCTGTGGTCCGGGGTCTTCGAGCGCTTCCCGGGTCTGCGCTTCGGTGTGACCGAGGCGGGGTGCTGGTGGTTGCCGTCGATGATGTGGTTCTGGGACCGGTTGGCCCTCGGCCAGAAGGGCACCGAGAAGCTCGGCCCCGATGCGTTCGGCGGCCTCTCGATGCTGCCCTCCGAGTACATCGACCGCAACTGCTTCATCGGCGCGTCGAACACCAAGCGCCGTGAACTCGGCATGCGGTACGAGATCGGGGTCGACAACATCATGTGGGGGAACGACTTCCCGCATCCCGAGGGCACGTGGCCGAACACGCGGGACTGGCTGCGAAGGACCTTCCACGACATCCCGATCGACGAGACGCGGCGGATGGTGGGGTTGGCGGCCGCCGAGAACTTCGGGTTCGATGTCACGGCGCTCCACCAGCACGCCGCCAAGGTCGGCCCGACCCCGTCGGACTTCGGCCAGATCACCGACGACGATCCGACCGGGGCGCGTCTGGATGCTCGTTGGGCACCGGTGAAGGCGGTGGGTCGTCATTGGCTCACCGGCAACGACTTCTCGCTGCTCGACTTCTCGTGACTCGACTTCCTCCTCTCCCTCTGCCTTTCCTTCTCCTGACTCACCCGGCCGAAAGATCACGATGACCACCACGTTCAACATGGCCGACCTGTTCGAACAGGCCGCCGACGAATGGCCTGATCGCGTCCACGTGATCGACGATCATCAGCAGCGCACGTTCGGCGAGATGGAGGCGCGGGCGAATCAACTCGCGCATCACCTTGCGACGCAGGGGATCGGCCCGGGCGACCACGTCGGGATCTATGCACTGAACTGTGTGGAGTGGGTCGAGACGCTGTGGGCGGTGTTCAAGCTCCGCGCCGTGTGGATCAACATCAACTACCGCTACGTGGAGGACGAACTCGCCAGCCTCTTCGCCGACGCCGGACTGCGGTACATCGTCGTCGAGCAGCAGTTCGCCGATCGGGTCACATCGGTGGCGCCCGAGCTGGCGATGCTCGTGATCGGGCCGGACTTCGAGTCGGCGCTCGGCGCCCAGTCACCGACTCGTGATTTCCCGGAGCGTTCGGGAGACGACTTCTACGTCTTGTTCACCGGTGGAACCACCGGCATGCCCAAGGGAGTGGTCTGGCGTCACGAGGACGTGGTGATGGCGTTGGGAGGCGGCATCGACATCCGCAGCGGCGAGCAGGTCGAGCGGCCACAGGACTTCCTCGAGAAGGGTCGGGTGGGCTTCCAGCTCATCGCACTGCCGCTCGCGCCGCTGATGCACGGGGCCACGCAGTGGAGTCTGATGGGTCAGTGCTTCATCGGCAACACCACGGTGCTGCGGGCCCGGTTCGAACCGGCCGAAGCGTGGAAGGTGGTCGAGCAACTGAAGGTGAACCTGCTGATGATCACCGGTGATGCGATGGCTCGACCGCTCCTCGACGCACTCGACGAACCCGGGGCACACAACGACACCTCGTCGCTGTTCGCCGTCAGCTCCAGCGCGGTCTTGTTCTCCCAGACCTGCAAGGACCGCTTCCTCGATCACTTCCCCGACCTCGTCATCACCGACGCGATCGGCTCCAGTGAAGGTGGCGCCAATGGCATCACGATCGTGTCGAAGGGCACGGCGATGAAGGGTGGCCCCACGGTGTCGATGGGGAAGAACTCGGTGGTGCTCGACGACGACCTCCGGCCGATTGCCGCTGGTTCGGGCGTGGTCGGCCGGTTGGCGCGCAGCGGCAACATCCCGGTGGGATACCTGAACGACCCGGTGAAAACGGCGGCGACGTTCGTCACCGGGGCCGACGGCGTGCGCTATGTGATTCCCGGCGACTTCGCCACGATCGAAGCAGATGGTTCGCTGACCTTGCTCGGTCGTGGCTCGGTGAGCATCAACACCGGTGGGGAGAAGGTGTTCCCCGAGGAGATCGAGAACACCTTGAAGGCCCACCCCGGAGTACTGGACGTCATCGTCGTCGGGGTGCCCGACGAACGGTGGGGCGAGAGTGTCGCCGCCGTCGTGCAGCCGGTGCCGGGTGCCGATGTCACGCTCGAGAGCATCCAGGCACACTGCCGCGCGCACCTGGCGGGGTACAAGGTGCCCCGTCACCTCACGCTCGTCGATCACATGATTCGTTCGCCGGCGGGCAAGAGCGACTACCGGTGGGCCAAACGCGTCGCCACCGGCAGCGAGACATGAGGCAGCCGACATGAGCGGGCCGCTGCTCGGGCTCAGAGTGGTCGAGCTCGTCGGCCAGGGCCCCGGGCCGTATGGCGCCATGATCCTGGCCGACCTCGGCTGTGACGTGGTCGCGGTGGACCGCCCGGAAGCCGCCGCGGCGACGACCGACAGGCCGGCGACGAACCCGATGATGCGCGGCAAGCGCAGCGTGGTGATCGACCTCAAGTCGGCCGATGGCGCGGCGCAACTGCTCGAGCTCACCGATCGCGCCGACGTCTTCATCGACCCGTTCCGACCGGGCGTGTGCGAACGTCTGGGTGTTGGCCCCGAGGCCGCATGCGCCCGCAACGAGCGGCTGATCTATGGGCGTATGACCGGCTTCGGCCAGGATGGACCGCTCGCCTCGGCGGCCGGGCACGACATCAACTACATCGCGCTCTCGGGCGCGCTGTACATGCTCGGACGCGAGGGCGAACCGCCGACGTTCCCGATCAACCTGCTCGGTGACTTCGCCGGTGGCGGGCTCGTGCTGGCCTTCGGCGTCGTCTGTGCTGCCTTCGAGCGTGAGCGTTCGGGACGCGGCCAGGTGATCGACGCGGCGATGGTGGACGGCGCGGCGATGATCCTCGGTCCGTTCTTCGCCGCGGCCACGAGGGGATCGTGGGGTGCGCGTGGGACGAACCACCTCGATGGAGCGGCACCGTTCTACAACGTGTACGAGACCGCCGATGCCCAGTGGATCGCCGTCGGAGCGATCGAACCGCAGTTCCACGCCGCGCTCTACCGCGGCGTCGGCCTCGTCGAGCCGTCACAGTGGGAGCGAGTCGAGTGGCCGGCACGACTGCTGGAGTTGGCCGCCCGGTTCCACACGAAAACACGCGACGAGTGGTGTGCGCTGCTGGAAGGGGGTGACGCCTGCTTCACGCCGGTGCTGGCGCCGGGCGAGGTGGCCACCCACCACCACACGTCGTCGCGCGGCGTCGTCACCGAAATCAACGGCGTGGTGCAGGCGACACCGGCGCCCCGCTTCTCGCGATCTCAGACCGCGCTGGCGCCGCCGTGCCATCCCGGAGCGCACCGCCTCGATGACGTGCTCGACTCCTGGCGTTGAGACGCCACGTTCCCCGACTGAAACGAGACCACCCATGGCCCATCCACTCGACGAGTTCCCGATCCACCAGGTGCCACTGTCGATGGCCTATGTCGGCACGACCGACAAGGACTTCTACGACCGCAACATCTTCCACGTGATTCCCCACGGACACACCGACATGCAGCTGATCACCGGCTTCGGGGTCTACCCGAACCTCGGTACCCGCGACGCGTACTGCTGCGTCAGGGTGGGGACCGAGCAGCATGTCGTGCGCGCCGGCGACGCCATGGACGACGACCGGATGCGGATGGAGGTCGGCCCGATCAGGATCGAGGTGATCGAACCGCTGCAACGCGTGCGAGTCGTGTGCGAGGGTGGACCTGATGACGTGTCGTGTGACATCGAGTGGACGGCGGCGGTGCCGGTGCACGACGAGTCGCACCACATCATGCGCCAGGGCACGAGGGCGATCCTCGATGCCAGCCGGTTCCTCGGCATCGGCCGCTGGACCGGCGTCGTTCGCGCCGGAGGGCAGCAGTGGGATCTCGACCACGAGAGTTACACCGGCACGCGTGATCGTTCGTGGGGGATCCGACCGGTCGGTGAATCGCAGCCTCCGGGCCGCTGGGCCACGGAGCTCGAACCGAAGTTGCACTGGTTCTGGATCCCGCTGCGCTTCGACGACTTCTCGACGTTGGTCATCCTGCAGGAGGAACCGAGCGGGTATCGCACCTTGAACGACGCAGTGCGACTCTTTCCCCATGCCAGCGCGAAGCCGGTCGAGCAGCTCGGATGGCCCCAGGTCGATGTTCGCTACCGGTCCGGCACGCGGATGCCGGAGAGCGCCACGATCCACCTGCTCGACCGGTCTCGCCAACCGATTACGATCGACATCGAATTGCTCGGCTCGATGCCCCTCAATGTGGGCTGTGGCTACGGCGGCGACCCCGACTGGGGGCACGGCCAGTGGCGCGGGCGTGAGTACTGCGAGCGCCTCACCTACGACCTCACCGACCCAGCGGTCGTGGGCAGGATCCCGTTCTCGGTGATCGACCACATCGCGAGGGCGCGGTGTGGCGATCAGGTCGGCTACGGCATCTTCGAGCACGGCACCGTCGGCCGTCACGAGCCAACAGGCTTCGCCGACCTCTTCTCGGTCGCGCCGTAGCGCTACAGCACGACGCCGGTCTTGATCGGTGACAGATCGCTGGCCACGAGGAGCTTGTTGCGCCAATCGATCACCGTGCCGGCGATGGCAGTCTGCCAGGCGACGATCTCACTGTCGGTCCCACCGGCAACGGCAGCTTCGAATCGGGCCCAGTCGGCAAAGGTGGGCACCGCCCAGATGACGATCACTTCGGAGTCGTGCACCAGTGCCGTGCGGTAGGCCCCGACGAGCCGCCATCCATACCGTCCGCCGATTGTGAGGCGGTACAGCTCGATGGCGTCGAGCACGTCGAGCGCTCGTCCCGGCGCGCAACTGATCTGCTCGTGGTAGTAGCACTCCCCCCGAACCTCGGACTCGAGCAGCGTGTCGAGCGTCGGCGTGTAGTGCGAGGGAATCAGCAGGCGGTCGAGACCGCCACTGCGCAGCGCGGCTGCCTCCGCCCACCAGGTGATGAGGTTGGCGTCTTGATGCTTGGCGTTGCCGAATTCGAAGCTGAGATGATTGGCAACGCCGTCCCAGCCGTCGCGGTACTCCCAGAGGTTGGTGCTCTGGGGCCAACGCTCGGTGGATCCCACGGTGGAGAACACCCCGACGCAGTACAGCCGCCGCTCGGTGCGCGCCAGGTGTCCGTAGTTCGCCGTCATGTGGTGGTTGTAGGCGGCGCGACCCTGGCCGATGATGTCGATGAATTCGTGGAGGTAGATGCGATCGTTCACCGGCACGGGTTGATCGTCTCGGTCGGGTTCGTGATCAACTGCGAAAACACCGTGGTGCCCTCGGCATCGACGTGGGCGAGCACGGCGTACGCACGCTCGGGGCTGTCGAACACACCGACGCCGACCGGCCCGTCGACCACGTCGTAGCGCCGACGGGTTCCGGGAGGTGCCAGCGATGCCAGGGCCGCCGCGACAACTGAGCGGTCGGCCCCGTCGACGGGTGCGACAGGATGCGATGGCGTGAGCGGGAGCAACGCCAGGTCGGCCGCCATGTCGGGTGAGCCGCCGGCCTTGAACCAGTCGATCACCGTCGAGGTCCACGCCGGGTCGTAGAAGTCTTCCTGCGCCGACCACTGCTCGTTGCCCGCGTAGGTCATCATCGACAGGTTGGGGAAGCAGAACTCGTGGTCGTCGTCTCCGGTCGGCGAGGGCAGGTGGTTCCAGATCCAGTACGCCAGCCGATCACCCTCGGCGATGGTCCACTCCACCGAGAAGGACATGCAGGCCACTGCCTCCATCTGGCCGACGATCCAGGCCTCGATCGCGTCGCGGCCGACGAACTGGCCGAGGCAGTGCTCGGTGTACACGGCGTCGTCGCTGAACACGGCGGCCCATGCCGGCCAGTCCCTGCCTCGCGCTCCTCGATCGAGGCAGATCTCGAACGCCTGGCGGGTGGCCGCAGATCTGGAACGCTCGCTCACCGGCAGACCGTGGCTCCGTCGACGAGCATCGACTCGCCGTTGACGAAGCTGGCGCGGTCGCTGCCCAGCCACACCACGGCCTCGGCGATCTCGTCGGCGGTGCCCATCGTCTTGCGGCCGATGCCGCGCGTGACCATCTTCTCGATGTCGCTGTTGCCCCCGATGAAGCTCTCGATCATCGGCGTTCTGGTGGTGCCGGGCAGCACCGCGTTCACCCGGATCCCTCGGGCCGCATACTCCTGTGCGGCGCACTTGGTGAGGCCCAGCACTCCATGCTTCGCCGCCGTGTAGTGGGGGAGACCGCGAGCAGCGACGACGCCGGCTCCGGATGACGTGTTGATGATCGATCCGGCTCCCTGCGCGGCCATCTGGCGGAGTTCGTGCTGCATGCACAGGAACACGCTGGTGAGGTTCGTCGCGATCATCTGCTGCCAGTTGTCGAGCGGGAGGTCGGTGAACGTCGTCGGCATGCCTGACATTCCGGCGTTGTTGTGGGCGATGTCGAGCCGGCCGTAGCTCGCGACGATGTCGGCGACGGCTCTGGCGACCTGCTCGTCGGCGGTGACATCGACGACGTGGGCCGTCGCTGTCCCACCGGCGGCGATGATCGCGTTCGCCACCCCCTCAGCGGCGTCTCCGTCACGGTCGAGCACCGCGACCGCGGCGCCTTCGGCCGCGAACAGCCGTGCCGTGGCCGCCCCGATCCCGCTGCCGGCACCCGTGACCATCGCAACTTTTCCCTCGACGAGCCCCATGTGCGCACGGTATCTGATGCACCGTCAGATGTTCGACAGCGGGTACCGTCGCACTCATGGGGTCAGCCGACACACCACCTGTGTCGGCGGTGATCCGCCCGAGCTTCGACACGATCGCACGGCCGTTCGACACGATCACCGACGAGCAGTGGAATGACGCCTGGGAGACTCCGATGCGTGACACGGTTGCGGAGCTGCAAGCTGCCTTCAGGGGCGGTGCTCGCCGCATCGTGGTGATCGTTCCCACCACCGCGATGTCGGGCGGTTCGTGTCACGTGCACCTTGCCGCGCCGGCCGAGGCGGTGCGCGTGCTGGTCAAGTCGGCGGCGCGGCAGTGGGGGCGCCATGGTGTCACGGTCAACGTGGTGGCCGTGGCGCCGGAGGATTTCGACATCGATCCGTCGATCGCGGGTCCGACATCGTTGGCGCCACCGGCGTTGTCCGATCGCGATCCGACGGCGCTCATCGAGTTCCTCTGCAGCGAGGCGGCGGGCGATGTGACCGGGCAGACCATCGTTGTCGACGGCGGGGTGTGGATGTGACCGACCGGTTGCTCGGACGCGTGGCCGTGGTCACCGGCGCGGGGCAGGGAGTCGGGGAGGGGATCGCCCGTCGGCTCGCCGCGGAGGGCGCCCATGTGGTTGTGGCTGCCCGACGGGCCGAGACAGGCGAGGCGGTGACACACGCGATTGTCTCGGCGGGCGGATCGGCTGTGTGTCTCGAGACCGACGTCACCGATCGGGCGAGCGTGGCAGCGTGTGTGCGTGGGGCCGTCGAGCGGTTCGGCGCGCTGCACATCATGGTGCACAACGCGTTCTCGGGTGCGGTGAGTCATCGGTTGGAAGATGCCGATCTGGATCGGCACTGGGAGCGCATGTCGCAAACGGCCGTGTGGGGATCGTTCCACTGCGCCCAGATCGCCTACCCGCATCTCGCTGCCGCCGGCTCGCAGGGACGGTTGATCCTGGTGACCTCCCCATCGGGCGTGGAGGGCAGCGCCAACATTCCGCTCTACTCGCCGGTCAAGGCGGCACAGCGCGCGATGGTGAAGAGCCTCGCTCGCGAGTGGGGCCACCATGGCATCACCGCCAACTGCATCGCCCCGGTGGCAGCCAGCCCCGCCCTCGTGTCGGCGTTCGAGCAGAATCCGGCGCTGCGCCGAGCGATCGAGGAGCGCACGCCGCTCGGGCGCGTCGGCGACATCACCGACGACATCGGCTCGGTGGCCCTGTTCCTCGCCGGCGATGACGCCTCCTTCGTCACCGGCCAGACCATCGTGTGCGACGGTGGTTCGTTCCTCGGCCTGTGAGACCCACTTCGATGCGAACCACCTCGATGCGAACCACCTCGATGCGAAATGGAGGCCACTCATGATCCGTCTGATCACCCTGCTGAAACGCAAGCCCGGGATCACCCACGACGAGTTCCTGGCGCACTGGCTGGAGGTGCACGGCCCGCTCATTGCCAACAGCTCGGCAGCACGGTACGTGTTGCGCTACGAGCAGCACCCGACGGTATGGCCTTCGGTCGACAGTGGCCGAGCGGAGCCCGAGTGGGACGGCGTCACCATCCAGGAGTTCGAATCGGTGGAGTCGTTCTGGCAGCACACCGCCGAACCGGACTTCCCGGCGATGCAGGAGGACATCGCCCGGTTCCTCGATCCCGCCGCGCTGCAGTGGACGCTCACCGAGGCGCCCACGATCGTCATCGATCGCCCATGACCAATCCCGTGATCGTCATCGGCGGCATGGCAATCGACAAGGGTGCGGCTGCGTTGTTGCGGCAGCTGGCGGTGCAGCGACGGGTCGGGATGCTCAACACGTTCGCCGCGAAGGGGCTGTTCGCCTGGGATGATCTGGCTCACCTCGGCACGATCGGGCTCCAGGTCGGTGATCTCGAGTTGGCCGGGCTGCGCGACGCCGACGTGTTGCTGGTGGGTGTGCCCGACGACGAGATCGGCCGCGACTGGCTCCGATCGGTGGGGGCGCGATGCCGCGAGGTGGAAGCGGGCGATCTGCCCACGCTGATCGAGCCCAACGATGAGCCCACGCCGCGGCCGGAGCTGTACGGCGCACTGGCGGCCGTGTGCGGCCCGATGTACACCGACGCCACCTCTCCGATGAACCCGGCGCGGGCTGCGGCAGATCTGGCGGCGTGGCTTGCTCCCGGAGGCGTCGTGCAGGCGACCCGTGACGTGGCGGGATTCTGGCTCGGTCGGACATTTCCGACTCGGGAGCTGGGCAGTGTCCGGTTCGGACCGGTCATCGACGGCCGACCAGTGACGGTGCACGTGGTGAGCGGCGATTCGGCGGACGTCGCCGAGCGAGCGGCCGGATACGGCGATGGAGCGGTGGTCGAGGTCTGGTCGGCGGATGGCCCGGTGATCACGTCGACCGAGCGACTCGAACGACTGTCAGCCGGCGTGGCCGGCGGTCGTGGCGCCGTGTTGGCGCTGGGCGTCGATTCGGCAGCACTCGATGCCCTCGTCGCAGTGGCGGGAGCACCGCTGTGGGGTGCTCCCATCGAACGCCCCACTTTCGACCCGGCCGCCCGCCCCACTCTCGACCCGGCCGTCCGCCCCACTCTCTGACGGGTCGTCAGATTCGACTACCGTCGAGCGGATGATCCCGAAGATCGAGCTGGGAACCCTGCTGTTCACGATGGTCGAGCCCCATCGCGGTCACGAGGTGGAGTACAACCGCTGGTACGAACACGACCACTTCTACTCGGGGTGCATGGTCGGTGCCGACACGTTCGCCGGCGACCGGTTCGTCGCCACTGCCAGGCTCAAGAACCTGCGCTACCCGTCGATCACACCGATGACCCCTGAGCCGTCGATCGGCTCGTATCTGGCCATCTACTGGGTGCTCCAGGGGCGCCACGACGCCTGGAACCGCTGGAGCGTCGACAACGTCGTCGAGCTCCATCAGCAGGGCCGGATGTTCGCCGAGCGTGATCACATCCACACCGCGCTGTATGACCACGAGTGGTCGGTGCAGAAGGGCGCGCACACCACCTCGATCGAGCTGGCGCTCGACCGTGGCTACGCGGGTCTGGTCGTGAACGTGGGCGAACTGGCCGAGGGGGCGACGTTCGACGATCTGCAGGCGTGGACGACGGGTTGGGCCGATGGCGCGTTCGCGTCGTCGTGGGGTCCCGATCTGATCGGCGCCTCACGCCTCCTACCGTTGCTCGACGACGCCCCAGCCGACGTGCCCCGGACCCCGAATGCCGATCGCCGGTTCGTCCAGCTGCACTTCCTCGACCACGACCCCGAGGACGGTTGGGCCGACGGTTGGGCGCAGTTCGGGGCCGAGTTGAACGCAGGCGGCGTCGCCACCCATCTCTGGACGGCACCGTTCATCCAGACGGTGTTCGGCACCGATCACTACACCGACGAGTTGTGGTGACGAGTTGATGGCGGACACGGTGGGGCCGATCCTCGGCAAGCGAATTCTGGTCACCGGCGTCACGGGCTGGGTCGCCGGCCCGGTTGCGGCGAGCCTCGCGGCCCAGGGGAATACCGTGTTCGGCGTGGCCCGCTTCCGCGATGGCGACGCGCGGGCCAAGGTGGAGGCATCCGGCGTCGAACCGGTCGTCATGGATCTCGCGTCGAACGAATTCGGAGGGTTGCCGACCGATCTCGATCTCGTGCTGCACTTCGCTGTCGCCAAGGCCGACAACTTCGACGTCGCGTTTCGGGTCAATGCCGAGGGGTCAGCCGATCTGATGGAGGCCGTTGCGACATCGAGCCCAGGGTTGACCGCATTCTTCCACTGCTCGTCGACCGCCGTGTACGAGCCCGTGCACGGGTCGCCGCGCAAGGAGACCGACCTCCTCGGCGACAGCCACCGGCCGATGCCCGGCATGCCGACGTACTCGATCTCCAAGATCGCCGCCGAGGTGCTGGTGCGGCACACATCGCGCCGCCTCGGTGTGCCGACGGTGATCGCCCGGCTCAACGTCCCCTACGGCGACACGTACGGCTGGATGCTGTTCCACCTGATGATGATGGAGCGCGCGATGGCGGTGCCCGTCCACGTCGACCAACCCACCGACTACACACCGATCCACGCCGACGACATCGCTCGCAGCATCCCGTACCTGCTGTCGCTCGCGTCGGCGCCCGCCGAGATCGTGAACTGGGGTGGTGACGAGATCGTCTCGGTGGAGGACTGGTGCGGTGAGCTCGGCCGTCTGACCGGGTTCACCCCCGTGTTCGAGCCGACCACGGCGACGATTGCCTCGATCGTGCCCGACCTCACCAAGCTGCACGAGACCGGGTTCCGGTCGCAGGTCGGATGGCGTGACGGGATGCGGCGCCTCGTCGCCACGTCGCGACCTGATCTGTTGACGGCCGACGTGATGCGCGCCGGCCCGCCGGAAGGCTGACCCGTGAAGATCGGGCTGACCATCTTCCCCACCGATCGCACGATCGGTCCGGTGGAGTTGGCGAGGCAAGCCGAAGCGCGTGGGTTCTCCTCGCTGTGGTTCCCCGAGCACACCCACATTCCCGTCAGCCGTCGCACACCCGCGCCGACGGGGGAGGCCGAACTCCCCGAGGAGTACCTGCGCTGCCTCGACCCGGTGGTGGCGCTCACGGCGGCGGCCATTGCGACCGAGCGGTTGATCGTCGGCTCGGGAGTGGCGCTCGTGGCGCAACACCACCCGATCGACTACGCGAAGGCGTGGGCGACGCTCGACGTCGTCTCGGGTGGCCGGGCCAGGTTCGGTGTCGGCTTCGGCTGGAACGTGGAGGAGATGAACGATCACGGCGTCGAGTACGCAACCCGTCGGGAACAGGCCCGCGAACACGTGCTGGCGATGCAGGAGCTGTGGTCGCAGGACGAAGCGTCGTTCGTGGGACGACACGTGAACTTCGAGCCGACGTTCAGCTGGCCCAAGCCGCTCCAGCAGCCACGGATCCCGACACTCATCGGTGGTGGCGCAGGGCCCAAGCTCTTCGCCCACATCGCGGAGTGGGCCGATGGATGGATGCCGATCGGCGGCGCCGGCATCCGCGACGCGCTGCGGGCACTGCGCGAGGCGTGGGCCGAGGCGGGTCGCGACGGCGAACCACAGGTGATGCCGTTCGGCACCGTGGCGACAGCGCAGAAGCTGGACTACTACGAGTCCGTCGGCTGCACCGAGGTGGTGTTGCGGGTGCCCGCTGTCGGTCGCAACCAAGCGCTGCGGACGCTCGATTCCTACGCCGCCTTCGTCAGCGGCTGAGCGGCTCGCACTCAGTGCAGCCCGAGCTTGGCTGCCAGGAGGTCTCGATGCATGATGAGGTCTTCGGGGTCGTCAGGCGAGTCGCGGTTGCCGTACGCCACCTCGCGTGACGAGGTACGCACCGAGATCACGGCGAACCGGACTGCGGCATACATGACATACCAGTCGAGGTCGTCGATCGGTCGTCCACCGGCGGCCACGTAGTCGGCATGGACGTCGTCGGGCCGGCAGAAGTCGGGGAAGCCCTGCAGCTCGAACACGACGCTGAGGCTCTGGAAGAACTCGTGCAGGAAGATGAGCCAGCCCACGTCGACACCAGCGGGGCCGAGGTTGACCATCTCCCAGTCGAGCACGGCTGCCGGGATGATGCCGTCGAACAAGATGTTGCCGGGCCGGGCGTCGCCCCAGTTGAGCACGGTCGGCCCGGGATCGGCTGGGAAGTGGTCGCGCAGCCAAGCGAGGCCGGCATCGATCAGGGGTACCGGTCGATCGCCGAACGTCCAACTCTGGCGGGCCCACACGAAGTAGTCCTGCAGTTCGTCGAGCTGCCGGCTCAACGACTCGGCACCCGATTCACCGACCGGCCCGAGTGCAGACGCGTCGATCATCGACAGGTCGAGTGCATGGAGTTGCGCAAGTACCTCGGTGGCTCGGCGCTGCAGCTCGCGCAGTTCCTCGGGGCTCAGTTCGTCGAGGAAGCTGCCACCGAACACATAGGGCGGCATGTCGGGCAGGGCCCGACCGTTCACCCTGTGCATCACGATGAACGGCGCGCCGAGGTGTTGTTCGTCGTGCTCGACCCACGGCACCTCCGGCACCGGCACGTTCGTATGCGCGCCGACCAGACGCATCGCTGCTGCCTGCTTGGCGAGGTCGTACACCTCGAACACCGGCCAGTCGTTCATGTCCGGTCGGACACGGGCCACCATCTGCTCGGTTCGGCCGTCGTGGGTGAGGTCGAACAACAACGTCTCGTTGGACATGCCCGTCCCCTCGGGGATCGACAGCTCGCCCACGGTTGCCGGGTGACCGAGCGTGGTTGCGAACCAGCGCTCGAGCGACGTGCGCAACTGTTCAGGGTCTCGTTTCGACGGCAGTGGCATGGGCGCTTCAGCGGACGTAGAGGAGGTGTTCGAACCGATCGGCGAGCAACCATCCCGACTCGGATCGCACGACGGCGTCGCGGTAGTAGCCGCATGCCTCCATGTAGGTGGGGGAGTCGCCGGGGATCCGCATGGCCATCTTGTACAGAGAACGAACCGCCGCTGTGTCGTCGTCGCTGAAATCGATGACGATGTTGCTCGCCTGGCTGATCGACACGTCGAACATCGCCAACGTGGCCTCCAACCATTTGGCCGCCTCGGCTGGGGTGCCGGCGATGCCCCCGGCGGTGGTGTAGTCGACATGTGCTCCAGCGCTGAAGCACGCCAGCCACGCCTCCCAGTCCCTGTCGGCGAGACCCCAGGCGTAGCGCGCCATCAGTTCACCGATCGCGAGTCGGTCGTCTGCGCGCGGGTCGCTCATGTACCCACCGTAGCGAGCCGGACGCTTCAGACCGGAAGGGGAAGCAGCGCGCTCTCGGGAATCACGTCGACGTGGACATCGGGCACGGCGAACGCGAACTCCGGGAATGAGCGCTGGGCCTCGCGACGGTAACGCGTGGTGGAGTGCTCGGGCTCGCGATCGAACTCGGGGATCACGTGCTTGCCGAACAGCTCGATGCACTCGAGGATCTCCTCGTGCTCGAAACCTTCGTTCGGCAGCCCGAACGCCAACTGGTCGCAGCCGACCGTGGAGTAACGCTCCACCTGCTCGGCCACTTCGTCGGGGGTGCCGCACAGCAGGAAGCCGGCTTCGATCAACGTGTCGAGCATCGCCTCGTCGGGGATCGCAAACGGCGACTCGGGCCAAACCGGGTGACCGGCCTTCTTGGGCATCGTGTCGTGGTACATGCAGACCATCGAGTACAGGTAGCCCCGTCCTCGGCTCATGGCGATCTCACGTGCCCGTGCCCGGTCTTCGAGACAGATCACGGCGTTGGTCATCATGATGTTGTCGTTCTTGAACTGGCCGATGATCTCGGTGGGGTTCTGGATGGCTTCCTTGTAGGCGTCGATGCGGCCCTGCAGGTTGTAGATCGGTTCGAAGTTGAAGGCGATTGCGCCGAGGCCCATCGAGCCGGCCTTCGTGAATGTCTCGGGGTTGCCGCACGCGACCCACATCGCCGGATGCCCGACCCCCCACGGCTTGGGCAGGATGTTGTGCGGCGTCGGCACGCTGAAGTGCTCGCCCTGGAAGCAGTAGTCGCGCTGCTCCCACATTCGGGGGATCTCGTGGATGACCTCGTTCCACATGCTCTTGGTGGCGTCGGTCGTGAGGCCGTTGAAGGTGGCGACCTCGTGGCTGCCCGCGCCGCGGCCGGTACCGAACTCGTAGCGGCCCTCGGTGATGTGGTCGAGCATCGCGGCCCGCTCGGCGATGCGCACCGGGTGCTCTTTGGTGGTCGGGAAGCTGACAATGGCCGACGACAGGTGGATCTGCTCCGTCTTTGCCGCGACGTACCCCATCATCACTTCGGGTGCTGACATGTGGCTGTACTCGGTCAGGGCGTGATGTTCGCCGAACCAGGCGTACTTCCAGTTGAACTTGTCCGCATGGACCGCGTAGCTCGCCTCACGCATCAGCGCGGTGTGCTCGCTCTGGGTGTCGTGGGCCGCGGGGCCCGGGATGTAACCGTTGAGAAAGATGCCGAACTCCATCGAGATAATGTAAGGCATTAGAACCCGGAGGTCAATGGCGAACTCAGCCGGCCAGAACCCAGCCGGCCAGAACTCAGCCGGCCAGAACTCAGCCGGCCAGAACTCAGCCTGGTCGCGATCCGAGGATCGACACGAAGCTGACCATCTCGCCGGGATAGCCGCCGAGGTTGTGCGTGAGCGCCAGCGGCCGCTCCCGATCGTTCAGGCCAGCGATCCGGCGCTCGGGCGGCGCCTCGCCACGTAGTTGCAGCCAGGCCTCGAAGATCATCCGCAGGCCGGACGCACCGACCGGGTGACCGAACGACTTCAACCCACCGTCGGAGTTGACCGGCAACGGGCCGTCGAGGTCGAAGCGGCCGTCGAGCACGTCGCGCCACGCCGTGCCGCGCCGGCTGAACCCGAGGTCCTCCATCAGGACGAGTTCGGTGATCGTGAAACAGTCGTGGACTTCGGCCATGGCAATCTGCGTTGCCGGGTCGCCGACACCGGCCTGGGCGTAGGCGTCGAGGGCACAGGCGGTGATCTCGGGAAACGTCGTGTAGTCGTAGGCGGGGTCACCGAGCCCCGATCCGTTGCCGGCGACGAACGACAGTGCTTTCACGTACAGGGGCTGATCGGTGAAGCGCGCCGCATCCTCGGCGCGGCACACGATGGCGGCTGCGGCACCGTCGGCGACACCGGCGCAGTCGAACACGCCGAGATCCCCGGCGACCCGCGGCGACTTGAGGACGGTCTCCTTCGTCACCTCCCTGCGGAACTGGGCGCGTGGGTTGAGCGCGCCGTTGTGGTGGTTCTTCGAGGCGATGTGGGCCATGGCGTCGCGCATGGTGTCGGCATCGACGCCGTACCGGTTGGCGTACGCGGGGGTGACCATCGAGAACATTGCCGCTGCGGTGAGTGTCCGGCCGGTGCCATCGTTCGGCGGCGGCATCGCGTTGAGGCCCTGGAAGCCGGAGTCCTTCGTCTTCTCGACGCCGACAGCCATCGCCACGTCGTAGGCGCCACTGGCGACTGCGTAACACGCCTGCCGCAGCGCTTCGCTGCCGGTCGCGCAGTAGTTCTCGACCCGGGTGACCGGCTTTCCGGTCAACTGCAGGGGACGGGCGAGGGTGATGCCGCTCATTCCGCCCTGGGCAGTGCCGAGCCAGTACGCGTCGACATCGTCCTTGCCGATCCCGGCGGAGGCGAAGCAGTCGTCTGACGCCTCGATGAGGAGATCGTCGAGGCCCTTGTCCCAGTGCTCGACGAAGTTCGTGCAGCTCATCCCGACGATGGCGACACGGTCCTTGATGCCATGGCTAGCCACGCACGGGCCTCGCTTTCCAGAAGTAGTTGGGGATGCCGTCCTGCACGTACAACCGGCGGAACGTCGGCTCGACCCGCAGGCCGATCGCCACCTCGGCGGCATCGCAGTCGCACAGTTCGATCGGCAGCCGTCCGCCGCCTTCGAAGTCGACCACGGCGAACACGATCGGCGGGCTGGGGGAGTAGGCGACGTGATCGACGGTGAACGTGGCCACGACGCCGATGGTGTCGGCCATCGGCGCGGGGTCCATCGCATCGGTGCGTTCGCCGTCGGCCGAGACCCGCTGCGGTGGCATGTGGACCTGTCCCGTCGTGCGGTCGCGATCGGCCACGAAGCCGAGCTTCCAATCGTTGGAGCGAGCCGCAGCCGTCGCGGAGACGCGCGGTGGCTCGGGGCGGCGTGGTGGCTCGACGGTCAGGCCCCCGCGCCAGGCGAGGAACCGTCCGTAGGTGACAGGTGCGCCGCCGGCTGCCTGGTGGGCAACGGTCGGGCCGGTGCGGTGCTCCGCAATCGCCACGGATGTTCGCAGCAGCATGACGTCGGCGCCGTCGGCGAGCGAGACGAGGGCGACCACCTGGCCGGGTTCAGCCTGCTCCAGGAGGTCGGCGAGGGCAAGCGCGGGTTGCGCGGCACCGCAGACACCGATCGTGGCGGCACGGTTGTCGATCACCCTGCCCGCGCCGAGCCGACCGGCGAGCGCCGCGCCGATGCGGGCGGTCGGAGCGGCGACGGCGACGGCGGCGACGTCAGCGGCCGTGATGCCGGCCGTGGTCAGCGCCGCCGCCCAGGCCTGGAGCCCGAGGCGCCCGTACGTGAGCTCGGCGAACCGTTCGTCCCACACTTTCGTGCGTGACTCGCCCGGTGCCCGCCAACGGTCGACGAACTCCTCCGTCGCGCTCGAGGTGCCGATGAACTCGGCGAGCACCGGTGTGTCCGGCGTGTCGTCGCCGATCAGGACAGCCGCTCCTGCGTCACCGCCTGCGGCCTCCTCGGCCGAGCCTGCCCAGCCACTGCGGATGTCTGCTGCGGCGACGAGCACGGTACCGCTGCTGCGGGCCGCCAACAGGATCCCACCGACAGCCGATCGTGTGCTCTGGCCGAGATCGATTGCCGGCACGTCGGCGCTCAGCCGGATGGCGGCATGCACGATGGTGGAGTTGGTCTTGTCGGCGTAGGCGGGAAACGAGGTTCCGAACATGAGGAGACCTGCGGTCGACGCCCGTGGAACCCGTCGAGCGGCCTCGACCGCCATGGTGGTCGGGTCCTCGTCGAAGCCGGCGACCGTTCGGGTGCCCGTTCCGCCGCCCTGGCCGACGAAACCGGTGATCTCCGTGCGGTCGAGCCGGCGGTGTGGGAGGTACGTGCCCCAGCCGAGGATGCCGCGCATCCATCGAACGCTACTCATGCCGCGTCGATCCCAAGGAACCCCACCCCTCCCCCCACCCCCAAAAACACCGTTTGCGTGACACTTCGGTTGGGATGGGCCAACCGAAGTGCAACACAAACGGTGTTTTTGGGGGTGGGAGGGTGACGTTCTCGCCGTCTGACGACCCGTCAGATACAGTCGGGCGATGCGCGCAGGAGGGGGAGCCGACGCCGACACGGTGCATGTCGGCCCGCTCGCCGGCGTGCGGGTGCTGGCGCTCGAGCAGATGCAGGCACTGCCATTCGGCACCCAGCTACTCGCCCGGCTGGGCGCCGACGTGGTGAAGGTCGAGAATCCCCGCACCGGTGACCTGGGTCGAGGCTCGCAACCATCGATGCTCGATCCGTCGGGTCGTTCCGTTGGCGCCACGTTCCTGCGCAACAACCTCGGCAAGCGTTCCATCTGCATCGACCTGAAATCGCCAGAAGGGCGCGACCTCGTGTTACGCCTCGCTCCCGGTTTCGACGTGGTGTGCGAAAATTTCAAGGGTGGTGCGCTCACCAGGATGGGCCTCGGTTACCACGACGTACGCGCGGTGCACCAGGCGGTGGTGTACCTGTCGATCTCCGGCTTCGGCAACACCACCGAGTCGCCGTACGGATCGTGGCCGGCGTATGCCGCCGTCGCCGAGGCGATGAGCGGTCTCTACGAATGGAAACGCACGCCGCACGAGCCGCCGGTGGTCTCGCCGGTCGGGGCGCTCGGCGACATCGGCACGTCACTGTTCGGCGTGATCGGCCTGCTCGCAGCGTTGCGCGAACGTGACAACACCGGCGCCGGTCAGTACGTCGACGTCGCGATGTTCGACTCGATGGTCGCGTTCGCCGATGTCGTCACGAACTACTGGTCGATGGGGGAACGCCCCGAGCCCGGCCAGGGCCTGAAGATGATCCTGGACGGATTTCGTGCCAGCGATGGATGGTTCATCGTGCAAGTCGGCCGCGAGCACGAGTTCGAGCGGCTTGCCGCGCTCGTCGGCCAGGCGGCCTGGGTGGGCGACGAGCGGTTCGCAACCCGCGCCGGTTGGCGCGAACACATCGGCGTGCTGCGCGAAGGAGTCGACTCGTGGGCGGCCGACAAGACGAGCGTCGAGGCCTGCCATGCACTGGCGAACGCCGGCGTGGCGGCCGGCCCGGTGTTCAACGCTGCACAGGTGATCGCCGACCCCCACCTCGCAGAACGCGAGATGATCATCGAGATCGACCGCACCGATGGCGTGGCCGAACCGGTGGTCACGCCCGGAAACCCGGTGAAGCTCTCGGGCTTGACCGAGACCCCGCCGACGCGCCCGCCGTGGCAGGGTGAGCACACCGACCAGATCCTCACCGCCGAACTCGGCGTGTCGCCAGCCGAGCTCTCCCGCCTCCACGAAGCCGGAGTCATCGCATGACCTCGGCATCCCATCCGTCGGCCGAACCGACCGAGCAGCGAATTCTCGAACGCGACCTCTACGCCGCCGACCCGCATCCCTTCTTCAGCTGGCTGCGCGCCAACCGGCCGGTCTACTGCGACCCGACCGGGGTCTGGACGCTCACGAGGCACGACGACATCCGCACGGCCGAACGTCAGCCCCTGCTCTTTTCGAACGCCCAAGGGTCGCGTCCGAACGTTGCGCCGCAGCCGTCGATGATCGACAGCGACGACCCGCTGCACGCAGCGCAACGCCGTCTCGTTGCTCAGGGGTTCACCAACCGCCAGATGCAGCTGTACGAGGGCCACGTGCGTGAGGTCGCCTGCCGGCTCGTCGACGATGTGATCGAAACCGGATCGTGCAATGTCGTGGAGGCGTTCGCCAAGCCATTGCCGATGACCCTGATCGGCGAGATGCTCGGAGCATCCCCCGACGACTACGGCCGACTGCAGCACTGGAGCGATCAGATGATCGGGGGGTCCGACGATGCTGCGTACGTCACCGACGAAGTCGTCGGAGCGGCATTCGCCTATTTCGCCTACATCACCGAGGTCATCGCCGACCGGAGGGCGACGCCGCGAGATGACCTCGTCAGCACACTCGTGCACTCGGCAATCGAGGGCGAGTCGCTCGACGAGGATCACATCGTGGGCAATTCGCTGCTGCTGCTCGTCGGGGGTAACGAGACCACCCGCAGCGTGATCACCGGCGGCGTGCACGCGCTCCTGACCCATCCGGAACAACTGGCGATCGCCACCGCCTCGGCGCAGGGCGGCTCGGTGGCCCCGTCGGTGGTGGAGGAATGCCTCCGGTGGGTCACCCCCATCAACAACATGAACCGGGTGACCACGCAGGATGTCGACGTGCGTGGTGTCACGATCCCCCAAGGATCCCAGGTCTTGATGTCCTACCTGTCGGCGAACCGGGACGAAGACGTGTTCGCCGACTCGTTCCGGTTCGACGTCACCCGGGATCCGAACCCGCATCTGTCGTTCGGATTCGGCCCCCACCTGTGTCTCGGCGCGCAACTGGCCCGCCTCGAGCTGCGGGTCATCTTCGGCGAGATCCTCACCCGCCTCCGTGACATCCGCCTCGCCGACGCTGACTTCGTGCCGACGTACAGCCACTCCTCGTTCGTGCGTGGCATCCAGGAGTTGCCGATCACGTTCAGCCGATGAGTCCGCCCAGGTCAGGTCAGGACAGGTCGGGGATCGGGAGTTCGAAGTTGGGTGCGTGTACCCCACCGTCGACGGCGAGGATCTGGCCCGTCATGAAACCTGACGCCGCGCTCGCGAGATACAGCACGCCGGCAGCGACGTCGATCGGTTCACCGAGCCGTCGCAGCGGAGTGGCGTTCTCGATCGATGACCTGATCTCGGGGCTGTCGGCCACCACCTGAAGTGCCTCGGTCAGGATGGCCCCGGGTGCAATGGCGTTCACCCGGATGCGGGGGCAGAGATCGGCGGCCATCAGTCGCACGGCGTGGTCGAGGGCCGCCTTGCTCGCGCCGTACGCCATGTAGCCGCGGCCGACGTTGTGGCCCATCGCGCTCGAGACCATCACCACGCTGCCACCACCGACGGCGAGCAGGTGCGGAATGGCGCTGCGTACCAGTCGGATTCCGGTCAGGACGTTGTGATCGAAGGCGTTGCGGAGGTCGTGATCCGTCGTGGCCATGAACGACTTGGGCATCGCTCCGCCGACGACGGCGACCACGATGTCGATCCGGCCGAGGTCGGTGACGACCTGCTCGACGGCTGACGCGACTTGTTCGGCGTCGTTGGCATCGGTCGCGATTGCCACCGCTCGTCCACCGAACAATCGGGCCTGGGCGGCAACGGCTTCGATCTCGGGCAGGGTTCGGGCGAGCACCGCGACGTCTGCCCCGGCTTCGGCGAGCGCGAGGGCACTCGCGGCACCGATCCCCCGACCGGCTCCGCTGACCAGAGCGACCTTGCCGTCGAGGCGGAACAGGTCGAGCACGCCCATCAGTGCAACCACCGCGAGACGGATTCGATGACGCAAGCGGGCTGCGCTGGGACATCGCCTGGGACATCGCTTGCGATGGTGCCTGCGATGGTGCCTGCGATGGTGCCTGCGATGGTGATGGTGATCGTCATCGTGGTCTGCATGCCCCCGGTGACATCGGCAACGCCGGTGAGTTCGGCGCCCGCTCGGAGACTGGCGCCGACCTCGACCGGCTTCAGGAAGCGCACCATCTCGGCGCCGTAGTTGACGCCCATCGTGAAGCCGGTGACCTCGACGATCTGGGGGAGGAAGTAGTTCGACAACGACAGCGTCAGGTACCCGTCGGTGAATGCAGCTGGTGCGCCGGTTGCCTCCGTGAACTGATCGATGCGGTACTGATCGATGGTGAGCCACTCGCTGTGGCCGAGATGTCGACCCAACGCGGCGCGCAACTCGTCGGGGCCGTGCAGCACGGTGGCCGCCGTGCTCACGCGCTCAACCGTGCCAGGGTCGTCTCTGCTTCGGCGATGATGCGATCGATCAGTTCCTGGCACGACGGCAGGTCGTCGATGACGCCCACCACCTGCCCGCTCGCCATCACACCCGCTGCGGTGTTGCCGTCGACCAGCGCTGCCTTGAGCAACATCGGCGTGTTCGCCGCCATCACCATCTGGGTGTAGGTGAGCTCGCCGCTCTGACGCATGGCGTTTCCCTCGCGCAACATCTGGCTCAGCGTCAACCCGGTCATCTGGCGGAACCGATGCGCATTGAGCAGTGCTCGTGGCAGCGTGAGCAACTTGCCGCGACCCGATTCGAGCTGGTTCACGAGATCGGTGTTCAGCACTCGGTGGGCGACACCGTCCACCTGTTTGGTCACGGTGGTGTCGGCGACGCCCTTGGCGAGGTAGTACTCCTTCACCGACTGGGGGACCGACGAGTCGCTCGTCAACAGGAACCTCGTGCCCATGGCGACGCCGTCGGCGCCGTAGGCCAGTGCCGCGACCAGGCCTCGGCCGTCGAAGAACCCCCCGGCGGCGATCACCGGGACGCGGCCCTGTACTGTGTCGACCACCTGCGGGAGCAGGATGCTGGTCGGCACGGAGCCGGTGTGGCCGCCGCCCTCCCCGCCCTGTACGAGTACGGCGTCGACTCCCCACTCCAAGACCTTCTCGGCGTGACGCTTGGCCCCGATCGAGGGCACCACCAGCACCCCGCCGTCGTGGAGCCGGGAGATGAGTGCCTCCTTCGGTGCCTGGGCGAACGAGGCGACCCGGACTCCCTGGTCGATCAGCAACGCGACACGATCGGTGATGTCGTGCGCGTCGGCGCGCATGTTGACGCCGAACGGACGGTCGGTGCGCGCGCGGACCTCGGTGACCGCAGCCTGCAACTCGTCGAACTCCATCGTGGCGCTCGCCAAGATGCCGAGTGCGCCGGCGTTGGCGGTCGCCGACACCAACCGGGCGCCTGCGACCCAGCCCATGCCGGTCTGGACGATCGGCACGTCGATGCCGAACAGATCACACACGTCGGTGTGGAGGCTGGTGTGCATTGCAGTACGGGTGGTCATTCGGGGTCGGGCACTTCGCGCAGACGGATGCCCGTCGGGTCGAGGCGGTCGATGACGGCCAACTCGACGTCGGTCGGTGCATGGCTCGTCGGCACGTCAGCGGGGATCACCAGCTCGAAACCGGTTGCGGCAACGACGTCGGCGACAGAGACGCCGGGGTGGGTACTGCGAAGGCGCATCCGTCGCTCATCGCACTCGAAGTCGAGCACCGCCAGGTTCGTGACCACGCGTCGTAGGTCGTGGTGGGCCTGCACCCACGGGCCAAGTCCCTCGGCACGGTCGTAGCCGATGCCGCTCACCATGTCGACCGCAGCAGTGAACACCGACGGGGTGTGCTTGGGTATCCAGAAACTCGTGGCGTGGTTGATCGTGTTGCCGGGCCCACCACGAACGCCGAGGAGCTGGGCCTTCGGCTTTGACCACGGCCCGATGTTGGCGATGTTCGTGTTGCCGCGAGCGTCGATCTGTGACGCACCCATCATCACGTGGCGACGCCCACCCCACAGCGTGTCGAACACGGTGCGGAATGGGATCCACCCCTCGACCAGCTTGTCGGTGCCGCCGATCGGAAGGTTGTTGCCGACGAAGAACGCCTCACCATCGCTCACCATGAGGTCGGGTTCGAAGGTGCTGCGGGCGAGCCGCGCTCCGAGCATCGGGATCGTGCCCATTCCCGAGGCGAAGATCTCACCATCACCGCGGAATGCCTCGGCCGCCGCGAGCACGACGATGTCGGCGAGACGGGCGTTCACAGCGCCACCCTCCAGTCGGCAACGGCCGCTTGGTACTCGGCCTCGGTTCCACTGAGGAACCGTTGGGTGAAGGCCGCCCACCGTTCGGGGTCGCCGGCTGCTGTGGCGTACTCCTTCTGGAACGCCTCGTCGCGTTCGTAGTCGGGCTGACAATTGGTGAAGTGGGCGCCGGAGGGCGCCTCGATGACGCCGTCGACCATCGAGCGGTTCACCCGCAGCGTGTGGAAGGTTCCTTCGTCGAGCAGTTCCTCGGTCGTGATGACGCGCTCGCACGAAACGAAGCGACGACCCGGCTCACACGCGTTGAGGAACAGGTCGTCGAAGTACAGGTCGGGTCCGAGGAACTGGGCGTTGCCGGACTGATCGGAGCGGTTCAGGTGCACGAAGGCCGCATCGAGACGGATCGCCGGAACGGCGAGGAGCTCCTCGCCGTCGGCGTAGGGCGAGCGCACCGTGCGGAGCGACGGGTTGACGTCGACCACACCCGAGCCGAGGCCGGCGCGGGTGGGCAGGAACGGCAGTCGCAACGAACCGGCGTAGAGCGCCCACTGCAACATGCCCTCGTCGTACTCGACGCACTCGGCGATGGTGCCCTGCTGGCGGGCGGCCCGGAAGTGCGGTTCGAGCGGGATCGAGTCGAGTGACACGAACCCGTACACCAGCTTCGCGATCTTGCCGGCAGCGGCGAGCAGCCCGACGTCGGGCCCCCCGTAGGTGACGATGGTGAGGTCACTGAGATCGCTGCGCAGCAGCGCTCGCACGAGCGACATCGGCTTGCGGCGGCTTCCCCATCCACCGATGCCGATCGTCATGCCGCTCTCGAGCATGCCGATGGCCTCGTCGTGGGTCATGCGCTTGCCGCGGCTCATGTTGCCCGCTCGCCGCCGGACTTGGTCGTGCCGGCGCCGCCGGATTTGGTCGTACCGGCGAAGTCGTCGCGCAGTTCGTCGGCGACTCCACTGAGGTTGAGTTCGAACGTGAACCCCTGCTCGAAGCGGTAGCTCCGCTTCACGTCCCACAGGTCGATGCCGTTGAGGCTCTCCTTGGCGGCGCGGATGACCGTGGGCGACTTCGACGCGATCTGGGCCGCAAGCGCCCTCGATGCGTCGCGCAGCTCACTGCGTGCAACGACCGAGTGGACGCTGCCGAAGTGATGCAGTTCGGCAGCCGTTGCCGTTGCCGAGGTGTAGACCATGGCGCGCATCTTGTGCTGCGGCACCAGGCGGGAGAGGTGGGTGGCGGCACCGAGCGCGCCGCGGTCGACCTCGGGCAGGCCGAAGTACGCGTCATCGCTGGCGATGATGATGTCGGCGTTGCCCGCCAGGCCGATGCCGCCGCCGAGGCAGAAGCCGTGGACTTCGGCGATCACCGGTACCTCACAGTCGTACACCGCAGCGAAGGCGGCGTAGCAACCCTTGTTGGCGCCCAGGAGTGCACTGAACCCGGTGGTGTTCTGCATCTCCTTGATGTCGACGCCGGCGTTGTAGCCCTTGCCCTCGGCGCGCAGCACGACGACACGAACGTCACTGTCGTGGCCGGCGGCCGTCACCTGCGAGGCGACTTCGAACCACTCGGCGACCGTGAGCGCATTGACCGGCGGGCAGTCCATCACCACCTCGGCGATGCCGGTTTCGTCGATGCTCGTCGAAATCCCCACGGGCGTGGATGGTACCCCCAATCTGACACCGCGTCAGAAACGGTCGGGCCGTCTACAGTGCCGACGTGGCGACGGCGACGTTCGACTTCACCGGCCAGTTGGTGCTGGTTACCGGGGGGACCAAGGGAATCGGTCGCGGTCTCGCGTCGCGATTCGCCGAGGCGGGTGCCCAAGTGGTGGTGTGTGCTCGTTCGGTCGGCGAGTCGCCGTTGCCGTCGGCGTGGGGTTTCGTCGCCGCTGATCTGCGTGATGGTGAGCAGGCGTGGGCGATGATCGACGACGTCGTCGGACGGTACGGACGCCTGGACGTGGTCGTCAACAACGCCGGCGGTTCGCCACCGGCCGACACCACCACCGCACCGCCGCGGTTCAGCGAGCGGATCATCGCGTTGAATCTCCTGGCCCCGATGTACGTGAGTCAGCGAGCCAATCACCACATGCAGCGTCAGGCGCAGGGCGGCGTCATCGTGAACATCGGCAGCATCGCTGCGCAGCGACCGGCACCGACGGTTGCCGCGTACGGCGCGGCCAAGGCCGGTCTCGCCAGCTTCGCGACGACCGCAGCCCAGGAATGGGCACCCAAGGTGCGGGTCAACACGATCACCGCCGGGCTCGTGCGCACCGAGCAGGCGGGGTTGCACTACGGCGACGATGCGTCGATCGAGCGGATCGAACGGACCATCCCCGCCGGTCGCATGGCGTCGTCGACCGACATCGCCGAGTGCTGCCTGTTCCTCGCCTCGTCGGCGGCCGCGTACGTGACCGGCGCAAACCTGGTGCTGCACGGTGGGGGGGACCGTCCCGCATTCCTCGACGCCATCGACGCCATCGACGCCATCGACGAGTAGCCGGAGGCGCGGGGATCTGACGTTGCGTCAGATTCGCCGGTCGCCGACTCGTTACCATCGCCGCCATGCCGACGATTCCCCTGGGACGAGCGTTCACCGAGTGCGCCCGCCGCGATCCCGACCGCCCCGCCGTCACCGTTGCCGACGTCACGATCACGCGTGGCGAACTCGAGTCGCTCGCCAATCGGATGGCCAGGGCGTTCATCGAGTTCGGTGTTGCCCATGGCGACTACGTCACCATTGGTCTGCCGAACTCGTCGGAGTTCTTCGCCGCGACCCTGGCGGCCTGGAAGATCGGCGCCGTCCCGCAACCGGTCTCTCCGCGACTTCCGCACCTCGAGCGCGAAGGGATCGTCGAGCTGGCGAACTCACCGGTGGTCCTGGGAGCGGAGCCGGGTGAACACCCGGGCAGGGTGTGCCTTCCCGTCGGCTGGCTGCCCGATGCATCGATCGACGATTCTGCGCTGCCCGACGCCATCTCGCCGACGTGGAAGGCGCCGACATCCGGTGGTTCCACGGGGCGACCGAAACTGATCGTGGCCGGCGACCCTGGCGTGATCGACACCGACGCCGACCCCGGCATGGGAATGGTCCGCGACGGCGTGATGCTCGTGCCCGGGCCGATGTACCACAACGCCCCGTTCAGCTATTCCAGCAAGGCGCTCGTCAATGGCAACCACATCGTCACCATGGCCCGGTTCGATGCCGAGGCGACGCTCGCTGCCGCGCAAGAACATCGGCCGACGTGGATGCTGCTCGTGCCGACGATGATGCTGCGGATCACCCGCGTCGATGATCACCGCAGCTACGACATGTCCTCGATTCAGGTGGTCTGGCACATGGCGGCACCGTGCCCGCCGTGGCTGAAGGAGGAGTGGATCGACTGGCTCGGGGGCGAGAAGATCTTCGAGCTCTACGCCGGTACCGAAGCCCAGGCAGTCACTGTCATCCGCGGCGACCAGTGGCTGGCCCATCGAGGCTCGGTCGGCAAGCCGATCTACGGCGAGATGAAGGTGATCGACGCCGAGGGCAACGACGCACCGGTCGGCGAGGTCGGAGAGATCTACATGCGCGCACCGGACGGCCGTATCACCTACCGCTATGTCGGAGCCGACGCGAAGGTGATCGACGACGGTTGGGAGTCGCTCGGCGACATGGGCTGGATCGACGAGGAAGGGTTCGTGTTCCTGACCGACCGGCTCGGTGACATGATCCTCTCCGGAGGTGCCAACATCTACCCGGCCGAGATCGAGGCAGCCATCGACGAGTACCCCCATGTGCGCTCGAGTGCGGTCATCGGCCTGCCCGATGAGGACCTCGGCAACCGTGTTCACGCGATCGTGCAGCTCGCCGACGGCAACGCGGTGACGGCGGACGAG
>JANPCI010000347.1:0-8133 GCA_031430875.1 Actinomycetes bacterium | reverse complement strand
CGCCGCGCAACGTCTCATCGACACCGGCGAACGGATCGCCGCGGTGTACGTCACCACGCTCCAGCGAACCGTCCAGACCGCAGCGCCGCTCGTCGAGCAGCTCGGGCTGACACCGATCGTCGAGGCCGACCTCCGCGAGGTGTTCCTCGGTGACTGGGAGGGCGGAGAGTTCCGCAAGCGGGTTGCCGACGGCGACCCGATCGCCCAGCTCATGTACGTCGAGCAGCGCTGGGATGTGATTCCCGGCGGCGAGCCCGCCCATCAATTCCGCAACCGGGTACAGCGGGGCATCGAACGTATCGCCGCCGCTCATCCCGACGAGCTCGTCGTCGCTGTGGTGCACGGCGGCGTCATCGGCGAGGTGATGAACATCGCAACAGGGTCGACCGGATTCTCCTTCACCGGTGCCGACAACGCCTCGATCACCCACATCGTCGTCGCTGCCGATCGCTGGGTGGTTCGCTGCTGGAACGACACCTCGCACCTGAGCGCCAGGTTCAGCACCGCAGCCCAACCCCTGATCTGACGCCTACTCCTTGTCGGGGCGCCAGAAGCCGGCGAGCAGGGCGGCGCCACCGCCGATGCCACCGATCGCCGCGATCAGCAAACCCGTCGTGCCGCCGAGGTCGTCGGTCAGGTCGAGGGCATGGTCGAGCGACCAGGTGCCCGGCCCGATTGCGCCGATCGTCAGGCCCACGATGCCGAGCGTCATCACGTACTCCCAGCCCTCGCCCGGCCGGAAGATGAAGAACCCGTTGCCTCGGTGATTGATCGCCCACGCAACGAACATCACCCCGACGACCCCCGCCGCTGCAAACGGTGTCAGCAACCCCACGATCAACGCCAGTCCACCGCCGATCTCGGTGATGCTGGCCAGCCAGGCATGCAGCTTCGGCGGCTTCATTCCCATCGAACCGAACCACCCAGCGGTACCGTCGATGTTCGGGCGGATGTGGTTGATGCCGTGGGCCAACATCACCGCACCCACTCCGCATCGCAGCAGGAGGAGGGCGAAGTCAATGGCGTCGGCGTCGTTCATGACGTCAGCCTGACAGGTGGCGTGTGGTCAGCGTTGAACTCGAGCAACGTTGTCGGGCTCGCTCACACCCGCAACTTCGTCGACAGCCGCAGTGTGTATGGCGCGGAGGTCATCGCGGCGTCCCGGAGCGAGCTCATCGAGCAGGGCGATGTCGTTGCGTTCACACGCCCTGATGATGTCAAGCGTCTCGCCGAGTCGGCCGCGCCCGTTCAACAGGGCGCCGACGATCTCGTCGGTGACGGGCAACTCCGCGAGCAGTTCGGCCATCGGCGTCCCGTAGAGCTGATCGGTCGTCGACAGCAGAGCCACCGTCACCCCACTGCCGGCCTGGTCGGTGCCGGCGAGGAGTTCCGCTGCCATGCGGGCGCGTACGGCACCTCTCGTGATGTGGGCATCGTCGTCGATGGTGTCGCCCGAGGATGCGATCAGCTCGGCGAGGCAGCGCAGCTTCTCCGGCCCGAGCAGGCTCATCGCCTGATCGAGTGAATGCACGTTGCGGTCGAGTCCGAATGCGTTGGCGTTGACCGCTGTGAGCAGTCGGAACGCCAGTGATGGGTCACTCGCGATGATCGTCTCCAGGGCACCGACATCAATCCCGCGACCCTGGCTGACGAGTGAATCGTGCAGCGCGGCGGCCGACCGGGTTCCAGCGGGTCGAGCAGGGCGTCGGAGTAGCTCCGGTTTCGCGATGTAGTAGCCCTGGAACAGATCGAACCCGTGCTCGACGCACCGCTTGAAGTCGTCGACCGACTCGACCTTCTCGGCCACGATCTGAATGCCCGGCGATCGTTCGCGGGCGAGGTCGATCAATCGCGGAATCTCGGCGTCGTGCGTCGTCGTCAGTTCGATCTTCACGATGCTCGCCAGGGGGAGCAGCTGGGAACGTTCGAGGTCGCCGAGACGGCTGACGTTGTCAAGCGTGAAGTGGTAGCCGTCATATCGGGCCTGTTGGAGCGCGGTGATCGTGTCGTCGTCGAACGGCGTCTCTTCGCGGACTTCGATGATCATGGCCTCGGGCGGCATGGCTCGATGGAGGCCGTGGACAACGAGGCTGGCGCTCGCGTTGATCATTCCGAATCGGTCTCCGACCACGTGTTCCATACCCCACTGGAGCAGCACGCGCTCCATGACGCCGCGTGTGGCCGCATCAGGGTCGTCGAAGATGGCCGAGTCGGGCCCACCGCGGTACAGCAGTTCGTACCCGAAGACCTGGCGGTCAGCGTCGACCATCGGTTGACGTCCGAGGAACACTTCCGCGGTCATGCGGTCGCCTCTGGTGTCGCGTCAGCTGCGACTGCGCTGCGTGATCGAATCGTGCCCAATCGTCTGTCCCAGCTTGCCTGCATCGTCCCCGAGCGGCCGATGTCTCATGTTGTATCGGTTCTGCGGGTGACGAACTCAAGGAAATCAACCGGTGCCGACCCGGGATCGGCATGCTGCGTAACCTGGCGGCATGTCCTGTCGCATCCTGGTGCTCAACGGCCCGAACCTGAATCTGCTCGGCACCCGCGAAACCGACGTGTACGGAACAGCCACGCTCGAGTCGATCCTCGGCGACATCCGAACTGCGGCGTCCGAACACGGCGTCGAGATCTACGACATCCAATCCAACAGTGAGGGCGCCTTGATCGATGCGCTGCAGGAGGCGCGCACTCGTGCCAACGGCGTGATCTTCAATCCCGGCGCATACACGCACTACAGCGTGGCGTTGCGCGACGCGATTGCGTCGATCTCGATCCCGGTCGTCGAGACCCATCTGTCGAATGTGCATGCTCGCGAGGAGTTCCGCCACACCTCGGTGGTGAGTGCCGTCTGTCTCGGTGTGGTCGCCGGCTTCGGTGCCGACAGTTACCTCGTCGCGTTCGAGGCGCTTCGTCGTCATCTCGCCCATCAGGCCTCGCCCACCGTCCGCTCCGACTGAGACGTCCGCCGCGTTCGTTCGACCGGAACCGTCTGTGCCGGACGACACCCTGTTGGTCACTGGAGAAGTGTCGTCACGGGCCGATACTGCTCACGTGAGTTCCGCCGTCATCGATCCGCCGCGCACCGACGCGAGCGAACAGACGGGCCCGGACTCGTGGCATCGTTTCGCCTCATCGAGAGGACAAGCGATCGCGGCGTTCCTCGCCGGAGTGCCATCGACCCGGTCGATGCGATTCTCGGTCCGCGTCGCACTGCTGGTCGCCGGTTCGTGCACGATCGCGGTCGCCGTCGCGGTCACGCTGTGGAACGGACTCGGGCCAGGTCCGCTCGATGTGTTCATCGCTGCGGTCCGTGTTCGCTCCGGACTTCCGCTCGGTCCGACTGTGTGGCTCGTGGTGGGGTCGATGATCGTGCTGTCGTGGTTGCTCGGGCGTCGCCCAGGACCTGGAACACTCATCTCGCCCGTGATCGTCGGCTCGATCATGCAGGCCACGGCCACGACGCTCGAGCCGGTCGGCGTCCCCGATGAGTTGGCCGTGCGGATCGGAATTCATCTGCTCGCCGTTGCCGCGATCGGGCTCGGCGCGGGTGCGCTGATCGTGTCGCGGCTCGGCGCCGGATCGGGAGAGCTCCTCGCTGCAGCCGCGTCCGACCGCAGTGGACGGTCTGAGCCTCGCGCCCGCATGGCGATCGAGTTGTCGTGTCTCGTCGCCGGTGTTGCGCTCGGTGGCCCCGTCGGGCTCGGTACGATCTTGATGGCGTTGACGATCGGTCCAGCGGTCGCCGTTGGCCATCGGATCGTCGATGGCGCCGTCACGCAGACGAGTGAGCGGTCGCTGGCCTACGCTGCGTCGGCGTCGCCGGTCGGTTGAGTCAACTCGTGGACCAAGCGCGCAGATGTCCCCGGAACGGGCTCTCGGAGCGTTGGTCGTTGATCGGCGCCGACTCGTAGTACGGCGTGTCGCCGCAGATCGTCACACGCTCGACCCGGCGTAGGTTCGGCCAGTAGTCCGACACGGCGTAGTGCTGACATGAACGGTTGTCCCAGAACGCGATTGAGTTCATTTCCCACGCAAACCGGACCTGGTATTCGGGGTACTGAGCCTGGGCGTAGAGGATCTGGAGAAGCTCGGCGCTCTCGGTGGAGTCCATCCCGACGATCTCCTGCGTGAAGGCCTGATTGACATAGATGCCCCGGCGGCCCGTTTCGGGGTGGGTGCGGATGACGGGATGCTCGGGGTTCGGGTAGAGCGCCTCCATGTGCGCGATCTCGTCGTCGGTGGCACCGCGGTTGCGTAACCCGACCCGGAAGTGGGCGAAGTCGTGACGCGCCGTACGGCCCTCGACTCGCTCCTTGATCCGATTCGGCAACCCTTCGTACGCGGCGTACATGTCGGCGAAGAGGGTGTCGCCCCCAACCGCCGGCGCTTCGAGGCAACGCAGGATCGAGCCCAGCGACGGCTGGAGGCGCCACGTGACATCGGAGTGCCAGCGGTTCTCGCGTCCGGGATGATCGGCATCGTGAGTGATGGCGAGCACTTCGGGGTAGCCGGGCTTGTTGGTGGCGAACGGGTGGACTTCAAGTTCGCCGAAGCGGCGGGCAAAGGCCAGGTGTTGGTCGGTGGTGATGGCCTGATCACGGAAGAACAACACCTTGTGATCGAGTAACGCCTGTCGAATTACGCTCGTGGTCTGGTCGTTCAACTCGTCGCGGAGATCGATTCCGGCGATCTCGGCACCGATGGTCGGCGACTGCGGCGTGATCGTGATGCCGGTCGTTTCGTTGCGGTCGATGACGGTCATGGTGGTCTCCTCGCACTGTGTCCCGCCGCAAGTGTGACAGGTGGCGATGATCACGAGCGGAGTGTGCCGACTTCGTGGCAGACTGTTGCGATGGCAAGCAACGACCTGATTTTCGGAACCGAACGCGACGGGGACCATCCCGATCGTGACGACGAGTGGGCACGCATGCGGGCCAAGCACATGCGTTCGCCCGGCGATCGCCCGTCGTCAACGGCGCGTGGCGTGCATCACCAGGCCTTGATCTCCTCCGACGTCGAGCGGACGATCGACTTCTATCAGGGTCTCCTCGAGTTCCCGCTCACCGAGCTGTTCCAGAACCGCGACTATGTGGGCTCGACCCACTTCTTCTTCGACATCGGCAACGGCAATGCCCTCGCCTTCTTCGACTTTCCCGGACTGGGCCTCGAGGAGTACGCCGAGGTGCTCGGCGGCCACCACCATCTGGCGATCTCGATGGAACGTGGAAACTGGGAACGCATCAAGGGCAAGCTCGAAGCCGCCGGGGTCGCGATGCACCTCGAGAGTGACACCTCGATCTACTTCATAGGCCCCGACGGCGAACGCCTGGAGCTGATCGCCGATCCCCTTGGCGAGATGTACGGCATGTCCGTGATCTGAACTGCCGAAGACCCGAACGCCCGAACGGGGAGCTGGTGCTACGGAGCGATGAGCTGGACGTCGAGCTCAAGGGTGATCTTGTCGGCGATCATCACCTTGTCTCCGCCGAGTGGCACGTCGAACGCGATGCCGAAGGCCTTGCGTGAGATCGAACCGGTGGCGCTGAAGCCGGCGCGGGTCGACTGATCCATCGGGAACACCGACGTACCGAAGAACTCGACGTCGAGTTCGACCGGCTTGGTGATGCCGTTGACCGTGAGGTCACCGGTCAGTGTGAACTCCTCGCCCTGACCGGTGATGCCGGTGGAGACGAACGTCATCGTGGGATTGAGTTCGGCGTTGAAGAAGTCGGACGAGGCAAGGTGTGCGTCGCGGTCGGCATTACCGGTCTTCACGGTGGCCATCTCGATCTCGGCGCTCACTGAACTCGACGTGAGGTCGTCGCCGACGACGAGGCGGGCGGTGACGCCATCGAAGCGACCGCGGACCTTCGAAAGCCCCAGGTGACGAACGACGAACCCGACGGTCGTGTGTGAGGGGTCGGCCGTCCAGATGCCGGCGGCCAATGGGAGCGTTGTGGTGGCGGTGGTGATTGTCATATCAACAACCGTATAGAGCAATAGTTGTGCACACAACTAAATGTTGGGATTGCCTCAGGCGAGACGCGACAGCGACCTCACCAGAGGGGGATCGGTGAGGCCGCTGTGGCATGTCAATCGTCCGCGAACGAGGCACCGGAGGGGGTCGGGCCTGCTGTCAGCGAACGACGGATGCAGTCAGAATGCGAGTGTCGGGCGAGTCAGTGGTGATCACCCGGCCAATCTGACGTTTGGCGCTGCAAGTCGATGAAGCGGGGGGTATCCGATGGCGCTCGCTCGAGCACTCACAACCTCCATCAACTCGTTGGCAATGCCGCGCCGTCGTTGATCACGGACAACAGCAAGGGCAACCGAACCGTCGTTGCTGACCGCCGCAACCGCCACGAGGCGACTGCCGGAGATGACTCCGAGTCGCATCGTCCTGGGCGCTCCGAGCCGATCGATCAGCTCTGGCGATGGAGTGCGGGCGGCCGCCGGGCCTCGGCCGGCACAACCCACTTCTGCCCGCAACTCGTCGAGGAACGTCTGGAGTGCGCCGTCGAGGCTCGGGTGATCGACGGCGATCACGAGATGCGCGGCGACTTCCATGACCACATCCTGATCGCCGGACATGTCGGCGATGTTTCGAGAACGTCAGCTGTTCGTGACGCCGCTCAGGCCGCGCGCAGTGCCTCGACGAGCGGCGCCATTGCCTCCAACGCTGCGAGCACCTCGTCGCGGGGGCCCTGCGGCAGCCCGAACACCGCGCGCCGCACACCCTTTCCGGCCACCTCGGTGAGCTTCCCTTCATCCGGCGGCGCACCGAATACGCCGAGTTCGATCGTGGCTGGGTCACGTCCGATCCGCTCGCAGGCCGCCACCACCTCGGTGAACTTGTCGACCGCGTGCCGACCACCGATCGGCATCCACCCGTCGCAGAACTCGGCGATGTCGGCTGCCGTCTTGGGCCCCGCATCGCCGCCCAGGATGATCGGCGGATGCGGAGTCTGCGCCGGCTTCGGCCACGACCAGCTCGGCTCGACCGACACGTGTTCGCCGTCGAACGACGCCACGTCGTTGGTCCACAGCTCCTTCATCGCCAGGATGTTCTCGCGCAGGATCGCCCGACGGTCGCCGTACGGCGTGCCGTGCTGAGCCATCTCCTCCTTGTTCCAGCCGTACCCGACGCCGAACAGGAACCGCCCGTTCGACAGGGCGTCAACGCTGGCGACCTCCTTGGCGGTGTGGATCGGATCGCGCTGGGCGACCAGGCAGATGCCGGTGGCGAGTTTCAACGTGGTAGTGACAGCAGCACAGGCGCCGAGTGCCACGAACGGGTCGAACGTGCGCCAATAGAACTCGGGAAGCGGCGGGGCGTCGTCGCGACCGGCCCACGGCGTAGCACGGCTTGTCGGAATGTGCGAGTGCTCCGGGAACCAGAGCGATTCGTATCCGTGGGCCTCGACCTCTCGGGCGAGTTCGATCGCGCCGATCGTTTGATCGGTCGGGAAGATTTCGACACCGATATGCATGGCGTCGACCGTAGCGGGCAGGAAGTTCCGAGATTGGCACGAAAGGGACGATGGTCCCTAGGGGTCCGGACGTCTCCGGTGCGAGGCTGCAACCCACCCTCAAAACGAATGGAGACCATGACGTGACCGTCATCGAGAAGCCCGCGCCCCCACGCTCCCCCGAACCAGAGCAGTCCGACGGCGGTCGAACTCTGGGAAGCCTGATCTTCTTCGGGATGACGGCCCTGCTGATTGCGCTGGTGGCATCGCTGCTGGTGATCGGTGTCGTCGGCCTGCTCGACGACGACGGTGGCGCCGGCGCCAGTGCCGGAGCGGCCGCAGCGTCGACGATCGACGTGTCACTGTCGGAGTTCGCCATCGACGGCAACCTCACCGCGCCGGCCGGTGATGTGACCCTGGCAGTGACGAACGCCGGCACCGTGCAGCACAACCTCTCGGTGACCGAACTCGGCATGGAGACGCCGATGCTCAACGCCGGCGACAGCGCCGAGTTGGCGCTCGGCACGCTCGAGGCCGGCACCTACGAGGTCATCTGCACGGTGCCGGGCCACAAGGACTCCGGAATGCAGACCACCTTGGTGATTGGTGGCGATGCTGCGGCAGGCGGCGATGCAGCGGCAGGCGGCGATGCAGCGGCTGG
>JANPCI010000346.1:0-8458 GCA_031430875.1 Actinomycetes bacterium | reverse complement strand
TCAGTGTTCTCGTGAACAAGTGCGCGAACTATTCGCGCACTTGTTCACGAGTTCGGGATCGAGTTCGTCGGGATCGGGGCGGTTTCGTTGAAGGTCTGCAGGATGGGGCGGCCGGCGCGAATGGCGATACGGCAGACGGCGGCCTGATCGAGATGGCAGTTGAACGAGATATCGACGCCAACGCCCAACGCCCACGCCACGGCCGACTTGATCGGCGACACATGACTGACCACTACGACGTTCTCCGCGGAGGCACGAGCGAGGAGGTCATCGCACGCAATGCGTACCCGGAGATCGAGAGTGGCCAGTGACTCTCCGCCCTCCGGGGTGAAGTGAACATTCTCGCGCCATCGCTTCCACACCTCGGCCGGAACATCAGCGTGCGGGGTGCCCTCGTATTCGCCGTATGAGAGCTCCATCCAGCGATCGTCGAGCTGGATCGCATGACCGAATGCCGACGCCGTTTGCACCGCGCGCCGAAGCGGGCTCGACACCACCGCATCGACCTCACAGAATCCCTCGACGTAGCGAGCGACCGCCAGAGCCTGCTGCTCACCGTGAGCATCGAGGTCTTGATCGAGCCGTCCCTGCAACAGCCCGGCCGCGTTAGCGGGCGTACGGCCGTGGCGAACAAGGATCAGCACGACAGCAGTGTCGCACAGCGGATCAGCCGAAGCGCTCCGGAACTGCGTCGAGTTGGCCATCGTGGCGAAACTTCGTGCGCCGCTCTCGCTCACCGAGCCCGTTGTGGCGCCACAGCCAGACACACAACCCGATTCCGATCGCCTCCAGCGCAAGACTCCACCAACCGCGATCGAGCTCCGGGATCGGCGAGCCATCAAACGACCACCCGAAGAACGGCCACCAGAACACCTCGGTGTTGTTCCAGGCGCCGTCGAACACGAGGTGCAGGATCATCCCGATCGGCAGCCCGAGCAGCGTCTTGCGAATCGGTTTGCGACCCGATGTCGCCAGCATCAGCACGGCAAGCAGGAGCACGCTCACGGTGAGGCTGTGCAACACGCGTGCACCACCGAGGAGTCCGTCGCCGATCGGAATGACCGATCCGACGATCAGCAATCGGTAGTCGAATCGAGGGTCGCGGAACACGACCCCGACGGTGATGATTGCGGTACCGATGAACCAGAGGAACACGATCAGACGATCAGGAGGCGCCCGCAATCGGGGCAATCAGTGACGCCAGTGGCCGCTGCTTCAGCCTTGACCGTGTCGATCTCGGCGGCCGACAACTCGAGATGGCATCCTTGGCACTGCCTGCCAACCAGCGGTGCCACCGCCACGCCGAGTGCGGCTCGCTTGCGGTCGTACGTTGCGAGCAGTGACTCGCCGATCGATGCGCGAACCTCGAGGCGCGCCGCAGCGAGCCGCTCGAGCTCGGTGTCGATGTCGGCGACTTCGGCGGCGAGCGCTTCGTCGGCGAGGCGCAATGCCTCGGCCACCGCTTCCTGCTCACGCAGATGCGTGGTGAGCTGGTCGTCGAGCGCCGACTGCTGTTCCAACGCCTCGAGTTCGACCACGTCGAGTTCGTCTCGTTGGGCCTCGATTGCATCGATCTCGTGCATCAGCGCCTCGGCTTCGCGCGGGGCGATGACAGTTCGCAGCTGCTGGTCGAACCGCTGGCGGTGCGTCAGCAACTCGGCACTGCGCGTCTCAGCGACATCGATCGATTCGCCGAGCGCCGCGATCTCCGTCGCCAACGCCGCACGTTCTCGTTCCCAGCTTGTCGCCCGCTTCGTCGCTTCGGTGAAGTCATCACGCAGCGACGACTTCGTGCGCCGGTGCGCGAGCTGATCGGCGGAGGTGTCGATCGTCTGCAGATCGAGGAGCAGTTGCGGGACGGTCATCTCCGACCAGTGTGGCAGGTCAGACGCACGGACCGACATTGTCGGTGAGCGGCAGCGAGGGCAATGGAGCGTTCGGATCGAGCACGTCGGGCGGAATCGTCGTGCCGGCCGGGATCACCTCAGCGATCGCCGGGAGTGTCGTCGTCGTCGTCGCATCGGGCGCAACGGTGGTGGGCGGAGCGTTCGGATCGACGGGTACCTCCGCGACCGGAGCCAGCACCACGATGCACTCGTTGCCGGGGAGGAACAGGCGCGCGTTCGGGCGTTCTGGCGGTGGCGGACGGTCCCAGTCGAGCACGGGCACAGCAACGTGCGCCGGCTCCATGAACGCTTTCCAGATCTCCGCCGGGAACGTGCCGCCCTGCACACGGGGGTAACCACGAGCACTGAACGCAGGAATGCCATTCATCGCCGTGTAGGCCTTTGGGTCACCCACCCAGACGGCAGTCGACAGCTGCTTCGTGCCTCCAACGAACCAGGCGTTGGTGTTGTCCTCCTGCGTACCCGTCTTGCCGAATGCCGGACGACGGTCGTCGAACGCCGCACGACGACCGGTCCCGCCGCCGTAGATCGGTCCCTTCAGGATCTCCACGGTCTCGAGCGCTGCATCGCGGTCGATCTCCTGCGTGCCGGGGTCGAGGTGGGTGTACACACGCTCGCCCGCTGCATTGTCGATGAAGTCGACGTAGTACGGATCGTGGTGGACACCTTCGTTGGCGAGGGTCTGCACACCGACGGCCATGTCGAGCGGTGACATCTCGTTGGCGCCCGTTGCAAAGCTGGCGAACGGTTCGATCGGCAGTCGATCAGACTTGGGCTGATCCTTGTAGAGGTACGTCGAGCGCGCCATCCGGTAGGTCGTGTCGACGACGCGGTTGAGCCCGACGATCTGCGAGAGCCGGGCAAACGCGCAGTTGATCGACTTCGTCGTGTGCGACTGCAGGGTCGCAATGCCGCCATTGACGGCGTCGGTGATCAGGAACGGTTCGTCCTCGTTGCCCGGGTTCGGCAGCAAACACGGTTTGGTGCCGTCGAGGAGGTCGTTTGCCTGGGCACCGGCCTGGACGGCCGCTGCGAGGATGAACAGCTTGATGCTCGATCCGGTCTGACGCGGCGACAGCGCCATGTTGACCTCACGCTCGTTGGACACGAAGCCGCGCCCGCCAACCATCACCCGTACGGCGCCTGATGTCGAATCGAGCGACACGATCGAGGCGTCGAATCCCTGGGCCGTGTCGGGCAGCACGGCGCGAGCCTGGTCACCAAGGGCCTGCAGGTTCGCGTCGAGCGTGGTGTGAATGCGCAGGCCACCCCGGAACAGTTGGTTGTACCGCTCCTGGTACGTGTCGCCGAGCACAACGCTGCGATTGAGCAGATAGTCACGCAGGGCCTCGTTGAAGTAGGTCCGTTCGAATGCGCGATCCGGCAGCGTCTTCACACGTGACGGCAACACGAAGTTGTCGAGCGCGACTGCTTCGAACGGGGTGGCCTTGCCCTCCTCGACCAACCGATCCACCACCTGGAGCCAGCGGGCCCGGCTGCGTTCGGGCTCGTTGATCGGGTCGAATCCCGACGGCGAGCGAACGAGTCCGGCCAGGAACGCCGACTCGGTGAAGGTGAGTTCAAGTGCTGTCTTGCCGAAGTAGGTCTCGGCTGCAGCAGCGATGCCGTATGCATTGTTGCCGAAGAAGACGGTATTCAGGTACCGCTCGAGGATCTGCTCCTTCGTTTGTGTCTTCTCGAGCATCCGGGCGTACCGGATCTGCAACACCTTGTAGCGGCCGTCGCGTTCGAGGCCGGCGAGGAAGTCGTTCTTGACGACCTGCATCGTGATCGTCGAGGCCCCCTGCTGTGGGGCCTCGGACGCGAAGTTCGACAGCGTGGCGCGCACAAGGCTGCGAACGTTGACGCCGTCGTGTGCGAAGAACTCCTTGTCCTCCACGGTCAAGAAGGCGTCGATCACATCGGGGGGGATGTCGGCATAGGCGATCGGCTGGGAGTTCTCGAGTTCGTAGAATCCAATCTCCTGGCCATTGACGTCGTAGATGTACGTGCGTTGGGCCAAGGCTTCGAAGGCAGGCAGCTCGATCGGGAGTTCCTCGTGGGCGTTCATCGACGACCAGACGCGCGGCGCCACACCCACCACAGTGGCCGTGAGCAGCAATGCGCCTGCGGTAACAATCAGGAGCAGGCGTGGGATGAATCCGAGAACACGCACAGTGTGGGCAACGATACCGGCCGTGATCTGACCGGAGGAGTCACGCCATCACGGTCGTCGCCGATCTCGTGTACGTTCGCCGCCGATGTCGACGTCGCCGTTTCCCGTCAGACCGTTCCGTTTCGGGGTGCAGCTCAACGCGGCCTCCAACGGACCGGCGTGGAAGGAAACCGCTCGACGGGTCGAGTCACTCGGCTACTCCATTGCCACCATGCCCGACCACTTCACCGAGCAGCTCGCGCCGATGCCGGCGTTGCAGGCGATCCTCGACGCAACCACGACACTCCGTGCGGGTGCGCTCGTGTTCGACAACGATTACAAGCATCCGGCGATTCTCGCCAAGGAGTTGGCCACGATGGACGTCCTGTCCGACGGCCGCGTCGAGATCGGGCTCGGCGCCGGGTGGATGATCTCGGACTATGAGCAGATCGGGCTCCCGTACGACCGCGCCGGCGTGCGCATCGATCGTTTCATCGAGGGCCTCGCCGTGATCCGTGGAGCGATGGGGCCCGGACCCTTCAGCTTCTCTGGCGAGCACTATGAGGTCACCGACTACGACGGCTTTCCCAAGCCGGTGCAGGCACCTTGCCCCCCGATCCTCATCGGTGGCGGTGGCCCCCGAGTGTTGGGGATTGCTGCCCGAGAGGCCGACATCATCGGCGTCAACGGAACGCTCACCGCCGGATTCTTCGGAGCTGAGGCATTCGCCACGATGACCGCCGAAGCGGTCGCCGAGAAGGTGGCGGTCGTCGTCGAGCAGGCAGGCACGCGCGTCGAGCACATCGAGATGAACCTGCGCAGTTTCTTCAACAGCGTCACCGACGAGCGAGCGAACACGGTCGACTCGATCGCTCGCGCGATCGGTGTCGAACCATCCATGCTCGATTCGTCCCCGTACGCGCTCATCGGGAGCCCGAGCAGAGTCGTGGAAGACCTCCGGGAACTGCGTGCGACGTACGGGTTCAGCTACATCACCGTTGGCGTCAACGAGATCGACTCGTTCGCTCCAGTCGTCGCCGAACTCGCTGGACACTAGGCGGCGACATTCATGCAACGACGTCCCGAGGTCGTGCTCTGGGGGGCCGGAATGGTTGCGAGCGTCCATGCCGCTGCATGTCAGTCGCTCGAGTGGCCGATTCGTGCAGTTGCCTCCCGCAACGCTGAGCGGGCGTCCACCCTGGCTCGTACGTTCGGTGCTCGGCCCTGCTCCTTCGACGACGTCGTCGACGCACGCCAAGGCGACATCGCCATCGTCGCCACTCCCCCGGCGACCCACGTCGACGACGCGATCCGGCTGCTCGACGCCGGCTACCAGGTCGTCGTGGAGGCGCCGATCGCGTGCTCGCTCGCCGACGCCGACCGCTTGATCGACGCCGAGCAGCGCGTGGGTCGCCAGGTGCTCTACTCCGAACACCTGGTTGCGTCACCGGTCATCGATGGGTTGCTGGCCGACGTCGCCACCATCGGCGCGCTGACGCATCTGTCGGCTCGCGCAATCCAGGCGCCGCCGACGTGGCGAACAGCGACGGGGCAGGAATGGGGCGGCGGGGCACTGTTCGACCTCGGGGTCCATCCGGTCGGCGTGGCACTGCGCACCGCCATGGAAGCAGCTGCCGGCGCGCCCGAGCAGCTGACCGCCCTGATCACCGATGCATCGACCGAGCGGGAGCGCGCAACGGTTCGGCTGCACTTTGCAGCCGGCCTCGTCGCGACCATCGTGGTGGGCTGGCAGCCGGGAGCCACACCCGACTGGGATGTGCAGGCATCGAGCGCCAGTGGCGTCTTGCGCGCCGAGCTGTATCCGCAGCCATCCCTCGAACGCAACGGCGAACCCATCCGCACGGGTGCCCGGCCCCTGGGGCCATCACTCGTCGACGAGTACGGCTACGCGCCCCAGCTCAAGCGCTTCTGGACCAACATCCGAACCGGGCGCCCCGTTCCGGCAACGTCAGAGCTCGGCCGTCAGGTCCTCGACGTGATCTCCGCAGCCCACTGGTCCGCCGGGCGCAACGCCATCGAGGTGGCACTCCCCTTCCAAGGCCCCCGCGGCCAGACCCCCCGCCAACTCCTCGATGTAACGTTTGGTGTCTGACACCAATCGTTACACGATCAGTGCTTGGAGAGATCGCGGCCCTTCTCGATGACGACGACGCCTTCCTCACTGACCGTGAATCGCTCTCGATCGGCGTCGAGCTCGAGACCGATCCGGGTCCACTCAGGAATCACGACGTTCTTGTCGACGATGCAGCGGTGCAGGCGCACACCCGGGCCGATGTGCACGTCGGGGAAAATGATCGAATCGGTCACGTGCGCGTCGTGATCGACGAACGAGCCGGGACCGATGATCGACCGCTCGACGTGTGAGCCGGAGATGATCGAACCCTGACAGAGCAGGCTGCCATCGACGAACGACGGCTCGCCGGCACGGCCGCGCGACACCTTCGCCGGGGGCAGCGCGCGACGCGAGGTGTGAACCGGCCACTTCTCGTTGTACAGGTTGAAAACCGGCACCGGAGCGATGAGGTCCATGTTGGCGTGGAACAACGAGTCGATCGTGCCGACGTCGCGCCAATAGCCCTTCTCCCGCTCGTCCTGACCCGGCACGATGTTCTTCGAGAAGTCGTAGGCCCGAGCCACGCCGGCGTCGGTCAACGCGGGGATCACGTGGCTACCCAGATCGATGTAGGAGTTCTCACGCGGCGTGACGACATCGATGAGCGTCTGGGTGTCGAACACGTAGTTCCCCATACTCGCCAAGCACATGTCGTCGTTGCCGGGCATGGTGGGCGGCGAGGCAACCTTCTCGTGAAACGCAAGGATTCGGCCATCATCGTCGACTTCGATCACGCCGAACTCGGTGGCCTCATGCTTGGGAACCGGGATGGCGGCCACGGTCACGCCGGCGCCTGACTCCATGTGCTCCTCGACCATCTGGCGCGGGTCCATCCGATAGATGTGGTCGGCGCCGAACACGCAGACGATGTCGGGCGACTCGTCGGAGATCAGGTTGAGGTTCTGATAGATCGCGTCGGCTGATCCCTGGAACCAGTACGGACCACGCCGCATCTGTGCCGGCACGGGCGTCACGTAGTTGTCGAGCATCGCGGAGAAGCGCCACGTCTGGGAGATGTGGCGGTCGAGGCTGTGGCTCTTGTACTGCGTCAGCACGACAATCTTGAGGTACCCCGCGTTCGCAAAGTTCGACAGTGCGAAGTCGATCAGGCGATATGTGCCGGCGAATGGAACCGCCGGCTTGGCTCGGTCGTTCGTCAGCGGTTGGAGCCGCTTGCCCTCGCCTCCGGCAAGCACGATCACGAGCACTTTGGGTTCAGGCTTCATCAGCCTCCAACGTACACACCATCGTTGGCATCATCCCGACAGTTCCTTGTAGAGCGCCGAGTATTCACCTGCGGGCAACCTCCACGACCAGTCGATACTCATGATCCGACGCTGCAGCGCGTGGTGCCGTCGGCCATCGCGGATCCGGCGAGCAGCTCGGAACATTGCGGCCAACAGGTCCTCCGACGCGACACGACCGGCAACGAATCCTGTCCCCAGTCGGTCGAGGTCGGCGTCGAGCACGGTGTCGACCAAGCCTCCGACCGCGGTGACGATCGGGATCGCGCCGTAGCGCATGGCCTGCATCTGCGTGAGCCCGCACGGTTCGAATCGACTCGGCATGAGGTAGGCGTCGGCACCGGCGAACATGAGATGCGACAGCGACTCGTCGTATCCCTCGACGAACGCGAACGAGTTGGGATACTCGCCGGCGAGATGGTGGAGATGGGCGGCCAACCCCGCGTCGCCCGAACCGAGAATCGCCAGCCGCATCGGAATCTGTTCGAGCAGCGCAACGAGCGGCACCAACAGATCGATGCCCTTTTGGTGGGTGAGTCTGGTGACCACGGTGGTGAGTGGAACCCCGTCGACGACAAATCCGAGCCGGTCGTGCAGGGCCCGCCGATTGGTGTCACGGTTGGTCAGCGTGGCCTGATCGAACACGGCGTCGATGAGCGTGTCGGTCGCCGGGTTCCACACGTCGGTGTCGATGCCATTGAGGATGCCCACGACGTCGTCGCCGCGCAGTCGCAGCTGCTCATCGAGCCCGAAACCGCCTGCACGTGTGACGATCTCGGTCGCATAGTGCGGCGAGACAGCGACGATCCGGTCGGCGAGCGCCAACGCGCCCGAGAGTGGATTCGTGTCACCCCACCACTCGTAGTGCGCCGATCGCGGGCCAATCCGAGAGAGCCACGACGCGTCGGTGACACCCTGGTACGCCAGGTTGTGGAGTGAGAGCACCGTCGGCGGCGGGTCGGCGAGTGCCGCAAGCACCGGTCCGGTGTGCCAGTCGTTGAGATGAAGGACATCGGGT
>JANPCI010000345.1:0-9484 GCA_031430875.1 Actinomycetes bacterium | reverse complement strand
AGCGGCGCTCCTGAATGCGGTGTGCGTCGATGTCAACTGGCGTCTTGCCGCCCCCGAAGTCGAGTACATCGTCAACGATGCGCAGGCCAAGGTGCTGGTTGTCGGAGCCGACTTCGTCTCCATCCTCGACGCCATCGCCGCGAACCTGACCACGGTCAAGCGGATCCTGGTGATCGGTGGTCACGACGGATACGAGTCGTACGAGGACTGGGTGGCATCGTTCCCTGCCAACGATCCGGGAGCCGAATCGAACAGCGGCGATGTTGCGTTCCAGCTGTATTCCTCCGGGACGACGGGGCGGCCCAAGGGCGTCATGCTCAGCAACGACAACTTCTTCAGCCTGCTGCCGCTGGCCAAGGAGATGTGGGAACTCAACCACGACTCGGTGAATCTCATTGCGATGCCGCTGTTCCACATCGGTGGTGGCGGTTGGGCTGTGGCGGGAATGTACGAGGGGTGCACGTCGGTGATCTTCCGCGAGCTCGACCCGGCGGCGTTGATCCGCACGATCGAGCACGAGCGCATCACGCATGCATTCCTGGTGCCGGCGGTCCTGCAGTTCATGCTGATGGTGCCTGGCGTTTCCGACGCCGACTACTCGAGCCTGAAGGTGCTCGTCTACGGCGCATCGCCGATCAGTGAGGACGTGCTGGCGCGGTGCGTCGAGATGTTTGCCCCGTGCAAGTTCTGGCAGGCGTACGGGTTGACGGAAACCACCGGCGCAGTGGTCAACCTGGCGCCCGAGGATCACGACCCGAACGGCCCGAACCGTCATCGGCTTCGCTCGTGCGGGCTTCCCGGGCCGGGAGTCGAGTTGCGGATCGTCGGTGACGGTGACCGACAGTGTGACGTCGGCGAAGTCGGCGAGATCTGGATCAAGTCACCGCAGGTGATGATCGGCTACTGGAACCAGCCGGAGGAGACCACCAAGTCGGTGACGTCGGACGGCTGGTTCAAGTCCGGCGACGCCGGCTACCTCGATGCCGATGGCTACCTCTACATCCACGACCGGGTGAAGGACATGATCGTGTCCGGTGGCGAGAACGTGTATCCCGCAGAGGTCGAGAATGTGCTCATGGGGCACCCGGCGATCGCCGATGTCGCCGTGATCGGTGTGCCGCACCAGAAGTGGGGCGAAACAGCAAAGGCGATCGTCGTGAGGGTGCCCGACTCCGAGGTGACCGAGGCGGAGATCATCGCCTACGCCAAGGAACGGCTGGCCACGTTCAAGTGCCCGACGTCGGTCGACTGGGCCGACATGCTGCCGAGGAACCCGAGCGGCAAGGTGCTCAAGAAAGACCTGCGCGAGCCGTTCTGGGAAGGTCACGACCGCAGAGTCGGCTGACGACTGCGGCGGCGGGGGCATCGGGCGAGTCGATCGTTCGTTCGTGAACGGGCGATAGCGTGGCTCGTCGTGTCCCCCCACGACCAGACCCTCCTCGAGGCACCGGCTGACGCCGACGATGCCACTCTCCGGCACCGTGCCGACATCCGCAACATGGCGATCGTCGCGCACGTCGACCACGGCAAGACCACGCTCGTCGACGCGATGCTTCACCAGTCGGGTGCGTTTCGCGCGAACGAGGAGGTAGCCGAGCGGGTGATGGACTCAGGTGACCTCGAGCGCGAGAAGGGCATCACCATCCTTGCCAAGAACACCTCGCTGGTGTGGAACGATCCGCGCAGCGGTGCTGACATCACCTTGAACATCGTCGACACGCCCGGCCACGCCGATTTCGGTGGCGAGGTCGAGCGGGCGCTCACCATGGTCGACGGCATCGTGCTGCTCGTCGATGCCGCCGAGGGCCCCCTTCCTCAGACCCGGTTCGTCCTCCGCAAGGCGTTGGCTCGCAACCTGCCCGTGATCCTCGTGATCAACAAGGTCGATCGACCCGACGCTCGCGTGTCCGAGGTCATCGATGAGGTCTATGAGCTCTTCTTCGACCTCGACGCCAAGGAGCATCAGGTCGAGTTCCCGATCGTCTACTGCTCGGGCCGCGATGGTTGGGCCACGATCGACGCCGACGAATCCGACCGGCTGATCGTCGAGGGCAAGGGCGACAAGAATCTCGCCGAACTGGTGGAGGTCTTGCTCGATCACATCCCGGCGCCCACCTACCACGAGGGGTTGCCGCTGCAGGCTTGGGTCACCAACCTCGACGCGTCGCCGTATCTCGGCCGCCTGGCCCTGCTGCGTGTGATGGAAGGCGAAATCAAGAAGGGGCAGTCGGTTGCGTGGTGCAAGCGTGACGGCACCGTCGCTCGCGCCAAGATCGCCGAGCTGTTCCTCACCGTGCACCTCACTCGCGTGCCCGTCGACAGCGCTCGCCAGGGCGATCTCGTCGCCGTCGCCGGTATCGAGGAGATCTACATCGGTGAGACGCTCGCTGACCCCGAGGACCCTCGCCCGCTCCCCGTCATCACGGTCGACGAGCCGGCGCTGTCGATGACCATCGGGATCAACACCTCCCCGCTCGCGGGTCGTGAAGGCAAGAAGCTCACGGCGCGCCTCGTCAAGAACCGTCTCGATGCCGAACTCGTCGGCAACGTGAGCATCCGTGTGCTGCCGACCGAGCGCCCCGACGCCTGGGAGGTCCAAGCCCGTGGCGAGCTGCAGTTGGCGATCCTCGTCGAGCAGATGCGTCGAGAGGGCTTCGAGCTCAATGTGGGAAAGCCGGTTGTGCTCACCCATGAGGTCGACGGCAAGGTTCACGAACCGGTCGAGCGAGTCACGATCGACGTCCCCAACGAGCATCTCGGTGCCGTCACGCAGCTCCTCGCCACACGCAAGGGTCGCATGCAGAACATGGGCGGCACCGGATGGGTCCGCCTCGATTACCTGGTGCCGGCCCGCGGGCTCATCGGTTTCCGAACCGAGTTCCTCACCGAGACGCGTGGCACCGGCGTCATCAGCCACACGTTCGAGGGCTACGAGCCATGGGCCGGCGAGATCCGCTCGCGCCAGTCCGGCGTGCTCGTGGCCGACCGCATCGGCCCAGCCACCACCTACGCGATGATGAACCTGCAGGACCGCGCTTCGATGATGGTCGGCCCCGGAACCGAGGTCTACTGCGGCATGATCGTCGGCGAGAACTCGCGCGCCGGCGACATGGACGTCAACATCTGCCGTGAGAAGAAGATGACCAACGTGCGAGCGGCTTCGGCCGACGAAACGGTGAAGCTCACGCCGCACCGGGTGCTGTCGCTCGAAGGTGCGCTGGAGTTCATCGCCGACGACGAGTGCGTCGAGGTGACCCCGATGAACATCCGCCTCCGTAAAGCCGACCTCGACCCCACCAACCGGGCCAGAGAAGCCAAGCGCCGCTCCATGTCGGCGTGAGTGTTACATCTGGGGTCTGACCCCGGATGTAACCGCTATGGGCCGGTGACGAGGGCCGAGTCGTGAAGGTCGATGGCCTCGTTGGCGCGCAGGTGCAGGCCCGGTGCTTCCCATTGCAGCACGCCGATGCGGCAACGCTCCCAGCGATTGCCGCTGACGTCGCAATCGGCGGCACCCGACTGCACGATGCAGCCACTGTCGCCGTCGCACACCGCATTGCCATCGACGAGCGCCTGCGAACCGCCGTCGATGTCGATGCCGCGCATCGTGTGATTGACGAAGTTCCCCTTGACGTGCGCACCCTCGGTCCGCTCGAGGTGGATGCCCCACCATCGTGCGGTGATGTTGTTGCCGCGTACAACGACCGCAGTCGCATCGGAAACCCGAATCGCGCACAGATGGTCGGCGAGTTCACTCGAATCGATCTCGTGGCCGCTGCCGCCGAGCAGGTGCACGCCGATGTCCCAACGCATGCCTGACAGCTGGCATCGCGACACCGACAGCCGATCGACGCCGTCGGCGACCACGCCCGAGGCGGTGGTGGCGCGAATCAGTGCATCACTGGCCCGCACGATGACATGGCCGTCGATTCGACAGCCGAGCACCGTCGCCGATTGCCCGGTGATCTCAACGGTCGCCGTCGGGAGCCAGGCAATTCGGGCCGGGCCACCCGTCACGGCGAGATGCTCGAGACGGGCGGCCGCTTTGAGCGTGACAGCGGTCGTGCCCCCTCCGTCGATCACCGTGCGCTGACCGCCGAGTCCACGGATCACCACGCCAGGTGGAACCGTGATCGGGCCGGTGTAGACGCCGTCGCCGAGTTGAACGATGTCGCCTCGCGACACGTCACGCAGCAACGGTGCCAGGGCGATCGGTTCACGCGGTTCGGGAACGAACAGCGTGTTTGGTCGCTCGATCTCCGACGACTTGATGCGATACACACGGATGTCGTCGACCCGACGCTCGCGCCGATCGGCGATCAGCCGGGGAAGATCGAGGTGCAGCGCATCGTCACCCTGGTGGAACCGGAGGGGATCGTTGTCATCCGGCGTCGGCCCGACGAGTTCGACCGATTCGACTCGGCAGCACTCCAAGTTGAGCGCGGCGAAACGAGCGTGCCCGTCGATGTCGATGGCGTACACGGTTCCGTCGACATCGAAGTACCGAACATGATCGTCACCCCACACTGTCCATGGCCTCGACGTGTTGAGCAACGATCCATACCGGCGGATCCACCGGCCGGCGTCACGCAGGGGTTCCGCCTGCAGTTCGGGAACCGTTCCATCAGCGTCGGGTCCGATGTTGAGCAGGAGGTGGCCGCCCTTGGCGACGACCTCGGTCAACAGAGCGACGATTCCGTGGCCGGAGAGATGGTGTTCGGCTCGCTCGGCACGGTTGAAGCAGAAGCTCGACCCCAGGCCCCGACACAGCTCCCACGGTTCATCGAGGATGCCCTCGGGTGCCTCGTACTCGAACGTGCGCACCGTGTCCGGACGCCCCGCCGGCCCGTGGTCATCGGCCGCCCACCATCGGTCGTTGACCACAACGGAGGGATCGATCGACCAGATCCGCTCGAGCAGCTCGCGTGTTCGCCAGTGATCGGGGCCATGGCCCCAGTGCCCGTCACCCCAGAGCACGCTCGACCCGTAACGCTCGACGAGATCGACGACATGGGGGTGCAGTACATCGCTGACGTAGTCGTCGCCAGGATGTCGTGGGTCGCCCCAGTCCAGCAGCGAGTAGTAGGTGCCGAACACCAGCCCGCTTCGTTCGCAGGCTGCCGCATACTCGGCGAGCACGTTTCGCCGCGGGCCACCGGCGAGCATGGTGCGGTCTGTGTTCGGCGCATCCCACCAGGCCCATCCGTCGTGGTGCTTGGCCACGAGCACTGTGTAGCCGGCGCCTGCGTCGACGGCGAGGCGCGCCCACGCTTCGGCGTCGAACTCCTCATAGGTCAACAGCGCGAGGAAGTCGTCGTAGGTGTCGATGTGTCCCCACCGGTCGCGGTGATGCGCGAGCACCTCGACCATCGGGCGCGGATGGAGGAGTACGTCGGAGACTTCTTCGCCCATGTGGCTGCGATACCAGTCGGAGTATTCGCCGATCGGCGACCATGCGGGAACGCTTGCGAGGTTGGCGTGTACGAAGAGTCCGAAGCGCCGCTCGTCCCACCACCTCGGCATCCCCATCGGACGAGCAGTCTCGCGCGTTGCATGATTCTCGACGAACCGACGAGTTCCGCGGCCTGTGCTTCGATAGCTCGTTGCCCTCCGCTACCACGTATGTTCGGCACCATGAAGCTGTCGATGATGATCAACTACTCGGGCGACTTCCACGCGGACGTCGACAAGGTCGTCGAGCTCGAAAAGGCCGGGCTCGACATGGTGTGGGTGCCCGAGGCGTACAGCTTCGATGCCGTGTCGCAGATGGGATACCTGGCCGCCAAGACCTCGACCATCGAGATCGGCTCGGGCATCTTGAACGTGTTCTCCCGCACGGCGACCTGTATGGCCCAGACCGCAGCGGGACTCGACTTCGTCTCGGGTGGCCGCTTCACCCTCGGGCTCGGTGCATCCGGTCCGCAGGTGATCGAGGGATTCCACGGCGTGCCCTATGAGCAGCCGATGCCGCGAATTCGCGACTACATCAACGTGTGCCGGATGACGTGGCGCCGTGAGAAAGTGGTCTACGACGGCCCGACCGTGAAGATCCCGCTGCCCGAAGGTGAAGGCACCGGGCTCGGCAAGCCATTGAAGCTCATCAATCATCCGGTGCGCGAGAACATCCCGATTTTCTGGGCGAGCCTCATGGGTCAGTCGGTGAAGAACACCGCAAAGTACGCCGACGGCTGGCTGCCGATCTTCTTCGATCCCGAAAAATTCCACACGGTGTGGGGCGACGACCTCAAGGCCGGCCAGGCCGAGCGTGACCCGGAACTCGGTCAACTCCAGATCTCCGCGGGTGGCATGGTCGCCATCGGAGAAGAACTCACGGGCGACGCGCAACAGCGAATTCTCGACTACTCCCGTCCGAATACGGCGCTCTATGTCGGTGGCATGGGTGCCCGCGACCAGAACTTCTACAACACGATCTGTCAGCGGTACGGCTACGTCGATGAAGCCATCGAGATCCAGGATCTGTACCTGTCGGGCAAGAAGGACGAAGCGGCCGCAGCGGTGCCCGCCGAGATGCTCGAAAAGACGAACCTCGTCGGCCCGGTCGGCTACGTGAAGGAACGGCTCGCTGCCTACAAAGAAGCCGGCGTCACGCACCTCTCGGTGAGCCCGGTCGGCGCCGATCCGGTCAAGACCATCGAACAGCTCCGCGAGCTGCTCTGACACAACGGGCCGCTCTCCGGCGGCCCACGCTCGACTGCGCTGTCAGACCATGCCGCGTAGCCACCAGAGGCTGAGCGCCCAGGCGACACCGAGGAACACGAACGCGCCGAGTGCCCACAGCCAGCTCAGTTCGTTCACAACCTCGACGGGTTCACCGATGGTCGTACCGAGTGACTCGGCGACCTGGTCGTAGGCGGAAGCAAGTTCGTCGCCGGTGCGAGCCTCGAACGCCTCGCCCCCGGTCGTTTCGGCGACGAGCGCGAGATCTTCTGGCCGCACCGGCACGGGAACAACATCGCCGCTGGCCGGGTCGACGATCTCGCCGCCATCGGTGCCGAATGCGATCGTGTACACGGGGATGCCCGCATCGGCGGCTTCCTGCGCTCCCTCTGCAGTCGGCCGGCCGACAGTCGTCTCGCCGTCGCTGAGGAGCACCATCACGCCGGGCGCCTTCTCGGGATCGGCGGCCGGGTCGGCGGAATTGACCAGGAGACGCGTCCCGGCAGCGAGAGCTTCGCCGATCGCTGTCGACTCGGCCAGCTCGAGGTTGTCGATGCCACGATCCATCGCCGCCCGGTCGAGCGTGGGGTCGACTTCGACGTTGACGGTGCCGGAGAACGAGACGAGCCCCACCTCCACGCCGTCGTCGACCTGGTCGACGAAGTTCCGAGCCGCTTCTTGAGCCGCCACGAAGCGATCGGGATCGACGTCGTCGGCCATCATCGACAGCGACACGTCGAACAGCACGAGGATGCGACCGTCGCTGCTGACGCTTTCGGTGGTTCGCTCGACAGGACGAGCGGTGGCCACGACGGCGAAGACGAGCCCGAGCAACATCAGGACCGCAACCACGTGACGGCGCCACCTGGGCCGATTCGGGGCCACCTTGTCGAGCAGGTCGACCTGGGTGAAGCGGACTGTTGCCGCCCGCCGCCATCGCAGTACGACGAGGTATGCCACGCCGAGTGCGACGACGAAGAGGAGCAGCCACAGGCGTTCAGGGGCGAGGAAGTCGGTACTCATCGTCGGATCCCGTCGCCTCGAACCGCTTGAACCCGCTTGCGACGCGTGTGTTGCACGATGGCGCCGAGCCAGTCGCTGTCGGTCGACAGCTCGATCACATCGGCCCCGGATCGGCCGAGTGCCGTGTCGCGCCGTTCACGTTCCGCAGCGGCCGCCGCGGCGAAGCGCTGTTGAACCTTGGCGGTCACACGAACTTCACGAACCGTGCCGGTCGACGGGTCGACCACGGCGACGAGGCCGATCGGTGGGATGTCGTACTCACGGGGATCGTGCACGGTGATGGCGAGCAGATCATGGCGCAGGCTCAACCGTGCGAGCGATGGTTGCCACAACTCCCCGGCGAAGTCGCTGATGACGGCGACGAACCCGCGACGGCTGGCGATCGCACCGACCCGATCAAGGGCGCCTGCGAGGTCGGCGTGGCCGAGACCTTCCGACTCGGGAGGACTACTGAGCGTCGAGAGCACGGCGCGCACCTGGTTCGATCCGGATCGCGGCGGAATCACGTGAATCGACGGACCGGCCACGAGGACGGCGCCGAGGCGGTTCTGGTTGCGCGCCGTGAGGAACCCGACGCAGGCCGCAGCGGCGGTGGCGACCTGGGCCTTGTCGTTGGCGGTGGTGCCGAATTGCATGGTGGCCGACACGTCGACGACGAGCCAGGCGGTCAGGTCGCGATCGGCGATCTGTTCGCGCACATATGTCTCGCGCGTGCGTGCCGTGACGTTCCAGTCGATGCGCCGCACGTCGTCGCCTGGCTGGTAGAGCCGCGCCTCGCCAGGTTCGGATCCGTGTCCCGGTGTGAGCCCCTGGTGGTTGCCGTGCAGCGCGCCGTCGAGGCGGCCCTTGATTGTCAACTCCAACGTTCGCAACAGCTCGGCGACTGACTCGGTCGGCGGACCGGCCGCCCAACCGCGCCCTGCAACAGCACCGCTCGGCCATGGTGCGATCGCAGCAGCCTTCGGCGACACGCTCGCCGGACCAAGCAAGGTCATCGTCAGCTCGCTGGGTGCGCCAGCGCGTCGTTGGGCTTCGGAGAAACCCACGTGGCGGGTACCGTCGACAGCACGCGCTGGACGACGTGGTCTGCGGTGATGTCGCGGGCGAGCGCGTCGTAGGTCAACAGAAGGCGGTGACGTAGCACTTCGGGGGCAAGGTCGAACACGTCCTGCGGAGTCGTGTACGAGCGCCCGCGCAAGAGTGCGAGCGCTCGTGCTCCACGTACCAGGTTGAGCGATGCTCGCGGGCTGGCGCCGAGGCCGATCACCGTCGAGAGGTCGGCCAGTCCGAAGCGCTCGGGCGTGCGGGTGCACTGCACGAGATCGACGGCGTATTGCGACACCGATCGATCGACGAACACGCGGTCGGCACGCTGCTGCAGCGTGATGAGTTCGTCGAGGGTGATGACCTGCTCGGGAATCGGCGGGCTGATGCTCATCCGGTCGATGATCAGCATCTCCTCGTCGGGCGTCGGGTAGTCGAGCACGATCTTCATCATGAAGCGGTCGCGCTGTGCATCGGGGAGTTGATAGACGCCCTCGGACTCGATCGGGTTCTGAGTGGCGACGACGAAGAACGGGGCGGGGACGGCATGCGTGACTCCGCCGATGGTGACCTGCTGTTCGGCCATCACCTCGAGCAGGGCCGACTGGACCTTCGCGGGCGCCCGGTTGATCTCGTCGGTGAGGAGGAAGTTCACGAACACCGGGCCGAACTCGACGTCGAATGTCTCGGTGCTGCCGCGATAGATGCGCGTGCCGGTGATGTCGGACGGCAGCAGGTC
>JANPCI010000344.1:0-18071 GCA_031430875.1 Actinomycetes bacterium | reverse complement strand
ACGGCCGGCTCTTCGGATAGGTCACTCCCGGACCCGACAACCAACACTACGACGCCACCTCCGGCTCCGCCAGAGGCTTCCATCGGCGCGCCCGCAGACGCCTCGAAAATCACCCCTTGACACAAAGAGGCTTCGTTCTGTTGTGGTCGTTGCGCGTCCGCTGGGGGATTACGGCACTCGCGTTATCGGGTGCTCTCGGACCGCGCCGTGGCGGTGATCCAAAGCGAGCCGTCTCGGATGCCGGTCCCCAACCGGACACTTCCGGTTGGCGGGTGATTATCCAGTGGGCCGATCAAGCCAAGAGGCGACCCGCTTCGCTGGGATTTCACGCAGGCGTGAGTGTTCACAGCGATTATCGTTCGGGTGGACGGTTCGAAATCGGCCGACAGGAGCTGGCCATCAAGTTGGTGGCACTTGACGGCGCCGAGCTATTCGGTCGTGCGGTCAGCCCAGTAGTAGGGACGGCGGCGTTCGTGGTGGACGGCGAGGATTTCGAGGTCGCTGTCGGTGGTTCTGTACACGACGACGTAGGGGAAGCCTGGGGTGGATACCTTCCGTTCGAGGACCTCGCCAACATCGTTGGTGCGGGTCGGAGTGCCAACCTTGGGTCTCTCTGCGGCGGTGTTGGTTGCGGTGCGGAGCGCACCGACAAATCGATCGCCGAGGCCGTTGACACGGTTCTCGAACCAGAGTTGCGCTTCCACCACTTCGGCTGTGGCAAGCGGGTGGAACCGGACGCTATAAGTCACCCGACGCGGCGGGATTTGACGACCTTGTCCATGACATCGCCCCATGAGTCCGTGGCGAGTTCACCCGAGTCGATCTGGTTCGCCCGGCGGGCCGTCTCGTCGGACCAGACGCTGTCGAGTTCCGCCTGGTCACTCTCGGTCGGCCGGTCGTCGAGGCTGTCGAGGAGGTCGAAAATCAGCTCTGCTCGCTCAACCTCCGGCAAGGCCAGCACCTCGGATCGCACCGCGTCGGCTTTCGCGTTCATGCCACCACGATACAACACGGGTCAGGCCCAATCGCTGAGTGATGCGAAGGGCACAGGCCGCGCCACGGAGACCACATCAGTGGACCAGCGGTGTCCGATAGGCGGTCCTTCATCGGACGGGTCGATTTCCTGTGATACGTCGCCAGGTCGCCGCTCTGGTATTGGCCGCTGTGATCAGCTGTCCCCTGCCTCGATTACGGCGACATCTTTTCCGCCGGTTCCGAGTGTTGCCCCTGGCTCACACTGATATGACGACGACTGCGATGGCGTGGGGTGCGAGAGCTAATCCCCGCTGCTTCTCGGGCCGTCTGATGAGTCATCCGGTTGAAGCCCGGCGTGTGAGCGGTTACCTTCCGCTCACACGCCGTGGGTTGTCAGGACCCGGGGATCTTCATCAGGAGTAGCTGGCCCGCTTCTCGTTTGATCAGCGTTCCGGGGATGGTCGTCGTGTCCTCGGCGACGGTGCTGCCGTGCGCTTGTACGTCGAGCAGCCATGCGCCACCACCGAACCAGGCCGAGGCGTCGACGATGCCGGACGATTCACTCGCTGGATCGGCGACGGTTGCAACGACTCGCCATGATCCGTCGGCGAAGCGGTGCTGGTACACCTGTGCACCGGATGTGTCCTCTTGGACCATCAGGCTCTTGGTGCTGGTGTCCAGGTTGTCCGGCGAGGTGAACGGTACGTACACGTCGCTGTCGACGAGGTCGCCGTCGGCGAGGATCGTGAGGCTGTCGACGATGGTCGGATCGTCGGCGTTCATCACCATCTTGAAGATTCTGCCGTTGTCGGCGAAACCCACCGTTCCACCGGGACCCCGAACGAGACGGCCGGTCGCGGGGTTCGGCACAACACGCGTCGCACCGGTATCTGCGATGTAGACGGTGCGGGGATCGTTCTTGTCGTAGGTGAGGTCCTCAAGACGGATTGCCTGGAACACGTTGTTTGCGTTCGACCAGTTCTCGAGCGCGGTCTGGTTCCCGAGCGCAACGTCGCGGGGCACCGGGATGAACTCGCCCTGGAACGACTGACCGACAGCGAGGTCGAGGTAGTCGTTGGCCCCGTTGGACGGGTCGGTGGGATTGAGCGGCGTGCCGTCGACGCCGGTAACGCGGAATGCATACAACTCTCCCTCATCGTCGAAGAGTGCGTCCTGGTCGTCGGCTCGATACAAGTACAGCTGCGAGCTGGGCGCGGAAAACGTGTCGTCGGTCGTGAGCATCGACAACCCGTCCCATCCGCCCGGGATCACCACCGTGTTCTCATGGTTGAGCCTCCCGAGCCCTGGCACAGCGGTGTAGTCGCCGGTGTCGGTATTGAGCACGACTGCGAAACCGCGCTGTACGCCATTGACGGTGTCGTTCGTCTCCTCCCCGGTGAAGAACACGTAGTCGTCCAGACCCTGTTTGGGGCCTGCCATGGTCGCGGAGCAAAAGCGCAAGAATCCTGCGCTCGCCGGGAGCGCGACCGATGCATCGAGCACGGATCCCTGTCGATCGTCGGCCTTGGTCTGCAGGGTCAGTTTCGAGATCGACGAGTCTTCAAAGTCGCGTGCGCCCTGGAATGGCACCATCGACTGCTCATGGGCGACGTACACGTCAACGGTGTTGCGTGTCGGTCCCGGTCGTATGCCGATCCCGTCAGGGATTCCCTCGAACAGGAACCCGCCGAGCTCGTCTCCGCTCGAGATGAGTGGCTTGACGTAGGCGCCCGACGGCAAGGCTGCGTCGATGGTGATCTGTGGCGCCTGATCAGTCACGAAGCCGCTCGGCGGCTTTGCCGACACGGGACCGGCCAGCGCTGCCAGCGCAAGCCCGGACAACGCGACAGCTGTGGACAGTCGACGACGCTGAGTCATCTTGACCATTAGGTGAACCTCCTATTTGTGGCCCCGCCGCAAGCCCCCGAGGGCCCGACCGTATCGCTGTTTACATCTTGCGTCGAGAGACTCATCGCCCCGTCGCGTCATCAGGGACGACCGCCCGCACGAGCGGCTGGAATCGACGGCGGTCGGAGTTGTCGCTGGATATCTCAGAAGCCGGTCCTCAACCGGACGCTTTCGGCCGGCAGGTGATGATGCAGTGGGCGTTGGGGTCGAGAAGGTGACTGACTTCGCCGGGTGCGGCGCTCGTCGCAGCGATGGATGCGGGCGAAATGGGCCCAGAACCGGGGGTCCTGGTCACTTGGGTCAAGAACGCGCTGGGTCGCATCATCTCCCATCTTCTGGCTCCCCAGTCACGCGCGCTCTCTCCTCGGAACTCATTTCGATCGAGAGGTCGACGGCTCCATCCATCACGGTCCCACCGAGAACCGCAATTCGGTCAAGAACAGACGGACTGATCGTGTGGCGTTGGACGTGCACCCGCAGGAGGGTTCCGTGGTCCTCGAACCAGCCGGTCGGATCGTCGGAGACAAGTCGGAAGGCGGTGACCTCGACAGCAGGCGGCAAACGTCGCCGCGGCGCTCCTCTGCGATCGCCGACAACTGCGCTGAGTCCCTCTTCGATCAGTTCGGGCGGATACAGGCCGTGAGAGAGCTCCCGGACCTCCGTCGTGGCTTGCCGGATCGAGTCCACCACGCTGCTGATCGGTGCGCCAAAGTTGAGGTCATCGGCACACTGACGCAGACGCCTAATCGGCCCGTCGTCGAGCAGCACCTCGACTTCCGCACGCATGGCGGTGTCGGCCCCGAGGAGCCGTTCCCCGAGCCGTCGAGCCTCAGCCAACCGACCCTCACTGACGGCCAACAGCTGGTTTGCATCGAATGCCAGCCCGGCCAGGTTGGCGGCGGTGTGCAGTGCGTCGGGGGCCGCTGTGAGCCCTAAGTCGTGATCCAACACGCCGATCGGCCGACCCCCACGTGTCACGATCGTGGTCGCGCGGTCGTACCGCAGGTCATCGAGGTCGACTTCACCCGTTGGTGCGATCCAACGACCGGTGCCGTCTGCAAACGCCAGCTGCAACGTCGGATCGCCCACCCAGTCCGCCAGATCGTCCCGAAGCATGGCAACCGGATCGGAGTCAGGCAGGACGAACGTTCCACTCGGCAGGCGCTCGACATGTGGCCGCACCGCAATCGACCACCCGATCGCACCGATCACGGCACCGGCCGCAATGAGCGGAAAATGCACCACAAAGACGAGGGCCCAATCGCGATAGGTGCCGAAGTAAGGGTCGCGAAATGTGTCAAGCGGCGCCAGGTGGACGACGCGCTCGATCACGACCGCGACGAACCAAACCGCACCGCAGATCAGCACAGGATCACGCAGCACCGCCGCCTGAACGCCCCTTGAATCCGCGTCCCGCCACCAACAGCGGACGACCCACGTGACCGCGACGATCAGCAGGACGAGGTGAACGGCGAGCATGGCTCGTGCCCCCACCTGGACGTCCGTCGATGGCGAGGCACCGATCGTTGCGCCGAGTCCCGAGCCACCTCCCAACACCGCAGTCGCGATTCCCGAACCACCGACGATCGCCAACAAGGCAACGGTGCGACGACGACGCGGGAAGTCCGCGTAACGGGGCGCCGCGATGATCGCCCCCACAACCGCGGCCGCACCAGCCAGCCAGGCTGCGTTGGTCAGCACTACCACTACTGCCGGCAACTCCGACCGTCGGGCCGCCCCGACAACTGTCAGCACTCCGGCCGCCCCGACCGAAGCCACTGCGGTGCTCGCGGCCGACCGGCGCGAGGCCATCCCGACCACGGCGGCGGTCAACAGGCCAATTCCGACCGCGAGTCCCGAGATACGCATCAGATCGATCGTCGTCCTGAACATGGAATACTCGATCGGGCGGCGGCTCAGCCACGCGAGCCAGATCGAGACTCCGAGCGCCACGCACGAGATCGCCGTGGCGAGACGCCTCATGCGGCCCCTCGAGACGCGAGGGGAATGCTTGCGCGGATCGTCGTGCCGCCTCCCGGTGGGCTCGTGACCTCAAGCGTCGAGTCGAACGCAGCGAGGCGTCGGGCGATCGCTGAGGGCGAGCCGATGGCGCCGCCACAACCGTCGTCCGTGATTGTCAGCTCTGCGCACGTCACGTCGACGCGCAAGTTGATCGTGATCTCGTGCGCGTCGGCGTGTTTGAGGCTGTTCGCCACGGCTTCGGAGGCCACGAACCACAGCGCTGCCGCCACCGGATCTTCGGCCGGCACGTCGCCGCTCAGATCGAGGCGTGTCGTCAAGGGAATGACGGCATCGAGAGCGACGAGACCCGCGGACAACCCGGGGTCGAGCACGCCCGGCGCACCCTCACTGAGCACCTCGTGGCTGAAGCCGATCGCGTCGCCGACGGCCGCGCAGAGGCGATCTCGCTCGCCCGGATCGAGTGTGCCGGCAGTCTCGCGCCGAGCCATCATGCTCGCCTCGAGCGCGAGCGCGACGAGACGTTGTTGTACACCGTCGTGCAGGTTGCGCTCCAGGCGGCGGCGTGTCCGGTCCTGTGAATCCAGTACCCGGCGCTGCACAATGCGTACCTCGGCTGTGCGACGGTCGGCCTCGACCTGGCGGGAGCGACGCAGGACCGCCATCCCGATCGATGTCATCATCGCGTCACGCGTGACCGAGCTCGCGACGATCCTTGCGTCGTGCTCGACGGCAGCGACCACGGAACCGTCGCGATCGGCAAACATGATCACGGCACGATCGGCCGACGATGGCACCAGCGGTGCCATGTCCTCACCACCCACCACCCGCAACGTGTCCGATCCGCGAACGACAACGCACGCAAATGGGTCGCCCAGGATGGACGCCACCTCGGCGGACAGATCGAGACCGGTCTCGGCAGGGCCCAACTCGACGGAGTCAGCGCCTGACCGATCGGACATCCTGCTTCGCCGCCTCATCGACTCCGACCAGACGAGCAACAGCGCGATTGCGCCGTAGCGCCCCAACTCGACGCTCGCGCCGACCATCCCGATCGGCGTCGAGCGTCCGCCCCAACCACCGAGCGGCGCCGCAGCCATGGTCGACATGAACGCCCAGAGCTCCGAGACCCCGAACAACGCAGCGGCGACGAACGCCGGGAGCGACGTCGCCCGCACGCTTGCCGGCATGCTCGTATGGCGACGAACCACGAAGGCGAGGAACAGGATCGGAGCGACACCGCGGAGCATCACGGCGACGACGTTGCTGCCCAATGCACTCGTCGCGGCGTCTGCCAGCGCGGGCAGGTCCCAGAGATGCGTCGGCCACCATGGCAACTCGCTGATCAGCCATTCGGCGAAGACGAAATCGCTGCCGATTCCGACGATCACGTACGTGGCCACCGCCCATCCGAATGGACGTGACCAGCGGGCGGGCATGTGGCCAGTCGGCCAGCCCGACACGGCGATGACGGTGGCCGCGACGTACACCGTGGGCAGTAGCCGCTCGGCCCACGGGCTGGCAGGCGTCGGCGTGTAGCTGCCGTAGATCGATGCAGCGAGAGCGAAGCCTGCGACGGTCAGACAGGGGCCGGTCCTGTTGGTGGGGAGGCGCCATGAAAGCCACGGGCCGGAGACGACTAGAGCTACACAGCTGAACATCGCGAGCGCCCACATGGTGGATTCGCCGATCGTCCATGAGGCGTACGGGAAGCGGTCGCCGAGATGACGCCTCACGGAGTCAGCTGCCAGCACGGTCAGGACGAGACCGAGCGAGGCGACGCTCACGACGGCGGCACGGTTCCGCCGCAGATGGATGGAGGGCGGCACCAGCTCAGTCTGCTTGACACGCGCCGCCTTGTGCATCAGGGTAGACCCTCGATCGCAACACCCATGTCGAGGGTGAACCCCGATGCGCACCGGCCGGCCGTCGACGACCATGGTCGTGTCGGCCTGCTCTGGGCCGGTCCCGCGACTCGAGGAGGAATGATGAGCATCACCGCTTCCACTGGCGAAGGGGAACGAACTCTGACCCGGGTCGCCGCGATGATCGCTCTTGCGGCACTCGTGCTGGCGGTATCCGGCTGTGGGTCCGACAGCGTCACCGATGCACGGGACGCATCCGCTGAGACGAACTCCACAGATGAGACCGAAGTCGTGTCACCTGCGATGGTGGCCGAGCGTGAGCTCGCCGAAGCCGCGTTGCTATCACCGGAGGACCTGGAGGGGAACTGGCGAGCGCTCGGCCCGGAAGGAGACTTCCCCGCCACAGCGGAGCTCGCCCGGACGGTCCAGGCATGTGCGGGCTTCGCCGAACTGGTCTTCGACGGCGGGGCCGATCACGGGACTGCCGACACCGTCACACTGCAACGGGAGGACAGCCTCCTGTACAACTACGTCGTCATTTTTGCGAGCCCCGAAGAGGCCGCGGCGATGGTGAGCGCAGTCGGTTCGACGGAGTTCGACGACTGTTGGTCTCAGTTCATGGGAGTCGCAGTTCAGGCATACCCGCAGAACATCAGCGACGCTCGCTACGTCACGGCAGAGCCGCCCGAGTTGGAGCTCGTGGCCGACTCGTACGCGACGAAGATGGTGACTGGCACGATTGTCGTCGATGGATCGGAGTCAGCCGACAGCTGCATTTGCGTGTTCGCCCAGGTGGGCAGAGCGGTGGCCGTGGTCCACTCGGCGGCGGCGCACTTCGATGACGAGGAGCGGATCGTGCTGACTCAGGCGGGAATTGACAAGGCTCGTGACGTGATTGGATGACCGTGGCTACCGAAGGGACGTGACTGATGCCCACCTTGACGATCGTGTTCACTGATATTTCGCACTCCACCGAGCATCTCGTTGCAGCCGGTGATGCGGACGGTGCGGCAGAGCTGACGCAACACTTCAAGAGGTCGCGTCAGATCGTCGAGTCCCACGGCGGACGGGTGGCGAAGACGCTCGGCGATGGTGTGATGGCGTTGTTCCACTCCGCGTCCGAGGCCGTCCGCGCGGCCATCGCCCTGCAGCAGGCCGACGAGCTGGACGGTCGTTGTTCTCCGCCGGACCCGGCGAGCCAGGACGTTGGCCGCTTGCGAGTCGGCGTGCATGTCGGCGACGTCGTCGAGGTGACTGACGACGCCGACGTGCTTGGCCTCCCAGTCGTGATCGCTGGTCGGCTGTGCGACTCGGCGGTCGGCGGACAGGTGCTGATCTCGGATCTGGTCCGCCAACTAGGGGGTTCGCTGGTCGACGTTGACCTCGAGCCCGTCGAACCGTTGTCTCTAAAAGGACTTGACGCCCCGGTGTCAGCGTGGTCGGTGAAGTGGATTCCGCTCCCCGACCGGCCGGCCGTCAGGGTTGTCGTGGCGGAGGACTCCGTGTTGGTCCGTGCGGGGGTCGTACGACTGCTGACCGAGGAGGGGTTCGACGTCGTCGCCGAGGTCGGCGACCGCGACGCGCTACTCGCTGCCGCTCGTCAGTACCGCCCGAAGCTGGTCGTCACCGATGTGCGGATGCCGCCAACGCAGACGGATGAGGGACTCACCGCGGCCGCCCTGCTCCGGGAGGAGGATCCGGAGGTCGCCGTGCTCGTGCTCAGCCAGCACCTCGAACCGAAAGCTGCGGCATTGTTGCTCAGGCACAACCCCACCGCCGTCGGATACCTGCTCAAGGAACGCGTGAGCCACCTCGACGAGTTCGTGAACGCATGCAGGACTGTGGCCGGAGGCGGCGTGGTCATCGACCCGCTTGTCACCGAACAGCTCGTCCGCGGCGGTCAGGACGACGAGCTGATCGATCGGCTCACCGATCGCGAGCGAGAAGTGCTCAATTTCATGGCTCAGGGACGATCGAACGCCGCGATCGCCCAGGAGATTCATTGCTCCACGAAGACCCTCGAGACCCACATCCGCTCGATCTTCACCAAGCTCGACCTGCGGGCAGACCCTGCGGACCATCGTCGCGTTGCGGCGGTGGTCCGTTGGCTTCACGCCCGCCAGTAGTCGCTACCAGCGATGAAGTTGCGAGTCCGCACCCCATAACGAGCCAAGTAATCACCTTGCCCGCACCATTCAGGTCACTCGGGTGCGGCCCAAGCGTGGCGCCGCACTTCACGTCCATATCAACCAGGATCGGGCGCTCGGTCGGTGTCCGATAGGGGGACGCCAACAGGACGCTCAGCGAAGCGTGGCCTGGGTCCGCGCAGCCTGACCTGGGCAATCTCATTCGGGTGGTACGAATCGATTCTCGATGAGGGCTCGCTATTCGTTACACCCGAGGACAGGTGCGCGACGCCCTCGGCAACATCGGCCCGCTTGTGCGAGGACCAAAGGGCAAGCCTGGGAACCGGTCGCAAACCCACTCGGTAATGCCGGCCTCGTTCACCACTCGTCGCGCTGCATCGCCGGCGCAGTGTCGGACCTCCAAGATCAATCGGCCCACCGCATAATGTTCGCGGCTACCAGTCACCTCGAGATGCGACCATTGTCCATTCGCCGGTCATCGTGGCCACGAGCGTCGAGTTCCTGGCGGAGCGCCACAGCTACACTGCGATGTGACGAACTGGTGCCGAGGTTGCGTGCGGTCGGTACTGAACGCTGCGGGCAACACCGCCCGCATCGATCCATTTTCGATTGATATTGATTGAAAAATGAGCGATACTGGAGGGAATGCGTTCCCAGGCTCCGCCGCTCCTGCCGATCTTTAGGTCACGGCTTCAGGGCGAACTGCTCGCACTTGTTCTCTCAGATCCGTCGCGCCAGTGGACCATCGACGAACTAGCGACACGAACGACCGAGCCGTACCCAACCGTGGCAACCGAAGTTCGACGCCTTCAAGATGGCGATCTACTGACATCTCAGACAGTCGGACGCACGAAATTGCTCACGGCGAACGACCAGAGTCCGTACTTCGAACCTCTCGCTCAACTCGTTCTGATGGCGTTCGGACCGCCGCTCGTGATCGCAGAGGAGTTCGCACACCTCGAAGGAGTGGAGTCGATCCACATCTACGGATCTTGGGCGAGCCGCTACCACGGCACCACCGGGCCGACACCAAATGATGTCGATGTACTCGTCATCGGAACCCCGAACCGTGACGTCGTCTACGATGCCACCCGACGATCACAGGAACGACTCGGACGCGAAGTGAACGTGACACAGCGGACCACCGAGCAGTGGGAATCTGCCTCCGACGGCTTCTCACAGCAGCTTCGCGCTTCCCCCATGGTCGATGTCCCCTACCCTTCCCAAGATGCCGAGATGGAACAAGGGCAGTGAAGTCATCGAGCGCCTACTCGACGCTCGCCACCTCGAAGCCAGTACCCCGATCCGCAGAACTACGACCCCGTCACTCCCGCTGAGGTCCACGACGCCATCGCCGCCGCCCGCGCGTCGCTCGACGCCGCCGGAAAACTGATCGGCGTCCCCCAACTCGGCGTCTTCTAGCACTCAGGACTCGGGCTGACATCACCTGCAAACTCAGCAGGAGGTCGCCACCGAGCCAAAGAGAACGCAACGCTCTGAGCCGCGGCTTCGCAGCCCCCGACCGCTACGGTCCGCGCCGCTTGGCCCACGCCGTGCCACTCGTACTGGCACGACAGTGGCACGACAGCGAATCGACCGTCGAGAGAAACACCGATCTACCAGGTCTTTCGTGGTGGAGACGATGGGAATCGAACCCACGACCCCCTGCTTGCAAAGCAGGTGCTCTAGCCAACTGAGCTACGTCCCCCGGTTGGGGATTCCGCGAACGGAACCCGAACACGATACCTCTCAGCTCGGCGAGCAGTGCACCCACTCCCGGGCGACTTCGAGACCGACGCTGCGATACAGACCGAACGCGTTCACGTTGGCAGCTTCGACGCCGAGGCCCAGGATCTCCACACCGGTGGCCGACAGTCGGTGGAAGCTCTCGACGAGGAGCGCCCGGCCGAGACCCACCCCTCGATCGGAGTACCCCACAGCGAGTTGGTTGACCCATCCGATGCCTCCGGCGAACGTCCGACACATCGCCACACCCGCCACCGGGCCCGAACCCTCGTTGCGTCGCGCCAGCACTGCGAGTTCTGCAACGAACGACGCCTCGTGAAGCAGGATCGCCCGCCACTCGTCGAGGGGCCGATCGGTGTGGCCCTCGACGTCTGTCCACATCGGATAGATCAATGCGTGGACCTCCTCGTCGTCGACGCCCGGACGAAACGGAGCCGGACCGATGCCATCAGGCCAAACAGTCGGCCCCAGATCGGCAACGTTCGCAGGGCGCTCGAGTTCGAAGCTTGAACGCCGCGGTCGGTAACCGACCCTCTCGAGCACCTGGAGCAGCGCGAGGTCCTGTTCGGGCGCGTCGATCTGAGTCCCACCGGACTCGGTCAGCCAGTCGACGAGAAGTCGCCGTGCGTCGACCGCCCCTGACGCCGACGGGTCGATCGCCAGATTGGTGTGACCATGCCCGGTGAGGAGGGCGAAGCCGACGACCGCCAACTCAGCACCACGCGCAACTGCCAACCGCGCTCCCCGATCGAGTGATCCCACGGCCATCAGCACGCGGTCGAGTTCTGCTCGGGTGTCGTCGGCATCACCATCAGGTGTTCCCCACCATTCGATGTCCTGCGCGGCCTGGACGGCAGCGATCGCATCGACGTCGTCATCGGTCGCAGGGCGCAGGACGACCTGGACATCACGGTTCGACTCCACAGCGCGCAGCATCGCGCATCCGGCGTCCGGTGGGAGTCGGCATTTGCACAGTCCGTACCATCGTCCGGATGTCACGTCTTCGATTCGGCACGTTCCTCGCGCCCCATCACCCCACCGGCGAGCACCCGACGCTCCAGTTCCAGCGCGACATCGACTTCGCCGAGCACCTCGACCGGCTCGGATTCGACGAGTTCTGGTGCGGCGAGCACCACTCGTCGGGTTGGGAAATGATCGCCTCACCCGAGATGTTCCTCGCCGGCGCCGCACAACGCACCCACAACATCATGTTGGGCACAGGGGTCACGAGCCTGCCGTACCACCACCCGTTCAACGTCGCCCAGCGGATCGTGCAACTCGACCACATGAGTCGCGGGCGGGCAATGTTCGGTTCTGGCCCGGGCGCCTTGGCCTCCGACGCCCGGACGCTCGGCATCGATCCGATGGTGCAGCGCGATCGCCAGGATGAAGCACTCGGTGTGATCACCCGACTGCTACGCGGCGAAGAGCGTTTCAGCCACGAGAGCGAATGGTTCACCCTCAACGACGCCCGCCTCCAACTCCTTCCGCTCCAGGAGGACCTTCCGATGGTGACGGCATCGTCGATCTCGCCGTCGGGCATGACGCTGGCGGGCAAGTACGGGATGGGAGTGCTCTCGATCGCCTCCAATTCGACTGCCGGCATCCAAGCACTCCCCACTCAATGGGGATTCGCAGAAGAGGCCGCCGCGGAACACGGCCAGAGCATCGACCGCAAGAACTGGCGGGTCCTGATGGCGTTCCACCTCGCCGAGAGCCGCGAGCAGGCCCGCAACGAGGCCGTCGACGGCCTGCACCGCTGGCACAACGAGTACAACGTCTGGACGCTCGGGCGCCCGAACGCCACCCACGTCGACGACAAGTGGGAACTGCTGGAGCAGACCACCGGTGGCGGCGCGGCGGGCGCCGGAGCCGGTGTCATCGGTACGCCGGACGACCTCGTGGCTGCCATCCGTCATCTTCAGGACATCACCGGTGGCTTTGGCGTGGTGCTCGGGTTCGCTCACGACTGGGCCAACCGCGAGGCCACCCTGCGGTCGTGGGACCTGTTGGCCCGCTACGTGATCCCGGAGGTGAACAGCTACACCGCCGGTCTGCGCGAGTCACAGGAGTACCTCAACCGACACCAAAGCGAACTGATGGCAGGCGCGTCCGCGGCAGTCGTCAGCAAGATCTTCGCGCACGAGGGCGCAGCGGCAGCGATGAAGGTCTCCATCGAGCAGGCCGCCCAGGCCGCTGCTGCAAGTGAGGCCAAGCAGTCCGAATTCCGTCCCGGCGGCGGCCTCCCCACCCCCGCCTGACGCTCCCCTCTCCCCGTTTGCGTTGCAGTTCTGTTGGGACGGGCCAACCAAACCGTCACGCAAACGTGGATATTGGGCGAGGGTCAGTCGTCTTTGAGGGCGACGGCGTTCGGGGTGACGTTCATCTTCGGCTCGTATTCGGCCACCTCGACCACCCTTCCCTCCAACCGAAAGCCATCACGAAGCTGCGTGCGGCACGAGTCGCACGGGCCGTAGAAGTCGTCGACGACATCTCCATCACAACGAGGGCAGGAGAACTCCATGTGGGTCGACGCTAGTGCGCCTACGATCCTCAGCGATGCCGTCGCCAACACCGCCGTTCGACGACGAGGATGACGCTCAAGTCGACGGCAGCGACGACCATGATGAGATCCGGAGCGATGAACGGGTCGACGCTCGGTCAGGACCCCACTACTGGTTCCGACGTGCGGTCGTGGTCGGCGGCGTCGTGGCGGTTTTCGCCACCGCTGCAATCGTGATCGTCAATCTGACCAACAGCTCCGACGGTGCCGAACCGCCAGGGACGGTGGGCGCGGAGTGGAATCGAATCGTGCTGGTCGACGAGCGAACCGGCCGGGTGATCGTCGACGACGAGCAAGGCGAGGAACTTGCTCGCATCGACACCGGCGTGCGAACAGTCCTCGACAGTGCCGTCGTCGACTCCACCGCGGTCGTGGTCTCGGCCACTGCAACGAGCGTCGTCGACCTGGTTGACGAGACGTCGACCGAATACACGATCAGCGCCGACTCTGTCACGTGGCCTGCGGGAAGCGGCCTCACGATGATCGCTGCCGATACTGATGTAGCTCGGGGACTGATGATCCACGGACCGAGCGGCGACGTGATCGACACCGATGCGTTCGATCCAATCGCCGGCACCCGGTACGAATGGAGCGGCGCCCGCAGTAGCCCATCGGGCCGCGACGTCCTGGTCACCGACTCGGGCAACTTTCAGAGTGTGTTGTTCTCGTTCGATCGCGATCAGCCGTCGTACTTCCCCGGACTGGCGCTCGCCATCGACGACAACGTGGTGGTGACCGCGCAGAACGTCGGGGCTGACGCCACCGTCAACGTCTTCGACCACGATGGACAGGCAATCTCAGCGGGCGTCACCAAGTCGGTGCGAGCGGCGATCATCGGCGGCGACGCCGTCCAGCTGATCACCGTCGACGGCGAGATCGTGACGATGTCGACCGCCTCCGGTGACACCAAGTCAACGGTCCGGCTCGCACTCGGGCCGGTCGAAGTCGGCGCCGTCACCACGAGCGGCGACCGACTCGTGGTTGTCGGTGCGGACGGGTCGGCAATCATCGACGACACGGGTGCGGAGATCGGCAACTACCCGGGTGTGCAGCTGGTTCCAGAGGCGTGGGCCGTACGAGGATCGACGTGCATCGCGTTGACCGATGACACCACCGAGGAGCTCGCGCTCGTTGCATTCGCGGACGGTTCGATACTGAACGAAGCCGAGATGGCGGCCCCACTGTTCTCAACCGTCGACGGCTGCACAGTCGCATCGCGAGCCGCAGCCGGATATCAGGTCACCTCGCCCGAGGTCGCGATGGTCAACGTCGAAGAAATGGGCGAACTCGTCGGTCTCTCCCCCGACGGCGCCAAGGTCGTGCTCGAAATCGGCGGACGGCTCACACTTGCCGACGCTGCGACAGCGACCGACACGATCGACCTCGGCCCGGCGGGACGCACGGTGGGGTTCACCAAGCAATGACCGAGCCGCCGCTCGCACCTGACGACGATTTCATCGAGATCGCCCGCGACCACACGGTCTGGCGCTTCGAGCGTGAGTTCCTCGAATCGAACTGGACATGCCTTTTTGGTCGAGGCTGCAAGGGCATCCTCGACCGGCCCGCCGAGGAGATGAACCAGGGGTGCTGTTCACTCGGCGCCCACTTCGGCGACGGCCCCGCCGGCCAAGCGGAGGCGATGAACGTCGATGCGTACGCGTCGATGCTCGCCCCGGAACAGTTCCAGTACCACCACGTCGCCCACGGTGACCCCGATCCCGACTCAGGCGTCAACGGAATCTTCGGTGATGCCGAGCGGACCCACACTCGCATCGTCGACGGCGCCTGCATCTTTCTCAACCGACCGGGATTCGCCGGTGGCGAAGGCTGTGCACTGCATCTCGGCGCGCTCGAAGCCGACGAATCGCCGACGGAGTGGAAGCCGTCGGTGTGCTGGCAGTTGCCGTTGCGCATCGACTGGCACGAGATCGACGACGCCACCGAGTCGGCGACGGTCCGTCGCTGGACCCGGGCCGACTGGGGCGACCACGGCAGGACGATGGCATGGTGCTGCACCGAACGCGCCGACGGCGGGGAGGCCTACAGCGGGAGCGAGCGCGTCATCGACTCGATGGCCGACTCACTGACCGCGCTCGCCGGAGCCGAGGTCTACGTCGAACTTCGCCGCCGCCTCTGACCCACACTTCGCCATCTCGCCATCTCGCCATCTCGGACCGAAATTCGGAGCACACGTTGCGCTCAGCGCAACGATGGCTCCGAATTTCAGGGTGGAAGGCCCGGGCAGGAGAGGTCGGCGGGAGAGGTCGGCGGGAGAGGTCGACCGGAGAGGTATCGGTCGGTCAGATGATGTTGATGGCGTCGAGGATGGTGGCGAGGTCGGCGTTGTCGGTGTCGCCGGTGACCACGTCGCGCCAGTCGGAACGCTTCGTGCCCCACGAGACGAAGTCGTGGACCGCCGTGTGGACGGTCGGCGCGTTCGCATCGGAGCCCTCGCCGACGATCCATCCGTCAGCGCTTGGCCCCAGAACGAAACTCCCGCCTCCGGGGCCGTCGAAAACCAGGTTGACGGGTTGCTGGGCCGCCCCCGCCAGCGCCTCGGCGCACATCTGCGGCAAGCCCGCCAACATCCACTCGCGAGTGGCCACCAGGGCGCCCTCGTCGCGGGGCAACTCGGCGGCGCGAACGATCACTGCGCCGATGTCGTATCGCAGATGGCAATAGTGGTCGAACACGATGGCATTTCCGAGCAGGTTGAGCGGGTGCGTACCGAGGTCGGAGAGTGGCACCTGCGCATCGGCCATCGGTGGTTCCTGCAGCGCGGCGAGCGCGGCGACTCCCTTGGGCGACCATTCGTCGTACGCGCTCACCACCTGGTTGATCGTCCACTCACGACGGGCCCGCACCGGCACCTCGGCCGACGACTCGGCCTTGCCTGAATCACCCATGTCGATCGAGGTCGGATCGGTGATCTGTTGGAACACCGACGCCATGTGCTGGGCGACGTCCTGCACGCGCCAGCCGTCGCATGCCGACGCCGTCTCCCACTCGGCCGGTGTCAGGGTGGCGAACAGTTCCTTCGCGAACCGGACCTCTTGTTCCAGGGCAGGGATGGCGGCAGCGGTCATCGGGATCTCCTGATCGGATTCGACTGGGTGTTCGACGGGTGAATCTCACCACGCCGATCGCACGACGGTAGCCAGCCGTCAGTTCGACCGGAGCATCCGACCCGCCAGGGCGCCGGTGTGCTCGCCGTGGTCCATGAACACGTAGCCGTTCACAATGGTGTAGTCGTACCCGGTCGAACCCTGCACATATCGGCCCGCACCGTTGGGGAAGTCGTTGACGTACTCGGGGTGCGGTAGGTGCAAGTTGTCGAAGTCGATGACGTTGACATCGGCGAAGGCACCGACGGCGAGGCGGCCACGATTGCGGATGCCGAACAGATCGGCGGTGTCGGTGGTGAGACGACGGATGGCTTCCTCGATGCTCCAGCGCTCGCGTTCGCGAATCCAGTACGTGAGGAAGAATGTGGGTTGACTCGCATCCATGATCTGACCGACATGGGCACCGGCATCGGCCAGACCCAGCGTGACCAACGGATCGTCGAGCATCGACTCGACCGCCGACAGGTCCTGATTGAGGAAGGGCATGTTCGCCACGAGCGCACCGTCGGTCTCGAGCACCAACTCGATGAATGCCGCGGCCGGGCTGACACCTCGTGCAACAGCAATCGCAGCCAAAGAGTTCGCCGGGTCGCAGTCGTAGCGTGCCTCACCCTCGGGCAGGACGAAGAGCTCCTCGAGGTTGATCGGTGTGCCGTGCACGTCGGCCTCGTTGATGAGCGTCTGTCGGAACGTGGCGTCGCGGACCATCTGCATCTTGCGCCCGTTGACGGCGCCGCTGAGTTCCTTCCATGACGGCGCCCGGTCGAACGGGGTCCTGGTCTCGAGACCGAACAGGATGCCAACACCTCGTGCTGTTGTTTGCGGTCGGACGTTGGCACCTGCGGCGTTCTCGGACTTGACGAAGTCGATGACGCGCTCGTACAGGTCGGGGCGGCGGTTGCTCTGTGTCAGCCCGAAGCTGACCGGTCGGCCGCTGCGTCGACTGATCTCACCCATGAGCGCTACTTCGGCGCGGGTGTTGTCGAGGGCGTCGTTGTCGCGTTCGCCGAGCCTCATCGCTCCCTCGAACACCCCGGCACCGTGCTCATGGAGCACTTCAGCGAACGCGAGCAATTCGTCAGCGGCAGCAAAGGTGCCCGGGATTGCACGACCATCGGGAACCTTGTGCATGAGGGTCCGGCTCGTCGAGACGCCGAGCGCGCCGGCACGCATCGCATCATCGACCAGTCGGGCCATCGCCGTGATGTCGTCGCCCGTCGCCGGAGCCTCGTCGAGCCCTCGTTCACCCATCACGTACGTGCGCAGTGCGCTGTGTCCGACGAGCCCGCCGGTGTTCGGACCCTTCGGGAGCCGATCGATCGAGTCGTAGTACTCGCCGTAGGTCTCCCAGTCCCATGCCAGCCCCTCGAGAATCGCATCGCGGGGAATGTCCTCGACGCTCTCCATCATCTCGGCGAGCGTCGAACGGTCTTCGGGTCGACACGGCGCGAAGGTGACTCCGCAGTTGCCCATGACAACGCTCGTCACCCCGTGCCAACAGCTCGATGTGCCGATCGGATCCCAGGCGAGTTGTGCGTCGAGGTGTGTATGGATATCGACAAACCCCGGTGTGACGAGCCGACCCTCGGCATCGATTTCGCGAGCGCCCGCGCCGTCGATTCCGCCGTCGTCCAATCCGACGATCTCGGCGATCCGGTCGGCTCCGATGCCCACGTCAGCGCGAAACGCCGGAGCTCCCGTGCCGTCGACGACGGTGCCGTTACGAATGATGATGTCGTGGTTCATGCCGCCTCGAACGAGT
>JANPCI010000343.1:0-7551 GCA_031430875.1 Actinomycetes bacterium | reverse complement strand
GTGCCCCTCGATGCCGATCTCGTCGTCACCCTGATCTACGCGACGTGCGTGTCGTGGATCGCCGGATTCGTCATCATCGGCCTGCCCGGCGGCCTCGGCGTTCGCGAGGCGGTGTTCATCTCGATGATGACCGCGCCGTTGGGCGCCGGCTTGGCCGTGTCGATCGCAGTCATCAGCCGGGTGGTGTCGGTGGCGGTCGACCTCCTCGGCGCCGCCATCTCGGTGCCGGTCAGTCGTACTGCGCCACCGTCGGCCGACCGCGGCGAGGCCGAGACCGCCACCAGTTACGCTGCGCCGTGATGTCGAGCCCCGTCACCGAGCCGATCAGCGCAGCCGAGCCGATCAAACAAGCCAGGCCGATCAAGCTCATCATCCAGATCCCGTGCTTCAACGAGGAGGAGACGCTGCCGCTCACGGTGGCCGATCTGCCCCGGGAGGTGCCCGGCATCGACATCGTCGAATGGCTCGTGGTCGACGATGGCAGTACCGACCGCACCGTCGAGATCGCCCACGAACTCGGCGTCGACCATGTGGTCTCGCACCCCCACAACCGGGGCCTCGCGGCGGCCTTTCTCACCGGCATCGACGCGTGCTTGCGCGCCGGCGCCGATGTGATCGTCAACACCGACGCCGACAATCAATACCAGGGTTCATCGATCCCCGACCTCGTCGCACCGGTGCTGTCAGGCGACGCCGAGATGGTCGTCGGCGAACGGCCGATCGAGTCGATCGACGACTTCTCGCGCTCCAAGAAGCTGCTCCAACGCCTCGGCAGCTCGGTCGTCCGGCGGTTTTCCGACACCGGCGTGCGCGACGCCGCGAGTGGGTTCCGGGCCTACACCCGCGACGCCGCGATGCGTGTCCAGGTCTTCGGGCAGTACACCTACACGATGGAAACGATCGTGCAGGCCGGGTGGAACGGCGTCGCCATCACCTCCGTGCCGATCGGCGTGAACCCCAAAACGAGGGAATCGCGCCTGGTCAAGAGCACCTCGCGCTACATCTGGCGATCGGCACAGGCGATCATCCGCAGCTTCGCCCTCTACAAACCCTTCCGCTTCTTCTTCCTCATCGGCCTCGTCCCGTTCGTCGTCGGCACGCTGCTGCTGCTGCGGTGGCTCGCGCTGTACGTCTTCCAGGACGACTACACGAGCCGAGTGCCGAGCCTCCTCGGCGGGATCGGCCTGATCGTCGTCGCCGCCCAGATCTGGGCCGTTGCATTCCTTGCCGATCTCCAGGCCGCGAACCGCCGCGTCCTCGAAGACCTTCGGCTGCGCGCCCGCCGCATCGAGTACGGCGACGCCTCTCTCACAGCATCCCCACAAGCCAGCCACCCCCGAAATTCGGAGTGAGTATCGCGCCGAGCGCAAGGTTCGCTCCGAATTTCGGGCTTGGGTGAGGGTCGGGGACCGATCTGAGTCTGGGCCTCGATCGGGGCCTCGATCAAGCGCTGGGTCAGGGATGAACGGACGCGATGAGGCCGCATGACGGTGCGATGTCGCCGGCGTGGAGTTCGGTCCAGGCGGCCTGAGCGGCAGTCGGCCCACGGCGTTCGTCGATCGTGAGCCAGTCGTAGCTGTCGGCGATGAACGTCGTGAGCCCGCCGCGCACCCGATCCTGAAAGCCGTCAGGACCCCACTCGGCCACACGATCCGCCACCGCGCCGGGTGCGAAAAACATCTCCGGCGTCGGCCCGTGCTCGACCATGGCCGGCGGGGCATCGTGATGGCTCTTGCCGACCACCATCGAGTAACGGACGTCGTGACCGAGACGAGCATGCACAGCGGCAACAGCCGAGCCGAGACCGGCCATGTCGATCACGACACTCGGCACGGAGGCGATATCGGTGAGCTGGTCGTACGTGACGACCTCGTCGTAGTACCCCACGTCCCGCACGAAGTCGACGTTGCCGGCAGAGGTGACCCCGACGAGCCGCACGCCGCCGGTGAGCTTGGCCGACGCCGCGTAACCGATCGCCGTCTTGCTGCTCGCCGACAGCACGATTGCCTGTTCAGCACCCCGATACGCATCGGCTGCGAAGAACGCGTCGGCCAGGAACCCGGTGACGAACAGACCACGCAGGAGCGCATGGCGGGGCTCGTCATCGGCGGTCGTGGCCATCGGATCACGATCGGTTGCAGCGAAGCTGCGGTACGCCGCAGCGTGGGGTGCACGATGCGCGCCATCGTCGCGGAAGCCGTCGTGTGTGGGCACCGCCTGGACGTCGACCCCGGTCCCCATCGGGTACCAGCCGTAGTAGCGCGAACCAACGGCGATGCCCTCGACATTCGACTCGGTGACACGGGCGTACCCCATCGCCGGCACGTTGCCCCACTCGGCGGTGACGGGGTAGAAATCCCAGTAGGCGAGCATGTCGCCGAACTGGGCGTAGGTGATGTTGTTCGCAGTGAGCGCGTACTGCTCGATCGCAAGGCGGATGTGATCGGCGGCCAACTCGGGCTCATCCACATCGACGAGGCGCGTGGTGCCGATGGATCGGCGGTCGACGTGGAGCGTGGTGCGAGTGGCCATCGCAGGAGTCTCGCGCGACTCCGTGTCGCTACAGCAGGCCGAGGTACGCGCCGCCGTCGACGTGGAGCTGTACGCCGGTGGTGAACTTGGCCTGTTCGCTGCACAAGAACGCGGCGACGGCGCCGAAATCGGCCGCCTCACCCATCCGCATCGAGCGTTGCTGCTCGTCGGAGTAGAGCTGTGTGACCCGTGGCGTCCGGTGCAGGCCGGGTTGGATCGAGTTCACCGTCACCCCGTCGTTGGCGACCTCGAGCGCGAGGGTCTTGAGAAAGCCGGTCGCCCCCGCACGAGCCGTGTTCGACAGGATCAGCTGGGCCATCGGCTGACGGACCGCGAGCGACGTGATGGCGACCACTCTCCCCCATCGCCGCTCCTGCATTGCGGGGACGGCCGCCTTGCACATCGCCACCACCGACATCAAGTTGAGATCGAGCGCTGCCTGGTACGCATCGACGGGTGTCGACGCGAAATTCCCCGGCGGCGGTCCGCCGGCATTCGTCACGAGGATGTCGACCGCCCCGAGCGCGTCGATGGCCTGCTTCACGAACGAGGCCGAACCCTCAACGGTCGAGACGTCGATCGCCAGCCCCACGCACCCGTGGCCGATCTGCTCGACCGCAGTGGCAAGTCGGTCGGCATCGCGGCCGCAGATCACCACATGGGCACCTTCGTCGGCGAGTGCAACGGCCGTCGAGAGGCCGAGCCCCGATGACCCGGCAGCCACCGCGGCGCGTCGTCCAGTGATTCCGAGATCCATGACTCAACCGTAGATCGCCGTGCCGTCTGATTCCGACGCCAAGTAGATTCACCCGCAGTGAAATCATGATCGACAGCAATCATTCCGACGAACCGTCCCAGCTCGCGCTCGACGCCATCGCCGACGCCGAGCCCTACCCGTACTGGCTCGAGAGCGCTGAGATCCCCGACTCGAACCCCACGCTGGTACGTGACGAACACTGCGACCTGTGCATCGTCGGCGGTGGGTACACCGGGCTGTGGACCGCCGTGATCGCCAAGGAACGCGACCCATCGCGCGACGTGGTATTGATCGACAAGGGTGAGGTCGGTGGCGCCGCCAGCGGACGCAACGGCGGCTTCATGGAGTCGTCACTCACGCACGGCGTCGGAAACGGCATGGATCGTCACGCCGACGAGATCGACATACTCGAACAACTCGGCCTGAACAACCTCGATGAGATCGAGGCGGCAATCGAGCGCTACCACATGGACTGCGAGTACGAACGCAACGGCGTCATCGACGTGGCCCACACGAACCATCCGCCGTCGTATCTCGACGAGCTCCGTGAGGAACACGACCTGCTGCGTTCGATGGGTCAGCGCGTCACCTGGCTCGACCAGGACGCGATGCGCGCCGAAGTCAACTCGCCCACCTACACCGGCGGCCTGTTCCGTTCGGGTCGGGCGGCACTGGTCGATCCGGCGAAGTTGGCATGGGAACTCAAGCGCGTCGCCCAAGAACTCGGCGTGCGGATCTACGAGCACTCCAAGGCCACCGACGTCGCCCGCGATGGCGCCGGTGTCGCAGTGCGCACCCCGCTCGGCACGGTGCGTTGCGCACAGGTCGTGCTTGGGACCAACGCCGACAAACCCCTGCTCAAGCGCATCGGCCAGTACATGATTCCGGTCTACGACTACTGCTTGGTGACCGAGCCGTTGACCCCGGAACAGCTCGATCGCATCGGTTGGAAGCAACGCCAGGGCTTGTCCGACATCACCAACCAGTTCCACTACTACCGGCTCACGGCCGACAACCGGATCCTGTGGGGCGGCTACGACGCCATCTACTTCTGGGGATCGAAGGTCGGCAACGAACTGGAGAGCCGACCCGAAACATGGGCGAAGTTGTCGGGCCACTTCTTCGAGACGTTCCCGCAGCTCGACGACGTGCTGTTCTCCCACGTCTGGGGCGGGGCGATCGACACGAGTACGAGGTTCTCGGTGTTCTTCGGCCAGGCGATCTCGAATCGGGTGGCCTACGCCGTTGGCTACACGGGCCTCGGCGTGGCGGCAACACGTTTTGCCGCAGCGACGATGCTCGATCTGCTCGCCGACCGCAAGACCATCGCCACACAGACCGACTTCGTCAAGTCGAAGCCGCTGCCGTTCCCGCCCGAACCGTTCCGTTTCGCCGGCATTCAGGCGACCCGATGGTCGATGAGCCGCGAGGACAAGACCGGCCGCCGCAATGCCTGGTTGCGTACCCTCGACCGCCTGGGCCTCGGCTTCGATTCCTGACTCCGACACCGTTCTCGACCGCCGTTCTCGTGAACAAGTGCGCGAATAATTCGCGCACTTGTTCACGAGAACACGATGGGGGTTGGGCGGCGGGTCAGGCTTCGAGGACGACGATGGATCTCGGGCCAACAGTGACGACGGCGCCAGCCCGGCTTCCCACGGGCGGCGCCCACGGATCGTTCGTGTCGACGACGAACCACCAGTCGCCCGGCACCTGCAACTCGAAGTCGACCGGATTCCACCACATGTTGGCCATCACGTAGAGGCCGTCGACGCTCCAGGCGATCGACCGTGATTCGAACGACAGATCGGGGCCGCCGTCGGCTCCGTGCACTGTCATCTGCTCGCCCCACCGTGCGGGATCCCACAGCACCGGGTGGCCCGAGCGCAGCTCGATGAGCCGACGGACGAAGCGTTCGAGGTCGCCGTACTCGCCAATGCGCTCCCAATCGATCCACGACGTCTCGTTGTCCTGGTTGTAGGCGTTGTTGTTGCCACCCTGCGTACGGGCGAACTCGTCGCCGGCGACGAACATCGGCACGCCGTGGCCGAGCAGCAGCAGACACATGGCGTTGCGGATCTGGCGCTCGCGCAACTCGAGCACGCTGTCGGGCACGCCGTCGTCGCCCTCCCAGCCGCTGTTCCACGATCGATTGTCGTGATGGCCGTCGGTGTTGTCCCACCCGTTGGCCACATTGTGACGATGGTCGTATGCCACCAGGTCGTACATCGTGAAGCCGTCGTGAGCCGTGAGGAAGTTCACCGACGCCATCGGCGAGCTGAAGAGGTCGGGGCTTCCCGCCAAGCGCTTGGCGACCAACGGCACCATGCCGGGTTCGCCGCGGAGGAAGCCACGCACATCGTCGCGGAACTTGCCGTTCCACTGCATCCATCGCTGATCGGGGAAGTCGGGGCCGAGGAGGTACCGGGCCATGTCCCACGGTTCGGCCACGAGACGGACGTTGCGACGCTCACCCCAGTCACCGATGGCGCGCACGAAGTCGGCGTCGCGGGCAAGCACCGCCGCGAGGTCGAACCGGAACCCGTCGACGCCGAGTTCGGCCAGCCGATCGAGCGCTTCCATGATCAGTCGCCGCGCCGACGGCGATGTGGCGTCGACCACGTTGCCCGTGCCGGCGTCGTCGAGGTACACGCCATCGTGGTCGACCACGTAGTACTCGCGCTCGGCCAGCGCTCGCAGCGAATAGGTCGGGCCGTCGCGGTCGAGCTCGGTCGTGTGGTTCAGCACCACGTCGAGCCAGACCTCGATGTCAAGGGCGTGGGCAGCGTCAACGAGATCGGCAAGCTCCATGGCGGGATCATCGGTTGCCGCATACTGGCGGTGAACGGCGCCGAACACGAGCGGCATGTACCCCCAGTAGTTCCGTTCGTCGGGATCGAACTGATGAACCGGCAACAGTTCGAGCACCGACACGCCGAGTTTTCGAAGCCGGGGGAGTTCGTCGACAGCAGCTCGCAACGTTCCGGCGTCGACACGATCGCGCAGCTTTGTCAGGCCGCGGACGTGCGCCTCGTAGACCACGAGGGGGCGATCAGTGCGCCGCTGCGGCCGGGGTGCCGGCCACGGCATTGCCACCGCACGCGGGAACGTCGCAAGATCGAGAATTCCGCCGGGCATTGCGGCACTGCGCGAGTGGCCCTGCGGGAACCACACGGCGGTGGCCCGAGGGTCGAGCACCGGTTGGTCGCCGTCGATCAGGAGCAGGTAGCGAGAGCCGATCGGCACCTCACCCTTCCAATCATCGAACGGCCGCTCGCATCGCAGCTCGACCACGTCGCCGCCGTCAATGACCGCCTCGACCCGGGTAGCCAACGGCGCATACAACGACAACTCGAAGACGCCCCGCACGACACCATGATGCCGCGGTGCGCCGCTCACGCCAACCGGTGTCGACCCCGCCGTGTTCCCGATGCTCCGGTAGCGTCGAGCCAATGACTCCGAACGATGTGGCAGATGCGCTGTCTCGTCACGGCTACCTTCCCGACGAGGGCATCTCGACGGCAGTTTTCCTGGCGATGTCGCTGCACCGGCCGCTCCTGCTCGAGGGCGAAGCGGGTGTCGGCAAGACCGAGCTGGCCAAGACTCTGGCTGCGGCCACCGGCGGACAACTCATTCGGTTGCAGTGCTACGAGGGCATCGACGTCGCCCAAGCGGTGTACGACTGGGACTACGCCCGCCAACTGCTGCACCTGCGCGCAGCAGAGGCAACCGGCGAGACGAGTTCACGTACCGCCGACGACCTCGAAGCGGAGCTCTACGGCGAGCGATTCCTCATCAAGCGAGCGTTGCTGCGCGCCATCGAACCGGTCGACGGGCCGCCGCCGGTGCTCCTGATCGACGAGATCGACCGCGCCGACGACGAGTTCGAGGCGTACCTGCTCGAAGTGCTGTCCGACTACCAGATCACCATTCCCGAGGTCGGCGTGTTCACCGCCACCCGCCCACCATTGGTGGTACTGACATCGAACCGCACACGTGACGTGCACGATGCGTTGAAGCGTCGATGCCTCTATCACTGGGTCGAGCACCCCGGTTTCGAGCGTGAGGTCGCGATCGTCAAGCTCCGGGTTCCGGGCATCGACGGCAGCCTCGCCCGGCAGGTGGCCGGAGCCGTCGAAGCACTGCGTGAACTCAACCTCTACAAGCCGCCCGGTGTCGCCGAGACCATCGACTGGGCCACCGCGCTCGGCCGCCTCGGTGCCACCACGCTCGACGAACGAGTCGTCGCCAACACGCTCGGA
>JANPCI010000342.1:0-3232 GCA_031430875.1 Actinomycetes bacterium | reverse complement strand
GGCAACCATCTGCCACTCGTCGAGCGACGTCCCTTCCGCCCCGTCGTCGAAGATGACGGACTCGGCCTTCGGCACGAATTCGATGAAATCGATCTCGGCCATCGCCGGCACGAGCCACGCCCGAATCGCTGCCTGACCGTGGTACGCACCGAAGATCGCGTCGAAGTAGATCGATCCCTCCGGTGCCATGAAGTCGGCCATCATCGGGATGCCGAGCCGGTCGAGCCTCGGATCGCTGATCGCCGCGATCATTCCGGCGGCATCGAGCCCGGACGGCTCGACGACCAGTCGGGAGACATCCATCGCGGCTCCGGGCTCGGACGCTTCGACCTCTGCCAGATAGGCGTCGACAAATGATTCCGGTGTGTTCTTCACAGTGTTCCCCTCGTCGTCCAGGACGCTCCAGCGCGCCATGGTGGCGCCGAGTCTGGCACGAGGGAATCGTCACGCTCCGATCCGACAGCCCGTCCGGCTCTCGGTGACCGATGGGCGATCTGCCAGACTCGGGAGATGACTGCTCTCGACAACGACCCCCAAATCGACTCGGCCAACACGCCGTTCTTCCTGCAAGGGAACTTCGCGCCGGTCCAGGAGGAGCTCACTGCTCTGGACCTGAAGGTGACGGGCTCGATTCCTCCGTCGCTGTCGGGCCGCTATCTCCGCAACGGATCCAACCCGTCCTCGGGTACAGCCGGCCACTGGTTCTTCGGTGACGGGATGGTGCACGGCGTCCGCCTCGACGGCGGAAAAGCAGAGTGGTATCGCAACCGCTTCGTGCAGACCACCAAGCTCGAGAAGGGCCTGGAGGCAACCGACCCCGACGCCATGTTCGACCCGACAGCCAGTGCGGCCAACACGCACGTGCTCGCGCACGCTGGACGGATCTGGGCGCTTGAAGAGGGCCACCTCCCCTACGAACTCAGCCCCGAGCTCGACACCCTCGGCTACGACGACTTCGGCGGCAAGCTCACCACGGCGTTCACCGCTCACCCGAAGCTGTGCCCCGAAACCGGGGAGCTGCACTTCTTCGGTTACTCGCCCATGCCGCCATTCCTGACCTATCACGTCCTCGATGCAAGTGGTGCGCTCGTCCACTCGGCGCCGATCGAGGTCCCCCAAGGCACGATGATGCACGACTTCATGATCACCCGCGACCACGCGATCTTCATGGACCTGCCCGTGGTGTTCAACCTGGCAAATCCGGAGGCCCCGCTCGGATGGGACGACAACTACGGCGCCCGCATCGGCATCGTGCCGCGGATGGGCACCAACGCCGACATCCGCTGGTTCGAGGTCGACCCGTGCTACGTGTTCCACCCCATGAACGCGTTCGTCGACGGCGACAAGGTCATCTGCGACGTCGGGCGCCACGAGTCGATGTGGCGGGGCTCGATGGAACAGGGAACGCCCGCATACCTGCACCGTTGGACCTTCGACATGGTCTCGGGTGCGGTCAACGAACAGCAGCTCGACGATGTGCCGCACAGTTTCCCGCGTGTCGATGACCGCGTGGTCGGCCTTCAGAACCGTTACGGCTGGGGTGTCGCACCGCGCGATAGCGACGCCGAGGGAACGCTCCTCGATGCCGGCGTGGTCGTGAAGTGGGATCTCACGACGGGTTCGCAGGCCACCTACGACCTCGGGCCGTCGTCGTTTCCGGGAGAGTTCGTTTTCGTTCAAGACGACGAGGCAGCCGGCGAGGACGAAGGCTGGGCGATCGGTTTCGCCTACGACGCCGCAACGGACTCGTCCGACCTCATCATTCTCGATGCGTCAGCGCCCGGCTCCGATCCGGTTGCAAGGGTCCATCTCCCCCAGCGGGTGCCGTTCGGTTTCCACGGCAGCTGGGTCCACGACTCCGCCCTCCCCTCCTGAACCGTCACACGGTGCCGGGTCAAATGTGACGTTTGCCGGGATCGCGTCACTCGAGCTTCCTCATGTGGCTCGGACTACCTGCACGTCGTACATGGCGAAGGCTCGGTCATCGCTGACCAACTCGAGGCCCTCGGCAATCGCCTGCGCGATGAGCATTCGATCGAACGGATCACTGTGATGAAGCGGCAATCCAGCGGCGGTCTCGGCGTGTTCGAACGAGATGCTCAAGGCATCGAAGCCCCGCTCGATACAGGTCCCGCCGAACCCGACAGGTGCGGCCAGTCGGCCGAGCGCCCGCTTGATCTCGACCTCCCACACCGACGCTGACGACACTGCAACCACATTGCGCGGATTCTCGATCGCGTCACGAACCAGTGGATCGAGTCGGTCGGGCGCCGACAGCGCCCACAAAACGGTATGGGTGTCGAGTAGCAACTGCCTCACGCGTGCTCGTCTCGTGAATCAACACCGGCGAAGGCGGCGGCGATGTCGGGCGGGAGTTCGTCGAAGTCAGCGTGGATGACGACCTGGCCCTCCCATCCTCCGAGCCGGCGTCGTTGGACCGAGGGTCGGAAGGGGACGAGCTTGGCGACGGGCATGTTGTGGCGACGGATCACGATCTCTTCACCGGTTGCCTCCACCTGTGCGATCAGCTTCGACAGGTTGGTCTTGGCCTCATAGATACTGACGGTCATGGAAGAAGTCTAGTCAGGTCTGATCAGATCAGTCACCACGGATGTGCTCGTTGACGAACCTCGCGTGGCGTTCGGGTGAGCGTCCGCCCATGCAGAACCTGGCGGGAAAGACCGCAGTCGTCACCGGTGCCGGATCGGGGATGGGCAAAGCGTTCGCCGAGCGCTTCGCCCGCGCCGGCATGAACGTCGTGCTCGCGGATGTCGAGGAACCGAAGCTCGATGACGCCGCGACCGCCTCGGCGACTGATCTCACTCCGCCGGCTCGGGGACCACGAGCACCGGTACAGGCGAGCGGTGCACGATCTCGTAGGCAATCGATCCGAGCAGTGCCCCGGCCATCGGACCTCGACCGCCGTGACCGACCACGATCGCAACAGCACCGCGGTCCTCGGCAACCCGAATCAAGCTCTCGACGGGCCGGTCGAGCACCAACAGCGTCTCGATCGGTACGGACGGGAAGTCCGCAGCGAGTTCATCGCGTACCGCCATCATTGCCTCCTGACCAATCGTCGCGATCTGGTCTTCGAGTGAGCCACCGCGTGGCCCCGGCACTGCCGCCTCATAGCCGAACACCAGCACGAGCGACGCTCCCATGAGCCCGGCCACTCGAGCCGCAGTGCGTGCTGCGGCATCCCCGCTCCCATCGCCGCCGATTCCGACAA
>JANPCI010000341.1:0-3537 GCA_031430875.1 Actinomycetes bacterium | reverse complement strand
TCCGGTGTGCCAGTCGTTGAGATGAAGGACATCGGGTCGCTCGAGTTCGACGTACGCCGCCACAGCACGCGAGAAGCGGAAGAACCGCTCGCTGTTGTCGGACCAACCCTCGCCGTTGGCCTGCAGGTACGGATGCGGACGAGCCATGCCCGGGACCGACACCAGATGAAGTCGACCGACAACGGGATGCGAGCCGATGCGGACGCTCGCAGGTCCTCCCCATCCCGGAACATCGAGGTTGACGACCTCCTCGTCGACGAGTTCGACCCCGCCGTAGTCGGGCATCACGAGTTCGACATCAACACCCTGGCGCCGCAGCTCGGCGCCGAGCCCTGCGGCCGCCGAAGCGAGCCCGCCGACCGTCGCAACGGGTGCGAGTTCGGCAGTAGCGAAGACGACCCTCATAGGTTCCAGTCTGCCCGCTCGCGCGCTTGACTGAATGGATGTCGGATCTCGCAGTATCACCCGAGCACGCAGACGACGCCGTGAGCGCCGACATCCGGCTACTCGGACGGTTGCTCGGCGATGCAATCCGAGCGACGGAAGGCGACGAAACGTTCGAACTCGTCGAACACATCCGCCGGCTGGCGGTCGACGGTCGGCGCAACGGGATCAGTTCGGTCGACGCGATCAGAACGGCTCTCGGTCGCCGTCCACTCGCTGAACAGGTCCTGGTCCTGCGGGCACTCGACTGGCTGTCGCTGTTGGCGAACACTGCTGAGGATGTGCATCTCGAGCGACGGCAACGACGCGATCGGGAGGTCGCGGGCCCACCGCGTTCTGGGAGTCTGCGTGCCGCAATTGATCGAATCCTTACCGCGGGTGTCGCGCCCGAACACCTGCTGGCTGTGGGTACCCAGATCCAGGTGACACCTGTCATCACCGCGCACCCCACCGAGGTTCGTCGCAAGACCATCCTCGAAGTGCTCGAGGAGGTCGCCGAGCTGCTCGACCGGCGTGGCCGACTCACCGATTCCGCCACCGACGACATCGAACAGCAACTCTCGGTCTGTGTGCTGTTGCTTTGGCAGACGGCGCTCCTGCGACTCTCCAAGCTCCGCGTCCGCGACGAGATCAACGAGGCGATCCGCTACTACGGAACGAGTCTGTTCGACGTGATCCCGTCGCTCACGAAGGACTTCGAGAACCTGCTCGCAACCACCGCCCACATCGACGACCGCGTGGACGCCACGCACCTCATCACCATGGGGTCGTGGATCGGCGGTGACCGCGACGGAAATCCCTTCGTGACGGCCGAAGTGTTGCGGTACGCGGTCCGCCGCCAGACCGAGACCGCCCTCGAGCACCACCTGCGAGCCGTCCACCACCTCTCCCATCGACTCTCGATGACCGACCGATTGGTGACCCCGACGCCAGAGCTGCTGGCGCTTGCTGCCGCCTCGGGAGACGATTCGCCCTTCCGCGCCGACGAGCCGTACCGGCGTGCACTGCGCGGAATGCACGCCCGGCTGTATGCATTCGCTCGCAGTGTCATCGATCCAGCCGGTGAGCCACCTGGGCCGCCTCCGTCGCAGCCGCTGTCGGCGTACGACGACATCGGCGACCTGGTCGGCGACCTCGACACGGTCATCTCGTCGTTGCACACCCATGGCGCAGGCGCGATCGCCGAACAGATCGTCGAACCGGTTCGGCGCAGCGTGGCAGTCTTCGGCGCTCACCTGTGCGGGCTCGACCTACGTCAGAACTCCGCCGTTCACGAGCAGGTCATCGCCGACCTGTTCAGAGCTGCGGCCGTCTGCGACGACTACCTCAACCTCGACGAGGCCACACGTGTCCAGCTTCTCGAGGCCGAGCTGCGTACCCCCCGACTGCTGCGCCATCCGGCCGCCACTTATGGCGAGATCACCTGTTCCGAACTCGCCATCCTCGACGAAGCCGCCGCGGCCGTCGAACGAGTCGGCCGAGCGATTCTGCCTCACTACGTCATTTCCATGGCGCACGACGTCAGCGACGTGCTCGAGGTCGCCGTTCTGCTCAAAGAGGTCGGACTCGTCACCGCAGCCACCACTGATCGGCATGCCGCTACTGCGCTCGACATCGTGCCGTTGTTCGAGACAATCGATGATCTCCAACGCTCATCCAACGTGCTCGACCGTCTGCTGTCATCTGGGATCTACGCCGACCTGGTGCAATCACGAGGCGCCCGCCAAGAGGTGATGATCGGCTACTCCGACTCGAACAAGGATGGCGGATACCTGTGCTCACAGTGGAGGCTGTCCGCCGCGCAGTCGGCCCTGAGCGCCGTCGCCGATCGAGCCGGGGTCGAACTCCGTTTCTTCCATGGCCGCGGAGGCACGGTCGGTCGGGGCGGAGGCCCTGCGTACCAGGCAATCCTGGCGCTCCCGACCGGATCGGTCGACCGCTCGATCCGGCTCACCGAGCAGGGCGAAATGGTTGCCGCGAAGTACTCCAACCCGGCAATGGCACGTCGGAACCTCGAGACCCTCGCGGCAGCGACACTGGAGGCGTCACTGCTGCACACGAGGGCACACATGACACCGATCGAACCGTCGTTCATCGCGGCGATGGACGAACTCGCGGACCTCGCGTTCCACGCCTACCGACGGCTCGTCTACGGCGACGACCGTTTCGTGACATTCTTCCGTTCGATCACGCCAACCGACGAGATCGCCAAGCTGAACGTCGGCAGTCGACCCGCATCTCGTACCGCGTCGGCCGCGATCGAAGACCTACGGGCGATCCCATGGGTGTTCGGATGGACACAGTGCCGGCTGATGATTCCGGCGTGGTTCGGTGTCGGCACGGCGATCGAATCGTATGTGGGCCAGACCGGCCGTCTCGATCAGTTGGCCGCGATGTACCGCGATTGGCCATTCTTCCGGTCGGTGATCGACAACATGGGCATGGTGTTGGCAAAGACCGACATCGACATCGCCCGCCGCTACGCCGACGTCCTCGTGGAAGATGACGAGATGCGCTCGGACATCTTCGGTGCGATCGCCGACGAGCACCGCCGCACCGTCGAGTGGCACGGCCGCATCACCGGATCGCCGACACTGCTGGCCGACAACGCGCTGTTGGCACGCAGTCTGAACAACCGATACCCGTACCTGGATCCACTCCATGTGATGCAGGTCGATCTGCTGCGCAGGTTTCGTGACGGAGACCACGACGAGATCGTCGAACGCGGCATCCTGCTGTCGATCAACGCCATCGCGACCGGTCTGCGGAACTCTGGCTGACGACTCGGAGTGGGCTGGTCGGGCGGTCGTAGGCTCACGTGCAATGTCGATCTCAATCAGGGCCCGGGCGGCCCGCAAACTCCTCACCCGTGTCTCGAACGGTCCCGAGCGCACCATCGAGGAGGCTCGCGAGCGCATGGATCAACTCGATCGACTCCCGCGGCCCCGCAACGTCGACTACATCGACACGCTCATCGGCGGCATCCCTGCGATCGTTGCGACTCCCACGGCGGTCGTGCCCGTCCGGCACCTGCTGTACATCCACGGCGGCGCCTACGTGGTCGGTTCACCGAAGAGCCACATCGCCATGGTC
>JANPCI010000340.1:0-6444 GCA_031430875.1 Actinomycetes bacterium | reverse complement strand
CGACCCGCTCGTGGTGCGTCGACTCAAGCGGCTCCGTCTTCGAGCCCGTAAGGCTCGTCTCGACGGCATGGCGTCCACCGGGGCAGGAGAGGGAGCGCACGCATGACCAACGAAGATCCCAACGCACCGACCCAGGGCGCTTCGGCACCTGCCCGCCGATCGCCCCGCCAGGGTGTGGGCGGCTCACCCATGGGATCCACGCTCAGCATCGTGCTCGCCGTGGTGGCTGTGGTCGTCGGCTTCCTGATCCTCAACAACATCACCAACGACAGCAGCAGCTCCGACGGGAGCTCGCCGGCCGAAACCACCGTGGCGAACACCATCGAGAGCACGATCGCAATCGAGACGTCCACCACGGTGCCGCAGCTTGTGACGCAGGGCGCAACAGTCGTCGTTGCCAACGCGAGTGGCGTGCCGGGTTCGGCCGGACGCATGTCGGACGAACTCGCCGGGGCGGGCTTCACGATGGCCGAGCCCACCAATGCCACCTCTGCGCTGGAGCAGTCGGTGGTCTACTACGACCCGAGTAATGCCGCCGCGCAGGCTGTCGCCACGTCAGTCGCTCAAGTGATGGGAGGCCTCGCCGTCGAGACCGTGCCAACACCGCCACCCGTCGAGGGTGAGACCCTCGGCGACGCCGGCGTTGTCGTCATGCTCGGAAGCGCACAGGCCGACAAGACGCTGGTGCAGCTCGACCCGACAGCTGCGCCGACCGTCACGGCACCACCGGTCGCCGGCACAACCGACACCACCGTTGCCGGCGCCACCGGCACCACCACCGGCTGAGCTGTCAACGACTGGTTGTCAACGACTGGTGGTGATCCAGTCGGAGACGGCGCGCTCGACAGCTTGCTTCGGTTCGCGGAGCGCGAGCTCCTCACCGACGAGGTCGACGAGCGACAGCACTTCGAGATCGTGGACGTCGGTGCCTGTGGCGACCGATCCCACGACCGCGAGGACCGCAATGCCCATTTCTGCGGCGATCGCAGCGACACCGCCGACGACCTTGCCGGCGAAGCTCGTTTCGTCGAGTTGGCCTTCCCCGGTGATCACGAGGTCGGCGCCTTCCAGATGGTCGTAGAGGTCGAGTTCATCCGCGACCAACTCGAAGCCGGGCAGCAGTTTTCCGCCGACCGCCGCGAGCGCTCCCCCGAGCCCGCCCGCCGCACCGCCGCCGGGGATCGAGCTGACGTCGGCACCGAAGTCGTCGCCGAACATCTGCACGAGTCGCTCGAGACGCCGGGTGAGCATCTCGACCTGTGCTGGTGACGCACCCTTCTGCGGGCCGAAGACGGTGGCGGCGTCGGTGAACGTCGTCGTGACGTCGCACGCCACGAGCAGCTCCACGCGCTTCAGTCTGGCGATTGCGGTGATTGCCCGGATAGCCCCGAAACCCCCGTCGGTCGTGGCCGATCCGCCGAGCCCGACGATGATGCGCCGTGCCCCGGCGTCGAGTGCGTGATCGATCAGCTCGCCGGTGCCCGTGGTGGTGGCATCCATCGGGGCGTTGCCGGCAGCGCCTCCCACCAGGGTGAGGCCACTGGCGCGGGCCATCTCGATGACGGCCGTACCTTTCGAAAGGCGCCAACCGGCCGCGACCAAATCGCCGAGCGGCCCGGTGACGATCGACGTGCGGTTCGCTCCGCCGAGCGCGTCGAGTAAGCCGTCGCCGCCGTCGGCCATGGGCACTTCCACACTGTCGATGCCGAGTTCCCAGCATGCATGGCCGATCGCCGCCGCGACGTCGCGTGCACTGGCTGTCCCCTTGAACTTGTCCGGTGCGGCGACGACTCGTCGGATCGGACGGTGGGCGGACACAGAGCCGACGCTACTGGCCGCTCGAGGTTGCGAGAGCTTGATTGTCGACCACGTCGCTCGGGAATTGCGCCGGTAGCATCGCCCGCATGGCCGTGACCGTTCGTATCCCCACCACCATGCGCCCCCTGACCGGCGGCGACAAGCAGGTGTCCGTCGAATCGGGCACGCTCAGCGATGTGGTCGCCGCACTCGAGGCGGCCCATCCCGGCCTCGCCGACCGCCTCGTTGACGAAGACGGTGCGCTGCGCAAATTCGTGAACATCTTCGTCGACGACGACGACGTGCGGTACCTCGAGGGCCTCGACACCGAGGTCGCCGACGGCATCACCGTGTCGATCATCCCCGCCGTCGCCGGCGGCTGACCCGCACCCGCACCTCCACCCCCCACCCCGCACCCCACCCCGCCCCAAAAACCTCGGTTTGCGTGACACTTCGGTTGGGCCGTCCCAACGGAAATGCAACGCAAACGAATGAACGGGCGGGCGGTGGTGGCCGGTCTGGCAGGCTGGTCGGATGACAGTGCGTGTGGAGGATGTCGGTGCGGTGCGAGTTGTCACCATCGATCGCCCGGAGGTGCGCAACGCTGTCGACGGGCCAACGGCGCAGCTGCTCTACGACGCGTTCATCGACTTCGACGCCGACGACTCGGTGGCGGTCGCCGTGCTGACCGGCAGCAACGGGACCTTCTGTGCCGGTGCCGACCTGAAGGCGATCTCTGCCGGCCGGGGCAACTCCGTCAACGATGACGCTCCCGAGGAGATCGTCGGGTCACTCGGACCCATGGGGCCAACGCGCCTGCTGCTCGACAAGCCGGTCATCGCGGCTGTTGAGGGCCACGCTGTTGCGGGCGGACTGGAACTTGCGTGTTGGGCTGATCTCCGAGTTGCCGCCGATGACGCCACATTCGGCGTGTACTGCCGTCGGTGGGGCGTACCGCTCGTCGACGGTGGCACCATCCGACTCACCCGGCTGATCGGGCACTCTCGTGCGCTCGATCTGATGCTCACCGGACGAGGCGTCGATGGGGTCGAGGCAGAACGGATCGGCCTGGCCAATCGGGCGGTCGAGCACGGGCAGGCGCTCGACGCCGCCATCGAACTGGCCGGCGAAATCGCCGCGCTGCCGCAGATCTGCCTGCGCTCCGATCGTCGGTCGAGCTACGACCAGTGGTCGCTCGATCTGGGTGACGCGCTGGTGAACGAAACCCGGCTCGGACTCGCCACCATCGCCTCTGGTGAGACCCGAGCGGGCGCCCAGCGCTTCGCCGACGGAGCCGGCCGCCACGGCCTCCGCTCCGACGTCTGAGCGGTTTGCGTTGCAGTTCGGTTGGGACGGGCCAACCAAACCGTCACGCAAACTGGGTTTTTCGCTGGGTTTCGGGATTCGGGTGCTGAGCGGGCTGGTTGCGGGATTAGCAGTCGCCGTCGTAGAGTGCTAACCGGCATCGACCGGGTCTTCCGGCGTTGCAACGACACATCGAACACGTCCAACGGAGGACACACAAGATGGCGAAAATGATCGCATTCGACGCCGAGGCTCGCCGAGCACTCGAAGCTGGCATGAACCAGTTGGCCGACGCCGTGCGCGTCACGCTCGGCCCCAAAGGTCGCAACGTCGTGCTCGACAAGAAGTGGGGCGCACCCACCATCACGAATGACGGCGTGTCGATCGCGAAGGACATCGAACTCTCCGACCCCCTCGAGCGCATCGGCGCCGAGCTGGTCAAGGAAGTCGCCAAGAAGACCGACGACGTCGCCGGTGACGGCACCACCACCGCCACCGTGCTCGCCTGGACCATGGTCCGCGGCGGATTGCGCAACCTCGCCGCCGGCGCCAACCCGATGGGCCTCAAGCGGGGCATCGAGGCCGGCGTCGCTGCCGCGATCGAATCGATCAAGGAGATGTCGATCGAGATCGACTCGACGTCGCAGATCGCTCAGGTCGCCGGTATCTCATCGGCCGATCCCGAGATCGGCGAGATGATCGCCGAGGCGATCGACAAGGTCGGCAAGGACGGCGTCATCACCGTGGAAGAAGGCCAGACCTTCGGCATGGAGATGGATCTCGTCGAGGGCATGCGCTTCGACAAGGGCTACCTGTCGCCGTACATGGTCACCGACACCGAGCGCATGGAGGCGTCGTTCGACGACCCGTACCTGCTCTTCGTTTCGTCGAAGATCTCCACGATCCGCGACCTCGTCCCAATTCTCGAGAAGATCATGCAGACGGGCCGCCCGCTCGTGATCATCGCCGAGGACGTCGACGGTGAAGCACTCGCAACCATCGTCGTCAACAAGATCCGTGGCACCTTCAAGTCGGCTGCCGTCAAGGCTCCCGGCTTCGGCGAGCGCCGCAAGGCGATGCTGCAGGACATGGCGACCATCACGGGCGCTCAGGTCATCAGTGAAGAGGTCGGGCTCAAGCTCGAAACCGTCACCCTCGATCTGCTGGGCGAGGCCAAGCGCGTCATCATCACCAAGGACGAGACCACCATCGTCGAAGGTGCGGGCGCCGAAGACGACATCAAGGGCCGGATCAACCAGATCAAGGCCGAGATCGAGAACACCGACTCCGACTACGACCGCGAGAAGCTCCAAGAGCGCCTCGCCAAGCTGACGGGCGGCGTTGCCGTGCTCAAGGTCGGCGCAGCAACCGAGGTCGAGCTGAAGGAGAAGAAGCACCGCATCGAAGATGCTGTCTCGACCACCAAGGCTGCCATTGAAGAAGGTGTCGTCGCCGGTGGCGGCGTGACGCTGCTTCGTGCCCAGGCTGCGGTTCACGCAGTCGCCAACACCCTCGAAGGCGACGAAGCAACAGGTGCCCACCTCGTTGCCACGTCGCTCGAGGGCCCCATCAGGCAGATCGCCGAGAACGCCGGCACCAATGGCGGCGTCGTGATCGCCAAGGTGCTCGAGATGTCGGGCAACGAGGGCTACAACGCGGCGACCGACGAGTACGAAGACCTCGTCAAGGCCGGTGTCATCGACGCTGCCAAGGTCACCCGCTCGGCCCTGCAGAATGCAGCGTCGATCGCGGCGCTCTTCCTGACGACCGAAGTTGTCATCGTCGACAAGCCGGAGAAGTCCTCCGGCATGCCGATGGGTGGCGGCGACATGGACTTCTGATCCCCGTTCGGCTTCCATGCGCATAGCCTGAGGGCATGCGCATGGAAGCTGGTCTGGCCGTCGTCCACCTGTTCGGCAAGCCGACACCGTCACTCGATCGGGAGGCTGTACTCGCCGCGATCAAGGCCGCCGAGGCCGACGACTGTCAGGTGATCACCGCCGCGATGCTCGGTCACAAAGCCGATGTCGCCTTCATGGCGCTGGCGCCCGACTGGCGAACGCTGCGTGTGTTGCAGACCTCGCTGGCGCATGCCGGGGTCGACATAATCGACAGCTACGTCTCGATCACCGAGGTCAGCGAGTACGCCAAGGGGATGCCCGAACACATGCTCCAGGCTCGTCTGCACCCCGAGATCCCACCTGAGGGGCTCAACGCGTTCTGCTTCTACCCGATGAGCAAGAAGCGTGAGGCGCACGCCAACTGGTTTGCCACACCGTACGACGATCGCAACGAGATGATGATGGAGCACGGCAAGAGCGGTCGCACGTTCGCCGGTCGTGTCGCTCAGCTCGTCACCGGGTCGACCGGGCTCGACGACTACGAGTGGGGTGTCACGCTGTTTGCTGCGAGCCCCGACGTGATCAAGGACGTCGTGTACACGATGCGCTTCGATCAGGGGTCGGCGCTCTACGGCGAGTTCGGGGCGTTCTACGTCGGTTACCTCGACTTCGTCGAGAACATCCTGTAACGACGGATGGAGCACGGCGCACGGCGCAGTTGTCAGAAGCCGACGGTGATGGTTCGATCGAGCCGGTCCTCGCCGTCGGGGTCGTACACGAAACGGTCGAACACCGCCCGCGTCGGGTCACCCGTTCGGGCGATCTCCGTCAGTCCCGATGGGCCGTTGTAGTCAACCTGCAGGCCAGCTTCGAGAGCAGTGACGCAGTCGGCGAAGGTGCGACACACCGACCCACCGGAACTCACCGAAGCGATCTCGGCGGCGATGTCGTTCGGCACGTCGGAGTCGGCGCGAACAGCCGCCAGCGCGATGAGGTTGACACAGTCGAACGCGTTCGCGGCGAAGAGTCCCGGCGGGTCGAATGGCGCAGCCGGGTCGGCCGACTCGGCCTGGGGTGCCAGTCCGACGATCTTCTCGCGTAGGTCAACGTCGAGACCGGCAATTCGCTGCGGCGTCGTCGGGTTACGCATGGCGTCGTTCACCACGACCGCCTTCAGCGCACTGGTGTCGAGTTCGCCGAGTGTCTCCAGGAAACGAGTGCCGTCGTCGTCGCCGGCCAGGACGATCGCCACCTGCGCACCCGAATCGAGGAGTTGGCGCGCCTCGTCGGTGAGGTTGACGTCGCGAGCGGTGAACGTGATCGTCTCGGCGACCGAGATGGAACCGTTGGCGATCGCCGCCTCCACGCTGTCGGCGAAATCCCGGCCGTACGAGTCGTCGATGTGGACGATCGCTGCCTGCAGTGCGCCGGTCTGGTCGGCAACATCGGCAATCGCACGCGCTTGGAGTGAGTCGCTCGGCACGGTGCGGAAGAACAGTCC
>JANPCI010000339.1:0-3401 GCA_031430875.1 Actinomycetes bacterium | reverse complement strand
CGCCACCGCCGAGATCCGCCACCTGATGATGGTGCTACGCGCCGCCGACGACCCGACCGACGAACTGACGATGGTCGAAGCACTGCGCAGCCCGCTGTACGGGTGTAGCGACGTCGACCTCTGGGAATGGAAGCGCCAGGGTGGCTCCTGGAACCCGTGGGCATCGATTCCCGACGGGCTCGTAGCGCACCCGGTGGCTGCCGCGATCGCCCATGTGCGGTCGATCGCCGAGCGCATCGGTTGGGCATCGCCGGCGGATCTGCTCGCCACCATTGTCGACGATCGACGGTTGCTCGATCTCGCGTTGGCAGGCCCCGACGGACGCGATGTCTGGCGGCGGGTTCGCTACGTGATCGAGCAGGCTCGCGCCTGGGCCGACGCCGGAGGACACGGGGTGCGCCGATACCTCCAGTGGGCGAAGTTGCAGGCGTCCGAGAGCCGCGTCGCCGACACGATCCTGCCCGAGAACGACCACGACGCCGTGCGGGTGATGACGATCCACGCGGCGAAGGGCCTGGAGTTCCCGATCACGATCGTTGCGGGCCTCACCACCCGGCCGCGTCGGACCACCAGCAACGGCGTGGTGTGGGCGAACGACACGTGGATGCTCACCGGCCGGGGCGATGACGGCGTGTTCGACGCGCATCAGCCGATCGACGAGCAGATGGGTGACGCCGAGCGGCGGCGGCTGCTCTACGTCGCGTGCACCCGTGCGTCCGATCACCTCGTGGTGTCACTCCACCGGGGCGCGCCGACCAAGGCCAACGAGCACTACGACGACTGGGGCCCGCTGACGTCGGCCGAATTGCTGTTCGCGGCCGGGGCCGGAGAGCCAACCTCGGGCGCGCTGGCGACTGCGTTCGAGCCCGCATCGTTCGTACCGTCACCGCCCATCACCGTCGATCTCGAATGGGTTGATCCGGTGATCTGGGCCGCTGAACGCGCCACAGTTCTGCGACGGGCCTCGCGTCGAACCGGGATTGCCGCCACCCGACTGTCGGAGGAGTTGGCGGCCGTCGGCGACCGAGACGCCGTCGACGACCCCGGGCTCGACAAGCGACCGGTCAATGTGGAGACCCCACCGTGGCAGCGGGGCCGCTACGGAACGAGCATCGGGCGCGCCGTCCACGGTGTGCTCCAGTTCTGTGATCTCGCCACCGGTTCCGACATCGACAATCTGGCCAGGGCGCAGTGTGCGGCCGAAGGGATCATCGGGCTCGATGACCGCGTGGCGTCACTTGCCCGTTCCACGCTCGACGCTCCCATCGTCCGCCAGGTCGTCGACGGCGCCGAACACTGGCGCGAGCTGTTCGTCGCGGCGCCGGTGGGCGACCGTGTACTGGAGGGCTACGTCGACCTGCTGGTGCGCACCGCCGGTGGCCTCGTCATCGTCGACTACAAGACCGACCAGTGGTCAGGCCCGGTACAGACCGCCGAGCGGGTCGGTCGCTACCGGTTGCAACTCGCGGCCTACGGCGCCGCGCTCGGCGCCGCGTTGAGTGAACCGATCGTGGGTGGCATCCTCGTGCGCTGTGTCGCCGACGGGAGTGCCGAACAGATCGACATCACCGGCTGGGCCGACGCCATCGCCGAGGTACGTGCCGCCGTGATCTGACGCCGTGATCTGAAGCGGTGATCGTCAGAGGTAGCGGAGGAACCAGTCTCTGGCGTGCCCGGCGGCGGCTTCGAGGGTGCCCGGCTCCTCGAAGAGGTGTGTGGCCCCCGGCACCACCACGAGGTCGCTCTCGCAGCGCAGTTGCCGTCGCGCCAGCTCGTTCAACTCCAGCACCTGGCCGTCACGCCCACCGACGATCAGCAGCGTCGGTGCGCGCACCGCGCCGAGACGCGAGCCCGCCAGATCGGGTCGCCCGCCGCGCGACACCACGGCGGCGACGTTCGTCCCGGGGTCGGCAGCGGCGTGCAGGGCGGCGGCGGCACCCGTGCTCGCACCGAAGAAGCCGACAGGAAGCTCGCCGAAGTCGGCCTCACCGACGACCGCCCGGGTGACCTCCGCGAGACGACGTCCGAGTAGTTCGATGTCGAACACGTTGGCGCGGTCATGCTCCTCGGCGGGGGTGAGCAGGTCGAACAGCAAGGTGGCCAACCCCGACGCGTTGAGGACCGACGCGACGTAGCGGTTGCGCGGGCTGTGACGGCTGCTTCCGCTGCCGTGCGCGAAGACCACGATGCCCGTGGCGTCGGCCGGCACCGTGAGATGCCCGCCAAGCACGGCACCGCCGACATCGATCCGCACCTCCTCGTCACGGGGTCGGGGATGGCGCGTGGATGCGTTGGCTCGGTCCAGACACGCGGTGACCTCGTGGTCGGTCGTCTGCGAGAAGTCGCGATAGAACTGGCCGACGCCGGAGAAGTCGCGCGGCGTGGTCAGGGCGATGAACTCGTCGGCCTCGCCGACCAGTCGCAACGTCCAATCGCCCGGAGCAACCGGAACTGCCAGCACCACACGCGTGGCGCCCTCCGCTCTGGCCACCTGACAGGCGGCTCGGGCGGTCGAGCCGGTCGCCACACCGTCGTCGACAACCACCACGGTGCGGCCCCCGAGTGGAACGCGAGGACGCCCGCGCCGGTACAACTCGCTGCGACGCTGCAACTCCTTGCGTTCGCGGGCCTCGACGTCGGCCACTTCGCGGTCGTCGACGCCGACCATCCGGACGATGTCGGTGTTGATCACGCGTACACCATCCTCACCGATCGCTCCCATGCCTAGTTCGGGCTGGAACGGAACACCCAGCTTCCGCACGAGGATCACGTCGAGTGGAGCGCCGAGTTCGCGTGCGACCTCGGCCGCCACCGGAACGCCGCCTCGAGGCAGACCGACGACGACGGTGTCAGGGCCACGGAGGTTACCCAGACGTGCGGCGAGCTGCTGTCCGGCGTCGATTCTGTTGCTGAACATGCTCCCCTCCTCTCGGCGAGTGCTCTGACTCCAGTGGATCAGCTCGACGCCGTTCGAAACAGGGGCGTCCGACCCTCAGGGAGCGTCGGTGGCGTCGACGAGCGGTGCGTGCTCGTCGGGTGCGGGCTCGTCGACGGAACGGTGCGTCCTGACCCGGACCACCCGGTGGTCGTCGACGGGCGTCACCGCCGCGCGGCCGAGCTGCCACACGCCAGTCACCGCCAAGCGCCCGAACGTCTTCAGCACCACGAGTGCCAGCAACGCAGCGAAAACGAGCGCCGCAGGAACCGCCAACGTCGCCAGCAGCAATCGTCGATCGTCGGTCAGCAGGCTCATCACGCCTGAATCGATACTCGTGCCGTCGAGATTGACCGTCCGCACCGGATCATCGAGACGCGGGCAGTCGACGGCGAGGTCATCGACCCCGATCACGTCGTTGCCCCCGAACGTGGGCTCGGCCGGCCGAACGGTCGACGACAACACG
>JANPCI010000338.1:0-1708 GCA_031430875.1 Actinomycetes bacterium | reverse complement strand
TCGGCGGGCCGTACGATCGTGCCGGACTCATCGATCCAGACCGCCATCGGCACGTTGCTGATGCCGAACAGTTCGTCGACGCGGTGGTCGGCATCGATCAGCGACGGATGCGTCGGCGCTGCGACATTGATCCAGGGCCGTGCCTTGTCGGCGTCGAAGTCAAGGGCGACAGTGACGACGCTCAGGCCGAGCGGTGCGAGTTCTTCGTGGAGTGCCTGCCACACGGGCAGGTCATGACGACAGCCTCACCACGACGCCCAGGCGACGAGCAGCACCTTGCGGCCGTGCATTGCCGAGAGCTTGAACGGGTTGCCGTCGGCGTCGGGCAGCTCGAGCTCCGGTGCTACCGCCGTGGTCAGTGCCCGCCCGCCACTCTCGGGCCCGAGCGCCCAGACGTTGTGGTGGGCGTCGTGCACGAGTGCCATGCCGAGCCGAGCGGCGACGGCGGTGACGTCGATGGACCCTTCAGTCACCGCGCCCGGCGCCGGTACGCACACCGCGCCCTTGCACATGCCCTCGGGTTTGGCGGCCCAGCCGGTGGCTGCCTCGAAGTCGACGGCGGTCATGGTGAGGTCGGTCAGCAGCATCGGAGGATTGTTCCACCTGGACGTGCGCGGCGGCGAAGGGGACTGATGCTGGACGACGACCCGTTGTACGATCGCCGGATGTTCGAGCCGGTCCACCGTGGCCTCACCGCCGACATGTTCGTGGTGCGGGGTAGCGGGTTCCTCACGCTCACCCGAGCCGCAGGTAGCCGTGGAGAGGGCCTCCAGTACTTGCCCGGCGGCGGCGTCGATCGTGGTGAGGACCCCGAGGTCGCGGCGATTCGCGAGACGTTCGAGGAGTCGGGCCTCGTCGTGCGCGACGTAACGCTCCTGCGGGTGTGGACGTATGCGACACCCGAGGGCTGGGACACGGTTCATGCCACGTACATCGGCCATTCAGACAGCGGCGACCCGAAGCTGTCCGACGAACACACGGCGTTCCAGTGGACGACACCGCAGCGCTACATCAACCGGTGGTGTTCTCCCGCAATGGAGGCCGCCGTCCCGGCCTTCGCCTCGTGGTTCAGCGCCTGTCGTCGGAATTGCGAACTGCTGCTCGACTTCATGGCCGACTGATCAGTGCCGTTCGACTCCGTGACGCGCTTCGACAGTCGCTGCGGAATATGTCGCAACCCCTGCGACGGATTCCGCCGAGAAATGCAGCTGTCAGGAATCTGACCGTCGAGGGCGGGCGCTGAGTGCGAGCATGGGTCGGTGGGATCGCTCTTGATCGTCTCGGGTCCACCCGGCGCAGGAAAGTCGACGGTCGCCCAGCTGATCGTCGATCAGTTCGAGCGGAGTGTCCTTGTTGAAGGCGATGCGTTCTTCGGATTTCTCGCCAGCGGCGCCCTCGAGCCCTGGCTACCCGAATCACACCAGCAGAACGAGGTTGTCACGGACGTCGCGGCGCAAGCGTCCGGTGCCTTCGTGCGTGGCGGCTACGAGACGGTGTACGACGGTGTCGTCGGCCCGTGGTTCCTCGCCGCGTTCGCCAGCAGTACCGGCCTCGATCGACTCGACTACGCAGTCATCCTCCCGTCGCTCGACGCGTGTCTCGAGCGTGTGCGAAGCCGCGTCGCCCACGGCTTCAGCGATCCGCAAGCGGCAGCATCGATGCACCGACAGTTCGCCGCCAGCGACATCGACCACCGCCACGTGATCGC
>JANPCI010000337.1:0-9920 GCA_031430875.1 Actinomycetes bacterium | reverse complement strand
GGGGGTCAGCCGGCTTCGGAGTGGGTGACGGGCTTTTCGCCCATCCACTCGCGCAGGGTGTTCTTCAGCTTGGTCTGCTGGATGAACAGGTCGCTCTCGGCGGGTGAGTCGCCGGCAGCCTGCGGGGCCTTGAGGTAGAAGCTCAGCCACTCCTGCACGCCCGACTCGCCGGCGCGGTGGGCGAGGTCCATGAACAGCGCCAGGTCGAGCACGATCGGCGCGGCGAGGATCGAGTCACGGCAGAGGAAGTTGACCTTGATCTGCATCGGGTAGCCGAGCCACCCGAAGATGTCGAGGTTGTCCCAGCCTTCCTTGTTGTCGCCACGCGGCGGGTAGTAGTTGATGCGCACGACGTGGTCGATGTTGCCGTACAGGTCGGGGTACACCTCGGGCTGGAGGATTCCGTCGAGCACGCCGAGCTTGGAGACTTCCTTGCTCTTGAAGTTCTCCGGATCGTCGAGTACCTCGCCGTCGCGGTTGCCGAGGATGTTCGTGGAGTACCAGCCACGCAGGCCGAGCATGCGAGCCTTGAGGCCCGGTGCGAGGATCGTCTTCATCCACGTCTGGCCGGTCTTGAAGTCCTTCCCGGCGATCGGCACTCCACGCGTCTTCGACAGCTCGATCATGCACGGCAGGTCGACCGACAGGTTGGGCGCACCATTGGCGTACGGCACGTCGGATTGCAGTGCGGCGTACACGTAGATCTGACTCGGCGAGATGTTGGCGTCGTTGTCACGCAGACCCTGCTCGAACGTCTCGACGGTCTCGTGGACCTCCGAGGCTTCCTGGTACGCCTCGGTCGATCCGCACCACACCATCACGAGGCGGTCGCAGCCATTCTCGGCCTTGAACGTGGCGATGTCGTCCATGATCGCCATGGCCTGGTCCCACTTGCTCGGGATGTTCTTCACGCGGACGCCCTCCAGACGCGACACCCAGCGCTGGTCGAACACGGCTTCCATCGGGACGACCGCTTCGAGGTCGCTGGAGATCGCGGCGAGATCACGATCGTTGAGCACGCCGGCGGTGCGCGCCGCTTCGAGCGCGTTCGGCGAGATCGGGTCCCACCCACCGAACACGATGTCGTCGAGGCTGGCGAGCGGGACGAACTCGCGGATCATCGGGTTGCGGTTCTCCTCTTTCGTACCGAGACGGATGTGCGCCATCTGGCTGATCGAACCGATCGGCGGGTGCAGGCCCTGGCGGGCGGCGATGACACCGGCGATGAAGGTCGAGGAAACGGCGCCCATACCGGGCGTGAGGACACCGAGCTTGCCGGTGGCGGGAGCGATCTGTCGTGCGGTCATGCCTTAACCATAAGCGATCATTCACTCGAACACGGCACTGTGAAGCATAACTGATGTATTGTGCGGCGGGTGCAGCCACTTCCCGACCTGTCGATCCGGCAACTCGAGTACCTCGTCGCCGTGGCCGAGGAGCCGACCTGGGCGCTCGCTGCCGGCCGCGTCGGGGTGAGCCCGTCGGCACTGTCGCAGGGGCTGGCCGAACTCGAACGTCGGCTCGGCGTTGCCCTGTTCGATCGCGACGGCCGGCGGCGCCTCGTGAGGCAGAGCGCGGCACCCGTGGTCGCCCACGCCCGCCAGGTTCTGGGCCTCACCAACGACCTCGCCGGGTGGGCCGAGCGTCTTCGCACCGGCCGCAGTGGCGCACTTCGGCTGGGGATGATCGATGCGGCGGCGGTGGTCCACTTTCCGGATCAACTGCGCACGTTCCGCACCGGCCATCCCGACGTCGACCTCCGCCTTCGCGTCTCGCCGTCTGCCCAACTCGTCGAGCTCCTCGTGGCCGGCCAACTCGATCTGGTGGTGTGCATCGAACCGCCCGAGCCGGTCGCCGGGATCGACACCGAACCACTGCTCACCGAAGACCTCGCGGTCTACGCGCCACCCGGCCGCCGCATCGGCCCTCCCCCGACGTGGGGTCCGTGGGTGCTGTTCCCCGCCGGTTCCCACACTCGCACGGTCGTGGTCGACGAACTGCGACGACTCGGCGCGCCGATCGACGTGGTCGCTGAAAGCCACCAGCCCGAGGTGCTGCGCGAGATGGTCCAGTTGGGAGTCGGCTGGACGGTGCTGCCGACCTCGCAGGCCGAACAGGGTGACCGACCGTTACGCCGGAGCCGGAAACTCACAACCCGCCGCATCGTGCTCGCTACGCGAACGGGCTCGGTTCGCGACCCGGCCGTCGACGAACTCGCCGTCGCACTCGCCAACCACGGAGCCTGACCGTCTGCAAACGTTCAGCGGTTCACGGTGACGGCGTCGTGCCTCCGAGCACCTCGTGGAACTGGGCGGAGTCGACGTTGCCTCCACACAGGACGAAGGCACTTCGTTCGCCACGTTGTCCGATCGGTTCCGACAGCAGACCGGCGAGCCCGATCGCTCCGGCGGACTCCGCCACGTTGTGAGTGGTGCGGTAGATGATCCGCATCGCCTCGGCGGTGGCATCGTCGGACACTGCGATGACCCGTGCCGCTCCGGCGACGATTCCCGCAATCGAGACCGGGTCGGGGGAACGCGTCGCCACGCCATCGACGAAGGTGGGCGCAGCGGGCGTCGTCACGACCTCGCCGCGCTCGAATGACAGCAACGTCGAGGGCGCTCGTTCACTCACCACGCCGACGATCTGCGTGTCGAGGCCCAGCAGGTCGCGCACCGCGATGAGCGCGTTGATTCCCGAGCCCATCCCGACAGGGACGTAGACGGTGTCCAACCGACCGGCCCCTTCGAACAACTCACGTGCGTAGGTGGCGACGCCCAACACCAGATCAGGATGAAACGGCGGCACCGGCTCGAGCGTTCGCTCCAGCGCCACCTCCATCGACCGCTCGCGCGCCGATTGGAAGTCGTCACCGAACTCGATCACCTCGGCACCGAGCGCCCGCATCGCTGCGTTCTTCTCGACGCTGTTGCCGTGGGGAACCAAGATCGTGACCGCCCGACCGTAGGCCCGTCCCGCGAACGCGAGGCTCTGGCCGTGGTTTCCCCTCGTCGCACTCACGACGCCCGTCACCTCCGGGCGTTCGCGAACGAGGCGGTCCATGTAGACCAATCCGCCGCGGACCTTGAACGCTCCCACCGGGGTGTGGTTCTCGTGTTTGACGATGACGCCAGAACCGGCAACCTCGGTCAGCTGCGGCCACTCGTACTGTGGTGTCGGCGGCACGTGGCGTCGCACGACCTCGGTCGCACGGGCGAGGTCGTCGAGATCGAATGGCGTCACGATCACAGCGCCACACCCAGGTCGGTGACCACATGGTCGACGGACATGTCGTGCGGCTCCACCGGGAGTTGGTCGAGCAGCTGCTGGTGGAAGCAGACCCCGACCGTGACGCAGTCGTCGCGCACGTCGACGAGGAACCGGTCGTACCAGCCGCCGCCCTGGCCGAGCCGTTGGCCGACGGTCGTGAAGGCGAGTCCCGGCATGATCACCACGTCGGGCCAACACGGATCGACGTCGTCCTCCGGCACCGCAACGTTCGTGTCGTGTTCGACACACCACGACTCGAATGCTGCGACCTCCGGCTCGCCGATGATCGTACGGAACAGAAGGATCCGCTTGGCGCCGATGATCGATTGCAACGCGACCACGTGCGACCACAACTTCTCGGATCGTTCGGGTCGGTCGTCGATCGACCGGCGAAGCTCGCGCATGCGCCGACGGAGTTCGGGCTTGTCCGGCGTGCGGTCGGCCATCGGCTCACAGCGTACAGTGGTCGACAATCAGCGATCAGAAGCTCCAGATCAACGGCACCAGCAGCACCGAGATCACGAAATACCAGGCCATCACCACGATGCCGAGCTTCCAGTAGTCGTTGAAGCGGTAGCCCCCGGGTTCCATCACCATCAGGTTGGCCGGGGTCGCCACGGGCGTCAGCAACGCGGCGGCCGTGGCGACGTTGAGGCTCATCAGCACCGGCGCTGCCGCGACGTCCAACTCGGCAGCGGCCGACAGCGCGATCGGGATCATGATCAGGGCCGTCGCCATGTTGCTGATCAGCTGGCCGAGTACTGCGGTGAGTACGAACACGCCGATGAGCAGCGGATACGGACCCGAGTCGCCGACGACGCCGACGAGCGCGTTGGCCAAGTCGTCGGCGGCGCCCGTGATCCGCATCGCCGTCGACAAGGGAATCATCCCCGCCACCAAGATGACGGTCGTCCAGCCGATTGCCCGGTACGCCTGATCGACGGTCAGTACACCCAGGAGGATGATTGCGCACGCCGCGCCGAGTCCGGCGACCGCCGGCGGAAGCGCGTTGGTCGCCAACAAAACGATCATCACGGCAAGGACGGCGATCGACTCCTTGGCGCCGAGCCCGAGCGGCACGACCTGACGGCGCACGACGTCGGGCTCATCGACGACGATCACGCTGTCGTCGGCCTCGATCTGCGTGCTCAACGCCTGCCAGGTTCCGCGCACCAGCAACGTGTCGCCCGCGGCGATCCGGGTCGCCGGGTCGTCGATCCGGCGGTCGTCGCGCAGCAGCGCGACGATCACGAGTTCACCGCTGTCGGTGCGCATGCCGGGGTAGGCACGCTGGCCGATCAACGGTGAACGAGGCGGCACCATCACCTCCGATGCGCCGAAGCGCCGGGTGAACAGATTGTCGAAGTCCTCACCGTCGACTCGGTAGTTGCGCGTGAGCGTCGATTCGAGGTCGGAGAAATCGGCGGGCATCCGCGCCGCGTCACGATGCGGGAGCAGCTTCGGTCCGAGAACGACGACGATCACGATCGTGCCGATGAGCAGTGGAATGCCGGTGAGGGCGAATTCGAAGAACCCGAACTTGCCGATGCCGGCGTCGTCGGCGGCCTCGGAGACGATGACGCTGACGGGGCTGCCGGTGAGTGCGAGCAGCGCGCCGGCGTGGGCGGCAAAGGCGAGCGGGATGAGTAGTTGTGATGTGTTCTGGCCGACGCGCACGGCGATGATCACCACCACCGGCACCAGCGCTGCGACCGACGCGTTCGGAGTGATGAGTGCGGTCAGGAGGCCCGACACGATCATCATGTACACAACGATCCGAGTGCGGCCTGTCCCGGCGCGGTCGATCAGTTGCTGACCGACCCATGTGGTGACTCCGGTGGCGTCGAGCGATTCGCTCACGACGAACAACGCGGCGATGAACAACACGGTCGGGTCGCCGAACCCGGCGGTGGCCTGTTCCAGATCGAGGACCCCGGTCGCCCAGAGCGACAGGGCGGTTCCGACCGCGATGATCGCCACGGGGACTCGATTCGTGACGAAGAGCACCACGATCACGCCGAGCGTGATGAACGTGATCGTGCTGTCGGTCATGGTCCGAACCTATTCCGCGACGCTCGCCACGGGCCGAGGCTGCGGGTCGGTGCGACGAGGAGCGAATTCGACGGTCATCCAGATGTCGTACGGCAGCGAGCTCAGGCGATCGGTGAGCGCCGTGCGTACCTGATGTTGCTGCGTCACGGTCATGTCGGGATCGACGATCGCGTCGACCTCGACGTACAGCTTCGGACCGACTTTGCTCATGAGGACCGTGGGTGCGTCGAGATCGAATCGTGCCTGCACGTCGGCGACGGCATCATGCACCGGCTGTTGGATCTCCCGTGATGGAGCCCCCTCGAGGAGTTCGATGATCGTGACCCGAACCATCCTGATCGGCGCCGTGATGAACACCGCGCACGTGATCAACACCATGATCGGGTCGATGTACGGCACGGCGCCGTCCAGCGAGGTCCCAGCGATCACCGCCATGAGGGTGAATCCGGCGATCATCCCCAGTCCACGCAGCGCCCCGATCCGCCACGCCGTCGACTCCGCTGTCAGAACGTCGGAGTTGTTCGCGACTGCCTTCGCCCGCAACCACAACCATGTCGCGAACGAACCAACGGTCGCCAACACGCTGTAGACGATCGCCCAACCCGCATCGACTCGGCTTCCACCGTCGCGGATGGTGAGGCACGCATCGAATGCGGCGTAGCCGAGTGTTACGAGCAGTACGAAGCCCTGCACGCCGATGACGAGTGGTGTCAGCGACTCCCGTCCATAGGGGTACCGATGACTCGATTCGGCCTGGGCGAGACCCGAGGCCATCAGCAACAGCCATGACACGAGCAGGCCGAGTACGGCGTAGACGCCGTCGAGCAGGATCATCTGGGATTGGCTGATGACACCCCAGAAAAGGCCGATCACTCCCAGGATCGAAGTGATCGCCATCGACCACAGCAGCGCGTGCCGCTCGACGGCAACGTCAGCAGCTGCCATCACGTACCGATCGGTCGATGGGCAACGACATCTCAGTCCGTTCGGGGGGTGGCCAGCGTGAGGCCCTCTTCGTCTTCGGGTGTGAGGTCGGGTTCTCGGAAGTCGGGCATCTTGCCGGCGGGTACGAGTGCGAGCAGCGCCAACGCAGCGAGGAACATCAGCGTGGTCCGCAGCGCTCGCAGGCGGGCGTCTTCATAGATCTCCACCGCTGCGTCTGCTTCGGCGGGGGTGGCGCCCCTCTCTTCGAGGACCGTCACGAGTTGAGCGCTGGTGATGAACTGGGTGTTGTCGAAGTTGACCTGTTCGACGAGTTCAGGTGAGAACGCCGGTGAGTTGAGCGCATTCTGTGCGACGATCACCCCGAGCAGCGACACCGCAATGGCGGTGCCGACAGCGATGCCGATCGAGCCGGAGATGTTATGGGTGAGTCCGCGGAACGCGCCGACGTCACCGGCGAGTTCCTTCGGGTTCGACATCAGGAGTTTGTTGAACACGAGGGCGACGATGCATCCCTGCGCGAGCCCGAGTGTGACGAGGCCGACGACGACCGCCAGCTGGCTCCAGTCGTTGCGGATCGTGAACGCCAGCAGGGTGAGCGCCAGGAAGACGACGACGAACGCCACGCGTGTGATGTTGGCGGGGCTGAACCGGTCGTAGAGCCGCGACACCTGGGTGTTGGCCACGAAGATCGACAGCGTGTACGGCACGATCGACAGCGAGGTCTCGAAGCCGCTGAGCCCTTGCACGACCTGCATGTACAACGGCAGCAGGAAGCTCGTTGCGGTGCCGATGAACAGCATCAGCGACATGCACGCGACGATCGATCGTTCGCGACTCGAGCGCAGGACATCGAGTGAGAAGAGCACGGGCTTGCCGTCGTCCATCCGTCGCCGCGTCGACCGGAAGAACGCCTGAACCAGCACGACGCCGATGATCAGCAGGAACGGCACGGGTGACAGCCCAGCGATGTCGAAGGGCGCTTGTTCGCTCGCTTGGAAGAACCCCCATGCGTTCAAGAAGCTGAACGCGGCCGAGATCAGGATGATGCCGACCGACGAGAGTGCCGCGCCACGCCAGTCGATGACCACTTCGGGGTGTGGGTCGATTGGTGCGAGCCGACCGATCAGCAACAGGTTGACGATGCCGATCACCGACAGCAGCACGAACGACCATCGCCATCCGACGCTCGACGCCAGTGCGCCCGCCACCAGCAGCGACACGACCTGTGCGAGCGGGATGGCCGACGCGAGGAAGCCGATCGCCTGACCCTGCTGCTTGCCGTGATAGTTGCGGGCGATCACCACGGTCAACGCCGGGGCGGCGAGGGCCACCGTTGCACCGTTCAACGCCTGGACGGCGAACAACATCCACCCCTGATTGGTCAACGCAATCGTGATCGCCGCGATGGTGGGGCCGATCATTCCGATGTGCAGGGCCTTGCGGGGCCCGATCTTGGCCCCGATACGCGCACCGAGCAGGACAAATCCCGCCATGGCGAACGTGCTGGTGGTGAGCGCAAGGCCGACGGACGTGGCAGGAATCCCGAGATCTTCGACGAGTCCTTCGATCGACACATTGAACGCGTTGAACGACACCTGGATCTGACAGAGCATGACGATGGCGAGCGGGAACCACGAGGCTCGGACAACTGCAGCAGGAGCGGGGCTGTTCGTCATGGGCGGATTATGGTGCAAAACGCAGCATGTGTCTCGCACCAACAGGTGATTCCCGAGGGTGTGTTGCGCAGAGACGCCCCCCATGCTCCCTCTCGGAGACGGACAAGGAGTTGCCATGACCCGCGCCATCCCTGTTGCCGAAGACTTCGATCCGGTTCCATCACTCACGACGGTCCCCGCGATCGCCGTCGATATAGCGCCCGGAGCGCCTGCGGGCATCGATCTGGTGGTCCGGTTGGTCAGCACGCACGATGACGCGCCGTTCGGGTACGACACCGCGGCGTTGCGTCGCGCCGGGTTCACAGCGACCACCGGTGCGTCGCACGTCGTGGCCGGTGATCCGATCACGGTGATCGTCGGAACCGGCGACGGTGCCCTCGATCTCGCGTCGGCGCGCGACGTCGGCGCGGCGATCGCGCACGCAGTTCCCGCAGCAACCTCGGTGGCGATCGAAACAGGCGACGTCAATGCCGAAGGGGCGCAGGGCCTCATCGAGGGCATCATCCTCGCCCGATACTCGTGGGACGCTCTGCGGGCCGAGCCGGCGAGAACGCAGGTCGAAGCGATCACGCTCGTGTCGTCATCGGATGCTGTTGCCGCCGGCGCTCGACGCGGTCACCTCAAAGCCTTTGCGACAGCCGTCTCACGGGATCTCGCGAACACCCCGCCGGCACATCTCACTGCGGTGCGTTGGGCGAACATCGCCGAGCGTGTCGCTGCGTCGTTCGGTCTCGGCGTCGAGGTCCACGATCGCGACTGGCTGCTCGCCGAACGTTGTGGCGGCATCATCGCCGTCAACGGTGGCAGCGACGAGGAACCACGCCTGATCACGCTGACCTACCAACCCGACGAGGCCGTTGCGAACGGGCGCCACGTCGTGTTGGTCGGCAAGGGACTGACCTACGACTCCGGTGGGCTCGCCATCAAACCCGGCGACGTGGTCCACGCCATGATGAAGAACGACATGGCGGGCGGTGGTGCGGTGTTCGCAACGATGCTCGTACTGCGCGACCTGCAGGTGCCGACCAGGGTGACCGCCCACCTCATGTGCACCGACAACATGCCGTCGGGCACAGCAATGAAGATGGGAGACGTCATCACGCACCGCGACGGCACGACCGTCGAGGTGATCAACACCGACGCCGAGGGCCGCCTGGTGATGGCCGATGCGATCGTGATGGGCACCGAGATCGAACCAGATGCGATCATCGACGTCGCCACACTCACCGGTGCGTGCATGCGTGCGCTCGGAACCGACATCGCCGGTGTGATGGGTACCGACCAGGCGCTCGTCGACCTCATCCGGTCGGCGGGCGACGCAACCGGCGAGCCGGTGTGGCAACTCCCCATGGGCGCCAATTACCGAGCGGAACTCGACTCCGACGTCGCCGACATGAGGAATCTCGGTGGCATCAACGCCGGCGCCTCGACCGCCGCGGAGTTCCTGGCCCACTTCACCAAGGGCGTGCCGTGGGCACACATCGACATCGCCGGCGTCGCAGCAACCGTCGGCCCGAAGGGTTGGAAGACCCGCGGCATGAGTGGCTTCGGCGCCCGGCTCCTCGTCGACGTCCTCGAACGGTTCGGCCAGGACCAGCCAACCGAGTAGCAGCGCCGCGCACCCCGACCATCAGCAAGTGGCTTGCGAGAGATTTCGGTTGGCCCGTCCCAACGCTTCTGTCACGCAAACGCCTGGCGATCGGCCCGCAGCGTACAGTGGTTCACAATGAGCGATCAGCCGCCACTCCCCGTCGCCAATGCCGTTGCCTTCGACTCGAAGCACTTCCGGTCGGTGCTCGGTCACTTCCCGACCGGCGTCACCGTGATCACCGGGATGGCCGACGGCGATCGACCGCACGGGTTCACCATCGGCTCGTTCACGTCGGTGTCGCTCGATCCACCACTCGTCGGGTTTCTCCCCCAGACCGACTCCGAGACGTGGGCACTGATGGCCGACGCCGGCAGCTTCTGCGTCAA
>JANPCI010000336.1:0-1531 GCA_031430875.1 Actinomycetes bacterium | reverse complement strand
GCCGAGACCTGGCGCCTGCGTCAGCACAAGCACCTGGTTGGGGGTGACGTCGGGTACGGCGTCGATCGGCAGCCGGAGCATGGCGCGCACGCCAAACCCCACCATGACGGCCGTCAGCACGATGACGAGGAACTTGTTGCGCAGCGAGAAGTCGATGAGTCTATGCATGAAGGGCTCCCGACTAGTGCTCGTCGCCGATGCGTTCGCGCAGGAGCGCGGTTTTCAGGTAGAAGCTGCCGGCGCCCACGACGGTATCGCCCGCCTGTACGCCGGAGCGGACCTCAACGAGATCGCCGGCCGTCATGCCCAACTCGACATTGCGTCGCTCGAAGCGATTCGCAGACTGCTGCACGAACACCACTGGCTGGTTGTCGACGGTCTGGATCGCGGCCAGCGGCACCAGCAGTCCCTCGCGTTGCTCCGCGGTCGGAATCGAGACACGAGCGAACATGTCCAGCTTCAGCGCGGTTCCCGGATTGGCGACCACGACCCGTGCCTTGGCACTTCGCGTCTGCGGATCGATGAGGTCGGCGACGTAGGTGACGCGGCCGGCGAAGGTCCGGTCTGGGTAGGCGTCCACGCGGACGATCGCGTCCGTACCTGCCCGCACCTTCGTGATGTCTTTCTCGTACACGTCAGCGAGCACCCAGACACTGGACAGATCGGTCACGGTGAACAGCTCGCGCTCGGGCTCGGCGACCTCGCCTTGGGCCACGTCGTACTTCGTGACGACACCGTCGAATGGCGCGCGCAGCACTGCGTGTGAGGCGTCGCGGTGGGGACTCGTGCCCTCGGTGGGCGACAGCTGCTTCAGGTCCGCATCTGAGAGGCCGAAGCGATGCAACTGTTCCTCGACGCGGGAGACGGCGGCCTGATCACGAGCCACGCCGGCCTCCGACGTCTTCAATTCCGCCTCGCGAAGATCCAACGTCTGTTGGGCGATCGCTTCCAGAGTGATGAGCGCCCGGCCCCGTTCGACGACCCGCCGCTTCACGTCGAGGTCGGCTTCGGCCTGGCGTAGCACGGCGCGCGCCCCGAGGTAGTCGCCCGCCAGCTCACCGAGCTGGATGTTGTCGTAGGTGGCCAGGGGCTGCCCCTTGGTCACACGCTCACCCAGACTGACCCAGACCCGCTCGATGAGGCCGCGTGCGAGTGGCCGGATGTGAGCGATTCGAGCGTCCTCGGCGGCGACGCTGCCTGTCACGTCAATCGTGGTTGGCAGCGGGCGAACCTCAACCGCCCTGAGGCCGAGTGCCGCGTTCTTCTGCGCGTCGGGTGTCAGCTCCACGATGCCAGCGGGCAGTTCGTCCGCGTGTTCTTCGGCGACCTCCGGCCCCGCGGTCGCGGGACGCAGCATCAGCCAGGCGGCTGCGCCGGTCAGTACGGCGGTGACAGCGACGGCAACAAGGAGCGCGCGCATCGAAATGCCCGGTTCGTTTTGGTTGGTGTCGGTGATGGCGATCATGGGTGTCAAGCTCCTTACGGCTGCACGTCGGGGCGTCCGACGGCGGCGGCGAGTTCGAACAGGCTC
>JANPCI010000335.1:0-1613 GCA_031430875.1 Actinomycetes bacterium | reverse complement strand
CCGTACCCGAGCGCCGACGGCTCGACCCGGGCGGCACGGAGGTCGTCGCGGGTGACGGTCGCTCCGTCGACCAACGTCGCAGTGAAGTCATCGGCGAAGTGATCGAGGAACAGGTCGGTCTGGGCAGCGCGGGCCCACCGGTTCGCCGATCCGGCGATGACGACGGCACGGTTCGGTGTCGGCACGGACGGGAACTCGGCGCGCAGTTCGACCAAGCGCTCGGTTGCCTCGGCGAGCTCATCGACTTCGAACTGCTCGCTTGTCACGAGGAGGCCCGTCGGCGGGTCGACGACGGTGACCATGAGGTGCCGGTCCTCGACGATCGAACCGTCGGGACGGGTCATGTCATAGCCCCGTTCGATGCATGAGAACACCGGGCCGAGTTCGTGAACTCGTCGTGTGAGAACGACCACCTCGCCGGGCAGATCCGCCAGGGTCCTGGTTCGTTCCCTCATTCCGTCGACGTCGAGTGTCGGCCAGCCGAGCGAGCGATGGTCGATGATCTGGTACGAGGGATGCAGGAGTGCGATGAACGCGTCGACGTCGCCCCGCGTCTGGATCTCATCGATGTGAGTCGTGAAGGAACCGATGGGATCGAAGCCGACCTCCGGTTCCTCGGCGGTGCCCGACGTAGCGGCACCGATCGCGTCGAGTTCGTGGAAACGGGCCATCGCGGCGTCGAGGTCGCCGTCGTGGAACATCTCCAGTCGCGCGACTCGGCCATGCCGGTGCTCCATCACGCCACATGCAACGACGCCCTCCCACAGTCCGCCGGAGTCACCCACCGTGAACATCGTGGTGTGCGAAACCCCTACGGTGTCGGACTCGGCGAAACCCTCCTGCACGATCAACGCAGAGTTGCCCACCGACTCCATCGTGCACAGGTCGATGAACGTCTGCCGATCGAGGGTCGGGTACCCCATCTCCCGTCGGTCGACGAGGATGAACTCGGAGTCGAGCACCGCATCGAGCTGGGCGGCGTCGCGCTCCCTGGTGGCTCGCGCAAATGCCATCGCAACTTCCGTCCAACGCGGTTGCTCCTCGCGGTGGCGTGCCAGCAACTGCACATCGTGGTAGTTCGCTGCGGCCACGATGTCGCGTTCCACGAACTGTCGTATCCGGCTGAGCCGGCCCTCGTGATCGACCTCCTCGACCGACCAGCGGGCGGAGCCGTCGTCGAAGCCGACGTACAACAGCGCGAGCCGGTCGGACATCGCGGCGATGGCACGACGGTCGGTCCCGCCGAACCCGAGATCGCCAGGAGCGACGGCCCCGCTGACGAGGTCGTCACGCGTGACGGTCGATCCATCGGTCAGCGTCGTGAAACCATCCGCGAAGTGATCGAGGAAGAGGTCCGTCTGACCGGCGCGAGCCCATCGGTTCGCCGATCCGCTGGTCACGACCGCCCGATTGGGGGTAGGCACCGTGGCGAACTCGATCGCCAGTTCGTCGGCGCGGGCCAGGGCGGCGTCGAGATCCTCCAACGGGAACTGTTCGCCTCGTAGCGCCAGGCCCGTCGCAGGGTCGTAGGCGTAGACCAGCACGTGCTGCTCGTCCAGCACGGCGCCCTCGGCGCCGGTGACGCGGTAGCCGCCGGTGTAGGCGTGCACCGT
>JANPCI010000334.1:0-1639 GCA_031430875.1 Actinomycetes bacterium | reverse complement strand
GAAGCGCCCATCACGGGGCGAGCGCGAGTCCGCGACGACGATGCGGTACTGCGGTTGCTTCTTCTTACCGATGCGGGTGAGCCGCAGCTTGACTGCCATCTGAAATCGCTACTCCTGGGTGCAAATGAGAACGTCGCAAGGTTAGCGGCGCCAGCCAGGATCCCCTCGCTGTGACGCTGGTTCGGATGTTTAGCGAGGTAGGCCGGGGATTCCCGGCATGTTGGGCATGCCCGGCAAACCGGGGAGGTCCATACCGCCAGTGGCATTCGGGTCGAGCAGTCCCGGCGGCAGCCCGCGCCCCTTCGGACCGCCTCCCTTGCGGCCCTGCTTGCCCTTCTTGCCGGGCTTCTGTCCGGCCATGCCGAACTTCTTCATCATCTTCTGCATCTCACCGAACTGCTTGACGAGACGATTGACGTCGCCAACCTGCGTGCCGGACCCATTGGCAATGCGCTGGCGGCGGCTGCCGTTGATGATCGCCGGCTGTGCCCGCTCGACAGGCGTCATGGCTCGGATGATCGCCTCGATCGGCTTCAGGTCGTCGTCGTCGATCTTGGCGCCCTTCAACTCCTTCGGCATCCCCGGCATCATGCCCATGAGACTGCCGAGCGAGCCCATCTTCTTGATCTGCTGCATCTGATCGAGGAAGTCGTCGAGGGTGAACTGGCCCTCCATCAACTTCGCGGCGGCAGTTTCGGCCGCGTCGGCTTCGAACGCCCGCTCGGCCTGCTCGATGAGCGTCAGCATGTCGCCCATGCCCAGGATCCGGCTGGCCATGCGGTCGGGGTGGAACTGCTCGAACTCGCTCAGCTTCTCACCGGTGGAGGCGAAGGCGATCGGTACGCCGATGACCTCCTTGACCGACAACGCGGCGCCACCACGGGCGTCGCCATCCATCTTCGACATGATGACGGCGTCGATCTTGAGGGTCTCGTGGAACGACTCGGCGGTCTGGACGGCGTCTTGGCCGGTCATCGCGTCGATCACCAGGAACGTGTAGTCGGGGGCAACGGCGGCAGAGATCTGGCGGACCTGCTCCATCATCTCGGCGTCGATCGACAGGCGGCCGGCGGTGTCGACGATGACCACGTCACGCCCGAGGCGCTTGGCCTCCTCGAGGCCCGCAGCCGATGCCCGCACTGGATCGGTCGGGTCGGAGAACACCGGTACGTCGATCTGACGGCCGAGTGTGCGGAGCTGTTCGACGGCCGCCGGGCGCTGGAGGTCGGCGCCGACGAGCAGCGGCTGGCGGCCCTGGGCTTTGAACCATGCCGCGAGCTTGGCCGAGTTGGTGGTCTTACCGGAACCCTGCAGGCCGGCCATCAGCACCACGGTGGGGGGCTTCGAGGCGTAGGTGATGGCGAGCGTCTGGCCGCCGAGGGCCCGAGTGAGTTCGTCGTTGACGGCCTTGACGACCTGCTGAGCGGGGTCGAGCGCCGATGAACGTGTTGCGCCGATGGCAACTTCACGGATCCGGTTGCAGATCGCGCGGACGACCGTGACGTTGACGTCGGCTTCGAGGAGCGCCGTGCGGATCTCCTTCATCACCTCGTCGACGTCGGCCTCGGTCAGACGACCCTTGCCCCGGATCTTCTTGACGATGCCTTCGAGTCGTGTGGAGAGATTGTCGAACATCAGA
>JANPCI010000333.1:0-2658 GCA_031430875.1 Actinomycetes bacterium | reverse complement strand
GTGCACGATGCGCGCCAGCGTGCTGTCGGATGCAGCCGTGGCTGCGGTCACTTCGAGCTGGCCGGCGCCGTTGATGCTGCCGGCCACCACCCGGTCACCGGGGCCACACTCGACCGGAATCGACTCGCCGGTCACCGCTGACACGTCGAGCACGGAACGTCCGTCGCTCACCACCCCGTCGGTGACGAGGCGCGCACCCGCGCGCAGCACGATGACGTCACCCGGCTGCACGCTTTCCGTCGGAACCTCGACAATACTGGCGTCGCGACGAACCGTCGTGGTTTCGGGCACGAGCTGCAACACTGCGCGCAGCCCGCGCCGCGCCCGTGTGATCGCGTATTCCTCGAGCGCTTCGGACACCGAGAACAGGAACGCCAACGAGGCTGCCTCGGCGAGCTGCCCCAACAACAAGGCCCCGGCGCCGGCGATCGTCATCAGCAACCCGACACCGATTCGGCCGTGCCGTAACGCCAGCAACGATGACGGCACGAACGTCGCACCCCCGATGATCACGGCCATCCAGAACGCGACTGTCGCCAGCAATGGCCGATCGGTCAGCTCGCCAGCGACGCCCACCAGCCACGCGGCTGCCGCCGTTGCGGCCGCGACGGTGCGCCACGTTTCTGACCAGTGGCCCCCTGGCTCAGCGTCCTCAGGAGTCAGCGGAGCGCAGCATGCGTCACCCATCGCCACGCTCCGGTCCAGAACCCATCAACGGGTGATCGCACAGGCGCACCTCGTGGCCGGTGCTCGCCAGCAACAACTCGGCCGATACGAGTAGGTCGCGTAGCTCCGGATGGGTGATCGAGTAGAAAACCTGCCGCCGATCCCCAGGGCGATCGACCACCAGACCACAACCCTTCAAACACGCCAGATGATTGGACACGTTCGGCTGCGACGAACCGACGATCTCGACCAGGTCGCTGACGCGTCGTTCACCATCGAGCAACGCCATCAAGATCGCCAACCGGGTCGCATCGCTCAACCCGTGGAACAGACCAGCCGCCGTCGCGATCTCGGCGTCAGCATTCGCCGCTGTCAGAGACATAGCCATACCCAAATAATATCAGCGAAACATGATGTTCAGCCGGACCGGGCTCACGTTCGGCTTCAGGTGTGGTCGTGGCGGTGATGGAGATCGGGCAGATGAGGATGAACGTGGACCATCGCGGTGTGGTCGTGTCGATGCGAATGGCGCACGGGGCCGATCCCGGCGTCGGGGTGGGCGTGGGCGTGGTGTTCGTCGTGGGTGTGTTCGTGGTCGTGAAACATGGCGGCGTGGCGATGATCGTGGTGATGCGCGGATCGCAACGACACCACGACCCCAGCCGCCGCCAACACCGTTGCAACGATCTGCAATCGACTGACCGACTCATCGAGCACCGTCCACGCGATCGCCGCGCCGATGAACGGTGCCGTCGAGAAAATCACCTGACCTCGCGCGGCTCCGAGTTCACGCGCCCCCTTCACCCACAACGTGATCGACCAGCCGTACCCGACGGCCCCGATTGCGAGCGCCGCCACAACGTCACCGAACCCGGTGGTCGCTCCCAGACCTGCGACGAGCAGTCCAATGGAGAGGTTCGCGCCACCGGCAACGACGCCCTTGAATGCCACCACATGCTCTGGTGCCAGATGCTCGATGCGCGCCGTCACCCCGTTGTCCAGTCCCCAACACGCGCACGCTGCGATAATCAGAATTGCCCCGACCTCGAGAGAGGCTCCTGGTTCCCACGCGAGTAACGCGCCAGCGGTCGTGATGAGCGCGGCGCTGGTCAGCAAACGAGGTCCGAGATGCTCTCGGAACAACACCGCTGCGAACACGATCGTGGCGGCGAGTTCGGTGTTGAGCAGGATCGACGCCGACGCTGCGTTGATCCGGGCGAGCCCGGCAACCAGTAACACGGGGCCGATCGCTCCGCCGGCAACGACAGCAACAACCGTGGGCCGCCACTCCTTCGTCATCGCTTGACGCGTCGGTGGCTGCCGGATCACCGATGGAGCGACCGCGAATGCAGCACCGAGATACAACAAACCCGCCAAGGTGAACGACGGGACCGTACCCGCAAGTTTGGACGCGGCCGGCGCGGTGGCGCCGAAGAGCACCGCGGCGAGCAGACACCGTGCAACCCCGACGCGACTCATCGCAACCATTCTGGAGCAAACCACTCAAGCGCGATTCATGCATCGACCCCGATGCGTCACCGACCGACAATCCGGAGACCTGCAGCCAGCAATTCAGCGCTGGCAATCATCGCCATCGCTGCCAACGTTTCGACGAGTGGTGTGTCTCCGAAGTAGCGACGTCAGCGGTTGGAACGGTCGCGCTGGTCGGCGGTGACTGCCTGACGTCAGCAATCTTGCTGCGGACCGGTTTCGCCGCACGTCCGTTGGCCCGAGCCACTGGGCTGGCTGCGGGATGTTTACTACACCCTGTCGTAGGGTAAGGCAGTTGCTCGCGGCTCGTTGGGAGCTCTGATTGGAGCCATATGAGATATCGAACACCGGCGCTCAGTGTCGTCGCACTTTCACTCGTCGCCGGGTGTGGCGCCGACAACGACGCGTCGAACCCCGTCGCCACTCCTGTAGGCGGTACCGAGGGCACCTTTGTTCTGAGCGAGTTCAAGATTGCCCTCGACGGCGCTCTCCCAGCCGGAC
>JANPCI010000332.1:0-3646 GCA_031430875.1 Actinomycetes bacterium | reverse complement strand
CCGGTCACGGCCTTCAACCAACTCAATCGGGCTTTGTCAGCCAGTACGGCGCGCTGCTCTTCGGCGCTGCCGCTGTCGGTGCCATCGTCCTCGTCCTCGTCAACGTGAGCTGAAAGCAACTCAACCATGGAACCACTCACTGATCAGAACTGGCTGCTGAGCGTCGGCACCTTCCTGCCGCTCCTCGGCGTGCTCGTGATGATGTTCATCCCGCGCACCGAGGAGGCGACGCACAAGCTCATTGGCATCGTCACGGCCGGCGCCACCCTGGCTGTTGGCATCGTCACGCTGTTCGCGTTCGACTACAGCGAAGCCGGCCGCTTGCAGTTCTTCGTGAACGCCGAGTGGATCCCGGTGATCAACGCCAACTACGCCGTCGGCATCGACGGCATCAGCCTGCCGCTCTACATCCTGTCGATGGCGGTGACGTTCCTCGTGATGATCTACAGCTGGGACAACATGCCCGATGCGGGCAACCCCAAGGCGTTCTTCATCTTGATGCTGATCCTGCAGGTCGGCATGGCGGGCACGTTCATGGCGCAGGACCTGATCTTGTTCTTCGTCTTCTTCGAACTCGTGCTGCTGCCGATGTTCTTCATGATCGGCGTATGGGGCGGCGAGCAGCGCAAGTACGCCTCGCTCAAGTTCTTCCTCTACACCATGTTCGGGTCGGCGTTCATGCTCGTCGCGTTCGTCGTGCTGTACTTCCAGACCGGCGCCGAGAGCTTCGGCTTCGCGCACCTCATCGAGGCGGGGGCCGGCATCGACCGCAACGTCCAGATCTGGATCTTCGCGGGCATGTTCCTCGGCTTCGCCGTCAAGGTGCCGATGTTCCCGTTCCACACGTGGCTGCCCGACGCCCACACTCAGGCCCCGACGCAGGGTTCCGTCATCCTGGCGGCCATCCTGCTGAAGCTCGGCACGTACGGCTTCGTGCGCATCGCCATCCCGATGCTGCCCGAAGGCGCAGTCGAGTGGGCGCCGGTGATCGGCATCCTTGCGGTGATCGGCATCATCTACGGCGCGCTCGGATGTCTGGCGCAGACCGACATGAAGCGATTGATCGCGTTCTCATCGGTCGCCCACATGGGCTTCGTGATGCTCGGCATCTCGACGCTGACCACGTTCGGCATCAACGCTGCGCTGTTCGGCATGGTCGCTCACGGCCTCATCACCGGCATGCTCTTCTTCGTCGCCGGCTCGGTGAAGCATCGCTACCACACGCTCGAGATCAAGCGACTTTCCGGGATGCTCATCCAGGCGCCACGGCTTGGCTGGATCATGGGCTTCGCCGCCATGGCCTCGCTCGGTCTGCCCGGCCTGGCGGGTTTCTGGGGCGAATTCCCGGCGATCCTGTCGGCCTACAACCCGAACTTCGGTCTGAGCACGGCGTTGTTCCGCACGCTGATGGTCATCGCTGCCATCGGCACCGTGCTGGCAGCCGGTTACCTGCTCTGGCTCTACCAGCGCACCGCCTTCGGTGAGCCGAGCGAAGAGTTCAGCTCGCCCCACGACTCGCACGGTGGCGTCGCTCATTCCTTGAGCTCGGCTGCGAACGACGATGAGCATGCCCACGACGAGATCTACGACGTGACGCCGATCGAGTGGATTGCGTGGACGCCGTTCCTGATCGGCATCGTCGTGCTGGGCGTGTACCCGCAGCTGCTGTTCAAGGTGTTCAACCCGGCCGTCACCGAACTCGTGGCGCGCCTCGGAGAGACACTGGGCTGATGCTCGCCTCGCTCCTTGCCCAAGCCGGCGACTGGACGTCGCCCTCGATCGATTGGGCCGCGCTCGCGCCCGAGATCGTGTTGGCGATCGGCATCAACATCATCCTGCTGCTCGACCTGCAGTTGGCCGAGACGAAGAAGTGGGCGATCGCCACGATCACCGGGTTCGTGCTGCTCGGCAGCTTCGTTGCGGTCGTGGTGCTCGCGGTCACCGGCGACGGTGTGCGATCGCTGTTCGACGGGCGCTACGTCGTCGACGACTACGCGCTGATCCTCAAGGCGCTCTTCCTGCTCACCGCGTACATCGTGGTGCTCCTGAGCCAGACCGAGCTCGAAGAGGGTGGCTACTACCAGGGCGAGTTCTACGTGCTGCTGCTGTGCAGCGTGCTCGGCATGGTGATGATGGCCTCGGCCCGCGATCTCGTGAGCATCTTCGTTGCCCTCGAGCTGCTGTCGATCCCCGCCTACATGTTGGCTGCCTGGAACAAGCGCAACCGCAAGTCGAATGAGGCGGGCATCAAGTACTACCTGCTCGGGGTGTTCGCCTCTGCGGTACTGCTGTACGGCATGAGCCTGCTGTTCGGCGCCACCGGCTCGACCAAGCTCACCGACATCGGCGCGGCGCTGCTCGACGGCGACCTGATCGGCCTCGACGTCGTCGCCGTGGTGTTCGTCGTGTGCGGCTTTGCCTTCAAGATCTCTGCCGTGCCGTTCCACCAGTGGGCGCCCGACACCTATGAGGGCGCACCGACGCCGGTCACTGCGTTCTTCTCCGTGGCGACCAAGGCGGCCGGTTTCGTTGCGTTGATGTCGGTGGTGTTCATCGCCTTCCCCGGCGCCGACGGTGTGTACCAGCCGCTGATCTGGGTGATGGCGGTGCTGACGATGACGTTCGGCAACGTGCTCGCATTGCGCCAAACCAACATCGTGCGCATGTTGGCCTACTCGTCGGTCAGCCAGGGTGGCTTCATCCTGATGCCGCTGGCGTTCGCCGGAGAGCCGGGAGTCGGACCCGCTGCGCTGAACGCAGTGGTCGTCTACCTCGTTGCGTACGCCTTCATGAACCTCGGCGCGTTCGCCGTCGTCATCGCCGTCACCCGCAGAACCCGCAGCGGCGAGATCTCGTCGTTCGGCGGGCTGTTCTCGTATGCGCCCGGCCTGGCCGTGGCCATGACGATCTTCTTCGCCTCGCTCGCCGGCATCCCGCCGCTTGCCGGTTGGTTCGCCAAGTTCAACTCGTTCAAGGCCGTGCTCGACGCCGGCACCACATCGGCCTACGTGATGGCGGCGATTGCCGCCGTCAACACGGTGATCGCCGCGGCCTACTACATGCGGGTGCTGCGCGTCGTCTGGATGGACGAGGCCCCCGCCGGCGACCACAGCCCGGTCAAGCCACCGGCGCCGGTTGTCGCCGCGCTGGCGATCACGGTCGCCGGCACCATCGTGCTCGGCGTGCTGCCCAACCTCATCGCCCGAGTCGGCGCCATCGACGCCCTCACCGGCGCTTTTTCTGGGTAGCCGGGCCGGAAGCGGCGATGACTGCGTTGCGCAGGTTCGTCGCTGCCGTCAGGCAGCTTCCTCACTGCGCGCCTTGTCCTCCCCACTTCCGATCCCGGCTGGCCCTTTGAATGACTGACGAGATTCGTGCTGCGATTGCCGCGGATGGGCCTCTTCCGTTCGAGCGGTTCATGGAGTTGGCGCTCTATGGGGCTGACGGCTTCTACACGAAGGCTGATGGGGGGTCGGCGGGACGGCGGGGTGATTTCATCACTTCACCGGAGATCGGGCCGCTGTTCGGCGCTGTCATGGCGCGCTACCTCGATGCCGAATGGGTGCGCATCGGTCGACCCGACCGGTTCACCGTGGTCGATGTCGGCGCCGGGCCCGGCACACTCGCCCGCTCGGTGCTCGCTGCC
>JANPCI010000331.1:0-1866 GCA_031430875.1 Actinomycetes bacterium | reverse complement strand
CGGGAACCGGCATGGTCTGATCGGTCCGGCCGGCGAGCGCGTCGGCAGCGTCGACCATCTGGGCGTTCTTGCGGAACAGCATGCGGGCCAGGATACGAGGGCTTCCGTGACAGCCTCGCGCCGAACCCGGAACGAACCGCGGGCCGGTCTGTTGGGGTCGGGTCCGGAAAGACCGGGCCGGTCTGTTGGGGTCGGGTCCGGAAAGACCCGGGGTCAGCGAAGGAGGAGGCCCTCGATCCGCCGGGCGGTCACCGCGAGGCCGGCGAGGGCGACGGCGACGAGCACGCCGAGGTTGCCGAGCATGCTCCACTCGAGTTGGCCCAGGTTGAGCCCGCGCACCACCACAACACCGTGGTACAGCGGACTGAGGTAGACGAGCCAGCTCCACTGCCCGTAACTCGACACCGGATAGAAGGTCGCTGAGAACAACAACAACGGCAGGGTGACCGCATTGACGTACTCCAGATCCGACCAGGTCCGCATGTGAGTCGCCGCAGCCATGCCGGCCGCCGCGAACGCGAACGCAATCAACATGCACACCGGGACCGCGAGAACGATCAGCGGTGAACCCACCAGCCCAAGGATCCACATCGTGAACACGAATGCAATCGAATACAGCGTGCCGCGAAGCACCGCCCAGAGGATCTCGCCCAGCGCCACGTCGGCGGCGGTCATCGGCGTGGCGAGCACGGTGTCGTAGAGCTTCGTGTGGCGAAGCTTCTCGAACACGTTGCCGGTCGAATCGAAAATTGCACCGTTCATCGCCGACGACGCGAGCAGCGCCGGCGCCACGAACAGCGCGTAGTCGTAGCTCACGCCATCGACCTCGATGTCGCCCACCAGCGTCGCGAAGCCGACCTGCACGAGCAGCAGGTACAGCATCGGCTCGAAGAAGCCCGACACCAACAGCACCCAGGCCCGCCGGTAGAACATCACACTGCGTTCGACAAGACGATGCGGACGACGCGCCGTGAACAACGCCATCGGCAGGATCCGTAACGCGCTCGATCGACGCTGCGGGGGCCCTCCGGGTTCGACGGCGGCGATCTGGTCGGTCATGGCATCAACCGTCGAGTGAAGGTGATGCGACAGGCCAGCCATCCCGCGACCACATACGCCGAGATGACGGCGAGGTGTACAGCGACGTTCCCCGGGTCGACCGCCTCGATCACGAATCCCCGACACAGCTCGATGGCATGCCACAGCGGCGTCACGTAGGCGACCGGTTCGAGCCAGTCGGGCAGCTGATCGATCGGGAAGAAGGCGCCTCCGAGGAGGAACATCGGCAGCAGCCCGAAACGAACGACCAACGGGAACGACGCCCCGCCGTAGCGGGTTGCCGACCAGGCTGACAGCGGCAATGCGAACGCCAAGCCGCACAGCACGGCGACCGGTACCGCCGCGACGACACCCCACGTTCGGGTGTCGGCGAACATCGCGAGCGCGATGGCCACACCAGTGACGCCGATCAGCGTCCGAGTTGCATGCCATGCCCCCAAGCCCGTGGCGATCTGGGTGGGCGACAGCGGCGTCGCCGCCATGGCCCGGTACCGATTGCTCCAGAGGAACCCATCGAGCACCTCCCACAACGATGCTTGGCCCGCGCTGATCATCGCCGTCGTTGCCAGGAGCGCCGGCGCCAGGTACTCGAAGTAGATGATCCCGCCCAATGAGTCGACCGACGCGCTGTTGTCGTCGATGAGTGCGCCGACGCCCAGCCCCATCGCCAGCAGGTAGAGCAATGGCTGCCCGAAGGCGAGCAGGATGTGCGACCGCCAGATCTTGCGGTACACCATGGCCTGGCTCTCCCAGACCCGCAGGGTGGTCGGTGTCGACATGGCTCAGTCGACCAGCGTGCGCCCGGTC
>JANPCI010000330.1:0-6664 GCA_031430875.1 Actinomycetes bacterium | reverse complement strand
CCGAGCTCGGATCGCTCGAGTTCGCCCGCGTGTTCTTCGTCGTCACGTTGCTGAGTTCGTTCGTGCCGGTGCCCGGCGGCATCGGTGTGGTCGAAGCAGGCCTCAGCGGCGCACTGGTCGCTGCCGGTGTGGAGCCCACGGCGGCACTTGCCGGGGTGCTCGTGTACCGGTTGCTGACCTACGTCGTGCCGATCGTCGTCGGCTCGGTGCTCTATGTGGCGTGGCGAACCGGAGCACGCCGTCGCTCGTCGCTCGCCCAGCCGGCATGCGCCCGGCCTGTCATCCAAAACGTCACGTTTGACCCGGCACCGTGTGACGGTTGACGGAATCGGGCTACTTGACCGGGCTGGAATCGAATAGGTTGCGGGGCGTGATTGGCCATGATTCGCACGTCCGATTCCCGTCGACGACCACAGGGCACTGCTGATGGCTCGGTTCGGGCGAGTCCTGACGGCGATGGTCACCCCCTTCGACGACGAGGGTGAGCTCAACGTCGACGCTGCCGTGGCGTTGGCCAGGTGGCTCGTCGAGCAGGGCAACGAGGGCCTCGTGGTGTGCGGCACCACTGGCGAGGCGCCGACACTGTCGATCGACGAGAAGCTGCAGCTCTTCGAGGCCGTGGTGAATGCGGTGACTGTTCCGGTGATCGCGGGCACGACCGGGTCGAACACGCGCCATGACATCGGCCTCACCGAGGAGGCCGGCCACCTCGGCATCGCCGGAATTCTCGGCGTGTGCCCCTATTACAACCGCCCGTCGCAGGCCGGTATCGAAACCCACTTCCGAGCGATCGCGGCGTCGACTGATCTTCCGATCGTGCTCTACGACATCCCGGCGCGCACCGGCCGCAAGATCTCCAGTGCCACGATCGTGCGTCTCGCCACTGATGTCCCCAACATCGTCGCCCTCAAGGATGCAGCGGGGAACCCCGGTGCAACCGCGGTGGTGAAGGCCACGAGCCCCACCGACTTCGAGATCTACTCTGGCGACGACTCGATGACGCTGCCGCTGCTGGCCATCGGTGCGGTCGGAGCGATCGGGGTTGCCACGCACTGGTGCGCACCCGATCACATCGCGATGTTCGACGCCTGGGGCCGCGAGGACGTTGTCGCGGCGCGGCGCATCAACGCGCGCCAACTGGAGAGCTACGAGTTCGAAACCAGCGACGATGCCCCGAACCCGGTACCGTCGAAAGCCATGTTGAGAACGCTCGGTCATGATGTCGGGGAATGCAGGTCCCCGATGGGGCCGACGCCTCACGGACTCGAACACGCTGCTCGCGGCGTCCACGAACGCTTGGTCGCTGCCCGTGGCTGACCGGCTGGCGCCCGGCGCCGTCGATTCCTCGGTTGCGGTTCGGGTCGTCTTCCTCGGTGGGCTCGGCGAGATCGGCCGCAACTGCATGGCGATCGAGCAGGGCGCCGCCGATGATCCTGCGCGCACGATCATCATGATCGACTGCGGGCTCATGTTTCCCGATGCGAACATGCACGGGATCGACCTCATCCTGCCCGACTTCACGTACCTGCGTGAGAACGCCGCGCGTATCCAGGCGCTCGTGTTGACGCACGGCCACGAGGACCATGTCGGCGCCATCCAGTACCTGCTTCGCGATCACGACGGCATCGGCGATCTACGCAACGATCCGCTCCCGATCTACGGCTCGGCGGTGACGCTCGGCTTGGCCCGCAACCGCATCGACGAGGCCGGCCTCACGCCCAAGACCGACATGCGAGTCGTGACCGATGGTGAGAGCGTCGAGATCGGCCCGCTCGTCGTCGAGTTCATCCCGGTCACCCACTCGGTCCCGCATGCGCATGCCATTGCGGTGCACACCTCGCAGGGCGTCATCCTGCACTCCGGTGACTTCAAGATCGATCTGACCCCGGTCGATCATCGTCGTACCGACCTCGCCCGGCTCGGCCAGTTGGCGAAGTCGCCAGGGATCCGCCTGTTGATGTCCGACTCGACGAACGCCGAGGAGGCCGGCTACTCGCCGAGCGAGACGAGCGTCGGCAGTGTGCTGCGCGGGATGTTCGCGAACCAGCGCGGACGCCGAATCGTCACCGCCAGCTTCGCCAGCCATCTCCACCGGATCCAGCAGATCGCCACCGCGGCGATCGAGGACGGTCGGGTCGTCGCCACGCTCGGGCTGAGCATGAAGAAGAACGTCCGCATGGGACGCGAACTCAAGGTGCTCGACATTCCCGAGTCGTCCCTCATCGACATCGACGACATCGACAAGTACGAGCCGGGCAAGGTGTGCATCATCTCGACCGGGTCGCAGGGTGAGCCGATGTCCGCGCTGGGGCTCATGGCCCGCGGTGAGAACAAGTGGCTGAAGCTCGGTGAGCACGACACGGTGGTGCTGTCGAGTCACGCGATCCCGGGCAACGAGGGCAACGTGAACGCGGTGATCGACGGGTTGCTGCGCCTCGGGGCAGAGGTCGTGCACTCCGGGGTACTCGACGTGCATGCCACCGGCCACGCCCAGGCCGACGAGATCAAGACGTACCTGTCGATCGTGAATCCGGAGTGGTTCGTGCCGATTCACGGCGAGTACCGCCACATGGTCGCCAACGCCCGCCTCGGCGAGTTGATGGGTGTGCCGCACGATCGGGTGATCTTGTGCGAGGACGGCGACGTGCTCGAGTTGACCAAGAAGGAGCTGCGTCCGATCGGCCGGGTGCCGTCTGGCTACCTGTACGTCGATGGCATTGTCGGCGACGTCGGCCAGGGTGTGCTGCGTGACCGCCAGAAGCTCGCCGAGGAAGGCGTGGTCGTGGTGGTCGTCACCGTCGACATCCAGACCGGCAAGGTCCTCGTCGGCCCCGAGATCATCACCCGCGGCTGGGTGTACGCGCCTGAGGCAGAGGACCTGCTCGACGAGGCATGCGATGCCGTCGCCACTGCGGTCGAGTCGTCGTTGGGCAAGGGTGTTCGTGACGTCGAAGCGCTCGAACGCGATGTTCGCCGTGCCGCAGGAAAGTTCGTCAGTGAGCGCACAAAGCGCCGTCCGATGATCGTTCCCGTCGTCATGGAGGCCTGAACCTTGGCGTCGGTGGGCCGCCGGCCGATCGGGATCAGATCGTGGATGGCGATGGTGGTTGCCGTCACGCTCTTGGCGGCGTGTGGGAGCGACCCCGACGAGGGTGCCGACACGTCGTTCGCCGATGACATCAGTGCCGGAATTGCCGCCGTCGAGGCCGAACTCGGCGTGGGCCAGGAGTTCTTCGAAGTAACTGCCGGGCCGAAACTGACGAACATCTTCGTCGCGGTCGATGGAGCCACCACGGCGATTCCATACGTGTACGCCGACGGTGCGCTCCTGCCCCCGGCACCTGCGCTGACTGGCGCGTCCGGATTCACATTCACCGCTGATGCGATCGATTTCGACGAGGAAGCGATCCTGGCGAAGGTCGCCGAGGAACTGCCTGGCATCACAATCCTGACGCTCAGCGTCGAAGGTGGTGAAGGGGGCAGCGTGCGGTACGTGGTGGCCGCACAGTCGGCTGAAGGTGGTGTGCTCGACATCACCGTCGGGCCCGACGGCACAGTGCTGGCCGTCGACCCCGTCTGATCTCCGAAACGGGCTGGTGGAGGAGGGTCACGGTTGCGTGTAACAGCCCCTTGGTACCGTGTTCAACGTCATGAGCACATGGGGCCCCTCCAAGAAGCGTTCGACGCCCAAGAAGTCCGGTTCGGCCGCGTCCGGGTCCGGATCGTCGAAGAAGTCGACGACCGCCAAGGCTCCGACCAAGGCCTCGTCGAAGACATCAGCCCCGGCGAAGGCGTCGGCGGCGTCGACGTCGCGTGCGAAGGCATCCGGCAACGTCCGTGACGCAACCCCGCCCGAGGGAGAGATCGTCGAGGGTACGTCGGGTTGGCGCGGCGCCGTCGGCGGGCGCGAGCACGAATTCATCGGGATCGGGCTGATCGGCCTTGCAGTCGTGCTCGGACTTGCGGTGTACGTCGACCTCGCCGGCCCGCTCGGGCAGGGCCTCGAAACGCTGATGGGATGGCTCGTCGGCTACGGCCGCTACGCACTCCCGCTGGTTCTGGTTGCTCTCGGCGTGGCCTTCCTGCGCCGTGGACACACGGCGAGCCCGCTCCAGCTGCTGATCGGCTGGTCGATCGTGGCGCTGTCGGCTCTGGGGTTGCTCCAGGTGTTCCTGGGGCCCGAAAAGATCTCTGACGGTGCCGACGAGGTCGTCGATGCCGGTGGATACATCGGTGCGCTCGTCGGCGTACCCCTCGAAGCGCTCATGGCGCCGGCCGGCGCCGCAGTGGTGCTCATCGCCTTGTTGCTCGGTGGGTCAATGATCATCACGCGCACTTCGCTTCGCACGTTCGCCCAGAACACCGGCGGGTTCCTCGCAGCCCTCGGCGCGCCATTGGGTCGTGCGGCCAAGTCGGGGATCAGCAACATCTCGACACTCAGCAGCGACCGCGACGGCGCCCCAGCCGGCGATGCGTCGATTGCAGCGCCGTACGACATGGCGGGCGAGGCATCCTCACTCGCAGGCCCCGGGTCGGCTCTGTACGACTTCGCTGCCGAGGGCGATGAGATGGCGAGCAACGAAGCGGCACCGAAGCGGCGTCGCATGTCAAAGCCGACGGTTTCCGCTGGAAGCCAGCCGGGGCCGGTGAGCCCTGATGGCGCAAGTGTCGGCGCTTGGGTGCTTCCGCCGATGACCTTTCTCGATCGTCCGGGCGAGCAGAAGATCGACCGCAAGGCCGTCGAAGCGCGTGGCGTGATGCTGCACGAGTCGCTCGCATCCCACGGGGTCGACACCACCTTGCTCGGCATGACGGTCGGTCCAACGGTCACGCGCTACGAGCTCGAACTCGGCCCAGGCGTCAAGGTCGCCCGTGTCACCAGCCTTCAAAAAGACATTGCCTATGCAATGGCGGCCGTCGACGTTCGCATTCTTGCCCCCATCCCCGGCCGTTCGGCGATCGGTGTCGAGGTGCCCAACCACCAACGCCAGCTCGTGGCGTTGGGCGACCTGCTGGCCTCGCCGGAGGCCGCCAAGGCCACCAATCCCCTCGAGGTCGCCATCGGCAAGGACATCGCCGGCAAGGCCGTGTTCCTCGACCTCGCTACCACTCCGCACATGCTGATCGCCGGTGCGACCGGCGCGGGCAAGTCGAGTGGCATCAACTGCATCATCACGTCGCTCCTCATGCGTACCACTCCCGACGATGTGCGCCTGATCCTCATCGATCCCAAGCAGGTCGAGATGGGTCAGTACGCGCGGCTGCCGCACCTGCTCACCCAGCCGGTCACCAACCCGAAGAAAGCCGCCAACGCACTCGGGTGGGCGGTCAAGGAGATGGAGCGGCGCTACGACGTGCTCTCCGAACTCGGCTACCGCGACATCCTGGGTTACAACAAGGCCTTCGCCAAGGGGCAGATCCAGCCGGCGCTCGGCTCCACCATCGAGTACGAGCATCTGCCCTACATCGTGGTGGTCGTCGACGAGCTCAACGACCTGATGATGGTGGCAGCCCGCGACGTCGAAGAGTCGATCACCCGCATCGCGCAGAAGGCGCGAGCGGTTGGCATCCACTTGATCGTCGCCACGCAGCGACCGTCGGTCAACGTGATCACCGGCGTGATCAAAGCCAACATCCCGGCGCGTATGGCCTTCGCCGTCTCCAGCCTCACCGATTCCCGCGTCATCCTCGACCAGCCCGGCGCCGAGAAGCTTGTCGGCAAGGGCGACATGCTGCTACTGCCCGGCAACTCGTCGGTTGCCAACCGCATCCAGGGGTCATTCGTCAGCGAGGAAGAAGTTCGCCAGGTCGTCTCGCACTGGAGGGTGCAGTCACCCGAGCCGATCTACTCCAACGACGTCGAATCAGGAGGCGAAGGCGGTAGCGAACACGATGGATTCGCTGGTCAGTCGGCGCTCGTGCCGCGACCCGTTTCAACCGGGGGAGCGGGAGCCATGGCGTCGTTCGACGATCACGACGTCACGTCCGACGCCAATGCGTTCTCAGCCGGCGATGACGACGACGACACCGTGATGATGCGTCAGGCGATGGAGCTCGTGGTTCGCAGCCAACTCGGTTCGACATCGATGCTGCAACGCAAGTTGAAGGTGGGGTTCGCTCGTGCCGGGCGCATCATGGATCTGCTCGAACAACGCGGCGTCGTCGGCCCCAGCGAGGGATCGAAGGCCCGCTCGGTTTTGATGACCGTCGAGGAGTTCGAACTGCTGCAACAGAACGGCCAAGTCTGAGTCGACATCGTTGCGGTGCCACGATGTCTCAATGGCCCCACCAACCGTTCGTGAGTTCACCCCCGAGTTGACCCTGGTTGCCCACGGGTTGGCGTTCCCCGAGGGTCCGATCGCGATGCCCGACGGGTCGGTGGTGCTCGTGGAGATGTTCGGACAGCGACTCACCAGAGTTCATCCGGACGGTTCGAAGGACACGATCGCCGAGATCCCAGGTGGGCCGAATGGCGCTGCCGTCGGGCCCGACGGCGCCATCTACGTGTGCAACAACGGCGGGTCGTTCAAGCTGGTCGATCTGGGTGGCCTGCTCCTGCCGGGTGGGTTCAACCGCGAGGGCTACACCGCCGGGAGCATCCAGCGGGTTGATCCGCACGACGGGACCGTCACCGATCTGTACACCGAGTGCGATGGGCACTCGC
>JANPCI010000329.1:0-4051 GCA_031430875.1 Actinomycetes bacterium | reverse complement strand
GGTGTACTGCTCGCGTCGTATCGGTACGTCGGGCTGAAGAATGATCCGAAGAACGCTTCGCGGCTCGCCGCGCTCACCCTCGTCGTCGGCGACAAACGCCGCAAAGGCGTCGACCAGGGAGCCGAGCGGGGGCAGGTTGTCGCAGGCGCAGCCGCGTCAGCGCGCGAGTTGGCGAACACGCCGCCGACTTACTTGAACGCGAAGGACCTTGCGGCCAAGGCAGTTGAGCTGGGCGCCCAGACCGGCCTCTCGGTCGAGGTGTTCAACAAGGATCAGCTCAAGCAGATGGGCTGCGGCGGTCTGCTCGGCGTGAACCGCGGGTCAACGGAGCCGCCGCGGATGATCAAGCTGACATGGTCGCCGAAGAGGCCCACCGGTCACCTCGCACTCGTCGGCAAGGGGATCATGTACGACTCGGGCGGCATCTCGCTCAAGCCGAGCGACCACTTCCACCAGAACATGAAGATGGACATGTCCGGCGCCGCCGCCGTGCTCGCCACGATGTCAACTCTCAAGGCACTGAAATGCCGGACGAAGGTGACCGCCTGGCTGATGTGTACCGACAACATGCCATCGGGCAGCGCATTGAAGCTCGGCGACGTCCTCACCATGCGCAACGGCAAGACGGTCGAGATCCACAACACCGACGCCGAGGGTCGCCTCGTGCTTGCCGACGGTCTGTCGCTTGCAGTCGAGGAGCAGCCCGACGCCATCGTCGACATCGCGACGCTGACCGGGGCGGTACTCGTGGCGCTCGGCCCGAGCGTCGCCGGCTTGCTCGGCAACAACCAGGCCTTCATCGACCAGGTCGAGGAGTGCTCGGCGAACACGGATGAGCCGGTGTGGCAACTGCCGCTCGACTCGAAGCGCTATCGCAAGCTCCTGGATTCGGTCGTCGCCGACATGAAGAACATCGGCGGCCCGCACGCCGGAACGATCACGGCGTCGATCTTCCTGAGTGAGTTCGTCGGCGACATCCCGTGGGCGCATCTCGACATCGCGGGGCCGATGATGGTCGACGGCGACGAGGGGATCTACTCCAAGGGGGCGACCGGGTTCGGTACCCGGCTGCTGATCGACCTCGCCTGCAATTTCACCCCACCCGCCTGAGTCGGTAGGCGTTGTCGGCGGCCTCGGCGGCGACTGCATCGCGTACGCCGAGCGCAACGAGGTGGTGCTCGATGACCGAGGTGTCGTCACCGAGGTCGAGCATCGTGGTGGCCAGTTGGTGCGCTCTCGTCAGCTCGTCGAGGCCGATCGTGGTGCACTGCCATTCGTGATGGGCGGCCTGGAGCTGCTCCGGCATCCGCTGCAGGTGTCGCAGAGTGATCGGCGGCACACGTCGCCGCACGGCGAGGCCACTGTCGACCGGGTGAGCGAGCCCGAACATCACACATCGCTGCAGCGCCTTGCTGAACGGTGAGGCCCGGCCGACGGTGTAGCTCAGCCCCATGGCGCGCGCCGTTGCGTGGAGATCGAGCTCGTATCCGCCCGGTGATTGTTCGAGACCGGCAACCAGCCGACGCAGCAACCATGTTGCTGTTGGGCCGAGAACTCCGAGCCAGAAGAGTTCGACGTAGCGCGATCGCGGATCGAAGCCGTCGTCGTCGACGACCGGATCGATCCACGGTCGCACGGTGATGCACGTTGCAGGCGTATCGGACATGGGACCTCCCTCGAAGTGGCAAGCGGGAGGAGTCGGTCACCACGCAGTGGGCAACGAACCTGTCGGGCGGGAACGCTCATGTCCGATGACCCGATGGGTCACACTGGCGGGATGCTGAACCGAATCCCTCTGTGGCGCCACGTAGTCGTCGGGCTCGTGATTGTGGTGATATCGCTTCTCGCGGGCTTCCGGCTGATCGGCGCAGGTGCCGACGCCGCAATCCGGCCCGAGCAGTTCGACGCCAAGCAGGTGACTGTCGCGCCCGACGGCGCCGACGGCGTGCGCATCCGCGAGGTCGTCGACATCGACTTCGGTGTCGAGGCCCGGCGCGGTTATCAGCGGATCATCCGGAACGACTTCGGGGTCCCGACCAACGTCACCGCCGAGTCGCCCGACGCCACCGCCGAACTGAACGTGGTCGACAGCGGCACGGAGACGCGGATCCGTCTCGGTGACCCGGATGTGACGTTCACCGGTCGCCACCGCTACATCCTCGAGTACACGCTGGCCGATGCGGGCGTGTCGGCCGGCCAGTTCCTGCTCGACGTGATCGGCAACGACGAGACCCTCGAGACCGGCCGGTTCGAGGTGGTACTGACCGGGTTCGACGATCTCGCAACCAGCTGCGACACGGGCGCCTACGGAGCATTCGGTGGGTGCGAGTTCGTCATCGACGAGTCCGGTACGGCAGTGGCCGTGATCGAGCCGCTCGCTCCCGGCGATGGCATCACGGTGGGCGCCCGCTTTGGTGGGCTCGATGCCGCCACGATGCCTCAACTGCCTGACCCACCCGACCCACTGCCGACAGGGTTCCAGCCGATCGGTCTGCTGATGATTCCTCTCGGTGTCGCCGCGGCTGCGCTGGTGTTCCTCCTGGGACGCTCGTACGGGAGCAACACCGTGCTCGCCGGCGGTGCGGCTGACGCCGCGTTCGGCGACCTGCCGGTGCCCGGTCGTGCCGCACGTTCGGCCGACACAGCCACCTACCGGGTTCCCGACTCGCGGCTCGCCGCGCTCGCGACGATCGAGTTCGTCCCGCCGCGCGGTCTGGAGCCGTGGCAGGCAGCAGCAGTCCTACGCGAAGAGGTCGACGACGACACCGTGGGTGCCTGGTTCTCGGAGATGATCGCCACGGATGCGCTCGCGATCAGCGACGACGACGGCGAGATGCAGCTGCGCCGCGGTCCCGACACGGCCCGGCTCAGCGCTGTCGACCAGGGGCACCTCCAGCGTCTGTTCGGATCGAGTGACGTCGTGGAACTGGGCTCCTACGACCCCGGATTCACCGCAACCTGGGCAGCGATCAAGGCCGAACAGCGTGCGTTCGTCGGTGCTGCGGGATGGTGGTCGCGAGGAGGACCTGGCGGCCGTGTCACCACACCGGCGAGAGTCGTCGGCTTACTGATCGTGGCCCTGCTCGTCGTCGCCTTCGTGGTGTTCGTGGTCACTGCGGCGGGAACGAGCTTCTGGCTCGCGGTGTCATCCCTCGGACTGGCCATCATCGCCGGATTCCTCGTGCCGTTCGTCGTCGCCGCGGCCATGTATCGGCCGATGTTCCCGGCGCGCACGGCCACCGGGTCGGCGCTGGCACTGCGCTCGGAATCGTTCCGACGGTTCCTGGCGGCGAGCGAAGGCAAGCACGTCGAGTGGGCGTGGGAGCAAGGCTTGCTGCGTGAGTACAGCGCGTGGGCCGTGGCGCTGGGTGCGGCCGACGCGTGGACCAACGCAATCCGCTCGTCGAACATCGCCGACCCCCAGATGGCGCTCGCCGGACCGCTACTCCTGCATTCCGCAGCATCATCGTTCCGCTCGTCGCACACCGCCCCGTCGAGTTCCGGCGGTGGCGGTGGCGGAGGTGGGGGTGGCGTCGGCGGTGGTGGCGGAGGTGGCAGCTCCGGCTCGTGGTGAAATTCGGAGCGAATCTTGCGCTGTGCGCAAGATTCGGTCCGAATTTCGGTCGGTGCTCAACCGGCGATGATGTGGTCGAGCATCAAGTCGGGCTCGTTCTGTTCGATGCGGGCGAGCGCGTACTTGTTCTCGAACAGCGCCACGAGGTGGCCGTCGAAGCGGGCCAGAATGCGCACACCCGGCTTCTCGCGCAGCAGCTTCGCCGACTCGGAGTCGGTGAGGCGGATCGCCTGATATGGCGCCGCGGACAGCTCGATCGGAGCGTTGAACTCGATGTCGAGGCGGTTGGCGAACACCTCGAACTGGAGTTGGCCGACCGCGGCGAGCACTGGTGACGCGTCGCCCCAATCGGGGTCTTTGAGCACCTGGACGACACCCTCTTCGTTGAGTTGCTCGAGGCCCTTGCGGAACTGCTTGGTCTTGCCGGTGTCGACGGGCCGTGCCGTGGCGAACACCTCGGGTGCGAATGCCGGAATG
>JANPCI010000328.1:0-17755 GCA_031430875.1 Actinomycetes bacterium | reverse complement strand
GGCCCTCCTGCCGGTGATTGCCGACTGTCAGCGCGCGCAGGGCCGTTGGGCTGCTGTCGACCAGGTCTGGCAGGAGATCAAGGCCTCCTCGCCGAGCCAGGACATCATGGCCGAGGGGCGCATCGTCGCCGCCGGCGCACTTGCCGACCAGGGAGATCTTCGTGGCGCGCTCGAGCTCATGGAGCCGGCGACGAAGCGACCCAAGGTCGTGCGCGAGTTCAATGTGCGCCAGTGGTACGTACTGGGTGACCTCTACGACCGCGTGGGCGACCCGATCGCTGCTCGGCGCTGGTTCGGTGCGGTCGCCGAGTACGACGACGACTATGCCGATGTGACCTCACGGCTACGCGGCCTCGGTCGCTGACCGCAGTACCCTCGACATCGATGGCGAGTTCGAACTTCCGTGCGGGCGTCGTCGCGGTCGTCACGAACTCCCGAGGGCAGGTCCTTGCGTTCGAGCGAAGTGACGTGCCGGACGCATGGCAGCTTCCACAGGGCGGCATCGATGTCGGTGAGACGCCACTTCAATCGGCGTGGCGGGAACTCGAAGAGGAAACGGGCCTCGGCCCTGACCAGGTCGATCTGGTGGACGAACACCCGGACTGGGTCGTCTATGAGTTCCCCGAAGTGATCCGCAGCGCCGGCAAGCGACTCGGACAGGCGCAACGCTGGTACCTGTTCCGAGTGCGGTCCGACGACGTGACCCCGACGCCGGACGACATCGAGTTCGTGGCGTGGAAGTGGGTCGAACCCACGTGGTTGCTCGACCACGTGGTCGACTTCCGACTCGCCGCCTACCAGGCCGTGATCCCCAGGCTCGTTCCGTGAACGACGACCTCTTCGCTGTTGCTGCCGAGGAGCAACGCCGAGCCCGCGCTCCCTTGGCTGCGCGGCTGCGGCCACGCACGATCGACGACGTCGTCGGACAGGACCATCTCGTCGGGCCAGGAAAGCCACTCCGCCGCCTTGTCGAGACCGACCGGCTCACCTCGGCGCTGCTGTGGGGGCCGCCCGGCACGGGGAAGACGACGCTTGCCCTTGCAGTTGCGGGAAGTACCGATCGGGCCTTCGAGCAGCTTTCAGCCGTTTCGGCAGGGGTCAAGGACGTTCGTGAAACGATCGAACGGGCCCGCCAACGGCTCGGCGAGCGCGGACAGGGGACGATCCTGTTCCTCGACGAGATCCATCGGTTCTCGAAATCGCAGCAGGATGCGTTGCTCCCCGCAGTGGAGGATGGCACGCTGACCCTGATCGGAGCAACGACGGAAAACCCGTTCTTCGAGGTGAACGCTCCGCTGCGCAGCCGCTCGACGCTGTTCCGCCTCGAGCCGCTCGATCGGTCGGCGATCGAGACACTCGTTCGAAGGGGGCTGGAAGCCGAGGGTGCCACCGCCGACGATGACGCGCTTGCTCTGCTCGTCGACCGGGCCGGAGGCGACGGACGCCAAGTGCTCACGGCGCTGGAGGTCTCGTGCGCGCTCTCGGGATACGGCCACGTCGAACTTGCACACGTCGAGGCTGCCCTCGGAACCACGGCACTCCGGTACGGACGCGACGACCACTACGACGTCGTCAGCGCATTCATCAAGTCGATGCGCGGGTCAGACGCTGACGCTGCGGTGTACTGGCTGGCCAGGATGCTCGAGGCCGGCGAGGATGCCCGCTTCATCGCCAGACGCATGATCATCTTTGCATCCGAGGATGTGGGCCTCGCCGACGCGAATGCGCTCCAGGTCGCCGTGGCCGCCGCCCACGCGCTCGAACACGTCGGGCTCCCCGAGGCGCAGCTGAACCTCGCCGAGGCCGCGATCTACCTTGCGACAGCATCAAAGAGCAATCGGACGGCGCTCGCGATCTGGAATGCACGACAAGATGTGCGTGACGGTGCCGTCGGCGAGGTCCCGGCACATCTGCGCGACTCTCACTACCAGGGGGCCTCCACGCTCGGGCACGGAACCGGGTACGAGTATCCTCACGATCATGAAGCCGTCGTCCAGCAGTACCTTCCAGACGCACTGCATGGTCGACGTTGGTACGAACCGTCCGACCACGGCGACGAACGTGAGATCAGCGCCCGGGCGACACAGGGAGACGATCTGACGTGAGCGCCGGCGAACTTCTCCTCGTGATCGCCGGAGTGCTGTGTTCGATCGGCTTCGCCGCGCTCGTGGTGGTGCTCATGCGTGTCCTCGATGCTTTGCGCGACGTTCGACGCGAGCTCGACGATCTCCGCGCCGAGACGACGCCGCTGATCCAGGAGCTCCAAGACACCACCGACGAGGCCCGGGCGACGGTCAACGAGGCACGCGCCGACCTCGAACGGTTCGATCGCGTGCTGGGATCGGCGGAGGCCATCGGTGACGCAGTGGGAGCCACCGTTGCCCGTACCTCGTTCTCGGCGCCGATGATCAAGGCCGCCGGGTTCGCCCGCGGGACCTCTCGCACGATCGCCCGATTGCGGGGCGCACCGCGCATGCCTGCGATGGGCCCCGCTGCGATCGAGGCGATCGAAGCGGGACACCCGCACCAGACCGACCGACGATGGAGACGACGAGCATGATGAAGCGTGTGACCTGGTTCGCCGGTGGTCTCGTGGCAGGCGTTGCCACAGCGGGCTATGCCAAGAAGAAAGTCAAGGAGACCGCTGCCCAGATCTCCCCGACGCAGGCGGCCCGGTCAGCGGCTGGTTCGGTGCGCGCCAAGTCGCGAGAGGTGGTCGATGCGGTTCGCGAGGGACGACAGGTGATGAAGACCACCGAGGATGAACTGCACGCCCGCCGAGAAGGCCGTCTCGTCTCGCTCGACGAACACGTCGCTCCCGGCGATCAGGTGTATGTCGACGGTGTGCCGGTCGAGAGCGGACGCGTGATCGTGATGCGCGAGCGCCAACCCAAGGGGCGCAAGGCCCGAAAATGAGTGTCGACGCCGGCGTCGGCCAGGACGTCGGGGCACCCACCGGTAACGCAACACTGGTCGAGCGACTGCGGTCGCGACTTCGGCCCGATCAGGTTCGCGACGGTGCCGCTGAGGTCCATCTGTATCGGCGCGACGCCTCGAACATGGAGGGCCACGCGGCAGTCGTGTGCTTCGCCGAATCGACCGACGACGTGCGCGCCATTGTGCAGGTGGCCAACGAGTTCGGGGTGCCGTTCGTCGCTCGCGGATCAGGCACGGGCCTCGCCGGGGGAGCGGTGCCGATGGGCGGTGCGATCGTCGTGTCGACCTCCAAGATGAACCGCATCATTTCGGTCGATGCGCTCAACCGTCTGGCGTGGGTGGAGCCCGGCGTGTTGAACCTCGATCTTTCGAAGCAGATCGCCCACCTCGGCGTTCATTTCGCACCGGATCCGAGCAGTCAACAGACCTGTTCGATCGGCGGCAATGTGGCGAACAATTCCGGGGGACCGCACTGCCTGGCCGACGGTGTCACCAGCGCGCACATCCATGCCGTCGAGGTGGTCCTCCCCGATGGCTCGGTGACGGTGCTGGGTGGCGAGGACCCCGAACCGGACGGCTACGACCTGCGGGGCGTCTTCGTAGGAAGCGAGGGCATGTTCGGTGTGGCCACCAAGGTGTGCGTCCGGCTGATGCAGAACTCACCCGACGTTGCCACCATGTTGCTCGACTTCGCGTCCGTGGCTGATGGCGCACAGCTCGTGAGCGACATCATCGCCGATGGGATCGTGCCCGCCGCCGTCGAGATGATGGATCAGCTCTGCCTGCGAGCGGTGGAGGAGTTCATCCACGCCGGTCTGCCGGTCGATCAAGCAGCCGCACTGTTGATCGAGGTCGTCGGTTTGCCCTCCGGCGTCGTTGCACAGGTCGAGCGGATCCGCGAGCTGGCTGCATTGCGCAACGTCGGGACGTTCAGAGTGGCGGCCGACGACGTCGAGCGAGCGCTGCTGTGGAAGGGCCGCAAGTCGGCGTTCGGTGCGATCGCCCGAATCAAGCCGAACTACTACCTGCACGACACCGTGGTGCCGCGCCACAAGCTGCCCGAGGTGCTGGAGCAGGTCTACGAGATCGCCGCCCGCCACGACCTCCTCGTGCTGAACGTGTTCCACGCTGGCGACGGCAACCTCCATCCCCTCCTCGTGTACGACGCTCGCGAGCCCGGCGTCATCGACAGGGTGCACGCCGCGGGTGACGAGATCGTGCGCGTCTCGGTGGCGGCCGGCGGAGTACTGAGCGGTGAGCACGGCATCGGATTGGAGAAGCGCGATCTGATGCCGCTGATGTTCTCCGAGATCGATCTGGCTGCCCAGGGCGACCTTCGTCGAGCATTCGATCCGCGTTGCCTCTCGAACCCCGACAAGGTGCTGCCGAGCCCCGCTGGATGTGGCGACATCCACAGCATCCCGGAGGGAGCCTGGGTGTGATCCTCGACGATGCAGTCGCTGCGTTTGCGACCGAGGTCGGTGCATCAGACCCGATCACGATTTCCGGTCTCGGCACGCGGGGTGGACCGGTCGCCGGTGTTCGTTCCGTGACGGCACCCACGGGAATCGAATGGATCCAGCCGGCCGAGATGACGATCCGGTGCGGGGCCGGCACCCCGGTCGTCGACGTCGATCGTGCGCTTGCCGAGCATGGCCAATGCGTTGCCATTCCCGAATTCGGCACGATCGGTGGGGCCCTGGCAGTCGGCCACAGCGGTGTGCGGCGACTTGGCTGGGGGCCGGTACGAGACACCGTGCTCCAGATGCGATACGTGTCGGCCCGGGGCGACGTGGTGAAGGTCGGCGGACCGACCGTCAAGAACGTGAGCGGGTTTGACCTCTGTCGGCTGTTGGTCGGTTCACGCGGGACGCTCGGCTTGGTCGCTGATGTGATTCTGCGTACGCGGCCTCGCCCGGCCCATGAGCGATGGTTCACCAGCGAGCGTGACCCGTGGGAGTTGCTGACCGAGCTCTACCGACCGACATCGATCCTCTGGAATGGAACGACCGCGTGGGTGCTCCTCGACGGGCACCCTGTCGACATCGAGATGCAGGCGGCCTCAGCACGGTTGAGTCCGGCCGCCGGTCCACCCGATCTCCCGATCCACCGTTGGTCGGTGGCTCCGTCCTCCCTGCCCTCCTTTCGGTCTGACGAGGCGGGAACCTTCGTCGCCGAGATCGGCGTCGGGATCGTCCACCACATCTCGCCCGCGCCGCCTCGGACGCCGGATCGCGAGACGATCGAGTTGCATCGTCGGATCAAGTTCGAGTTCGATCCCGATGGGCGGCTCAATCCCGGCGTGGCCGTCCTTGCCGGTGGATGATGGCGGCCGGAAGTGCACCGAGGGCGTACGTCGATACGCCGGTGATCGACCATCAGGCAGCGGTGGACACTGCACGGACGGCCACTGCGTTCTGGGGGCTCCCTGACCCCGTGCTGATGCGGGTCGGCATGAATGCGATCTTCTCCGCCGGCCCGCTGGTGCTGCGCGTGAGTTCGCCGTCGGTCGGTGCCCGAGCGTCGCTGGAGCTGATGGACGCCCTCGCGAGCCATGGCCTGCGCGTTCCCGAGGCGGCTCGCGACGACGTCGTCAGCAACGGGTTGAGCGCGACGTGCTGGCAGCGAATCGAGACCAGCGGCGAACCGATCGATTGGCGTGCGGTGGGGGCGATGGTTCGGCTCGTCCACGACCTCGATCCTGGAACCCTTCCCGCCTCGGTTCCGCTACCGTCGCCCTCGCGCCTGCCGTGGTGGGACTTCGACACCCTGCTCGAGCGCACTGCGTCGACGCTCGACGCTGCCTCGCGTCACGGCATCGAGGCGGCGATCCAACGTCACCGTGGCTGGCAGCGCTTCGACGGCCAGGTGGTCTGTCACGGCGACGTTCATCCCGGCAACGTGATGATGTCCGTTGATGGTCCGGTCCTGATCGATTGGGACCTGCTGTGTTGGGCTCCGCCGGGTTGGGACCACGGACCGATGCTCACCTGGGCCGACCGCTGGGGCGGCAGTGGGCGCGAGTACGAGGCATTCGCCGATGGCTACGGTCGATCGATGGCCGACGACCCAGCGGCGCTCGCCTTCGCAGAACTCCGGTTGGTCGCCGCGACCCTCATGCGCGTCGCCGCCGGCGTGACGAACCCGGAGGCAATGGCCGAGGCCGAGCTGCGCTTGCGGTACTGGCGCGGGGATGCCGACGCGCCGGCGTGGACGGCTCAGTAGAGCTGACCGATTCGTGCACGACTACATGAACTTGCGGATGATGCGCTGCTTCATCTTCGTGTAGGGCGGGTACATCAACGCAGGATCGGGCCGGGTGGGCTTGTCGAGCACTGCCTTGTGGTGCGTGAACGTGTCGAACCCTGCCTTGCCGTGATAGGCGCCCATGCCGCTCGGGCCGACTCCACCGAAGGGGAGATCGGGCACCGCAAGATGCATCACCGCATGGTTGAGTGTCACCCCGCCGGCAGTCGTGTTGGCCACGACATGAGCCAGTACGTCGTTGCTTTCGCTGAACGCATAGAGGGCCAACGGCTTCTCGCGATCGTTGACGAATCGAATCGCCTCGTCGACGTCGCCGATCGTCAGCACCGGAAGGATCGGCCCGAAGATCTCATCGTCCATGATGGCGGCGTCGGGCTTGACGCCCGCAAGCACCGTCGGAGCGAGGTACCGACTCTCGCGGTCTCCATTGCCGCCCACCACGGTCGTGTCGTAGCCGCCGTCCTGGATCAGACGCCACAGGCGGTCGAAGTGGTGATGGTTGACGATGCGGGCGTAGTCGGGCGACTGGCGCGGATCGGTGCCGTAGAAGGTGCCGACCGCCTGCGTGAGCGCAGCGAGGAACTCGTCTTCGATGCTGTCGTGCACCAGCACGTAGTCAGGAGCAACACAGGTCTGGCCGGCGTTGAGGAACTTCGCCCACGCGATCCGGCGGGCAGCAACAGCGACGTTCGCGTCGTCGGCGACGATGGCCGGGCTCTTGCCGCCGAGTTCAAGCGTGACCGGCGTGAGGTGTTCAGCCGCGGCCCGCATGACCACCCGCCCGACCTTGCCGTTGCCCGTATAGAAGATGTGATCGAAACGTTGCTCGAGCAACGCCGTGGTCTCCTCGACTGCTCCCGTCACGACCGCCACGACGTGACGATCGAAGTACAGCGGAACCAGTTCCTCGATGAGGGCCGACACCGTGGGTGTAACCTCCGACGGCTTCAGTACCGCTGTGTTGCCGGCAGCGAGGGCGGGTACCAACGGAGCGAAGAGCAGCTGGACCGGGTAGTTCCATGGGGCGATGATGCAGACCGTGCCCAACGGATCGGGATGAAGACGCGCCGACCCGGGCTTGAACGTCAGCGGCACCTTCACCTTGGCGGGCGTGGTCCACGAGTGCAGGTGCTTGAGCGTGTGATCGATCTCGTTGACCGTGAAGGCGATCTCGGTCATGTACGCCTCGATGCGTGGCTTGCCGACATCGGCCACGAGCGCATCGACGAACCGGTCCTCCTGTTCGATCAGCATCGTTCGCAAACGGCGCAGCTGAACCTCTCGCGACTCGATGTCGCGTACGACGCCGGCACGGAAGCCGTCACGAAGTTCAGCGACGATGGCAGGAATCTGATCCGGAGCGGTCATCGGCTCAGCGTAGGCCCCGATCTGGGGTGCCGTTCTCAGGTCGGCTGGTGGGTCGGGCAGAAGTAGCAGGTTCGATTGGCGATCTCGATGCGTGCGATCGCGTCACCACACAGCAGGCACCGGTCGCGTTTGTACGCGTACGTGGCCTCGCCCCGACGGATTCGTGCGTTGCGGGTGATCCCGAGATCGTTGCGGCTCACGGTGATGATGCGACCGTCCTTCACACCCTGACGCAACATGCCCTGGACGGTCGCCCACAGCGCCCGCAGCTCTATCGGGTCGCAGTCGGTGCCCAGTCGCAACGGGTGGATGCCGCAGACGAACAACGCTTCGGCGCGGTACACGTTGCCGACCCCGCACACGACCGACTGGTCCATCAGCAGGTCGCCGATGCCACGCTTGCTGCGCACCATCTTGTCGATCATCCGGTCGGGCTTGGAAGCCCGTCGTATGGGGTCGGGACCGAGCCGAGCGAGGATCTCCTTGCGAACCGAGGGTGGGTCGATCGAACAGGCCGTCGGTCCGCTGAGGTCGATGGTGACGAACTCGGCGCGCCGATCGTCGGGTTCGGTCTGCAGCCGCATGCGTACCTCACCGATCGGCTCGGGAGAGCTGTCGGTCCGTTGCACTCTGAACTTGCCGAACAGCCCGAGGTGAACATGCCCGACCTCGTCGGTCGACCATTCGTAGAACAGGTGCTTACCGAACGGTTCGATTCGTTCGAGCACGGCACCGTCGACCCGATCGGCATCGGCAAATCGTCCCTGAGGACTCGACACCCGGATGGAGCGCCCCGCGAGGAGTTCGCCGTGATCGCGTGCGATGCGGTGAATCGTGTGGCCTTCGGGCATGCGTCGTCGAGTATGCCCGGCCAGCGGCCGATGGAGGTGGAAGTATTCGTCGTCGTGACACGAGGAGATCCCACATGACGAAACGAAACATGGCCTGGCTTGCGGCAGTTCTCGCCGCTGGCGTGCTCGGCTGGATCGCCGTCGGCATCGTCGTGGGGCTGATCGCAGCGGCCACCATGCTGGTCGTCAGCGAGGTCATCGAACGCCGGGCGCGAACGAAGAGGCGAACGGCAGTACGCGAGAGCACCTCCTCGTCCGACAACGCCATCCAGAAGCCGTGAACGGCGGCCGGTAGCGGGTCTCAGCGGAATGCGTCTCGGATTGCGGGACCAGATCCGCAAAGAAACTCGGCGGCTACGGTTGCGTCAATGGAACAGCCACCGACGACGACGAGTCTGTCGGTACTCGGTCTCGACGCCGAACTGCTGTCGACGTGCGTGAGCTGCGGGTTGTGCTTACCGCATTGCCCCACATTCCGGGTGACCGGTGAGGAGAAGTACTCGCCGCGGGGACGTATCGATGCGATGCGGGCGGTGGAGAGCGGGACGCTCCCGGTCGACGATTCGTTCGTCGACTTCATCGAGACCTGCGTGCAGTGCCGAGGGTGCGAGCCCGCCTGTCCGAGCGGCGTGCACTTCGGTGCGTTGATGGAAGGGACCCGAACGGCGCTGGCGACAAGCGGCAGGATCACACCCTGGTGGCAACGCCTGGGGTTCCGAGTACTCGGTCACCATCGCGTGCTGCTGGCGGGTTCATCAGCACTCGCCGCGACGCAACGACTTCGGTTGGTTCCGCGCCGGCTCGGCGTGCCCCCGCTGGCGCTTCGGCGGCCGCCCTCAGTCATCTCGACGGCGGCTTCTTCCGGCACCGACGTGTGGCTGTTCACTGGGTGCGTCATGGATGCTTGGCAACGCGAGACCCATCGCAACTCCGCCGAGCTGATCACCCTGACGGGCACCACCTTTGCCGTGTCCGGTTCGCAGGGTGCGTGTTGCGGGGCGTTGCACATCCATGCCGGACTCCACGACGACGCAGCTGCACTCGCCGAGCGAGCGATGTCGTCGATGCCTGGCGAGGCCCCGATCCTCGTCAACTCCGCGGGCTGCGGCGCCGCGATGAAGGACTACGGCGAACTCCTCGGCACCGACGCTGCGAAGCAGTTCAGCGCACGGGTGTACGACATCAACGAGTGGCTCGCCGAACGCATCGACAGCCTCCCGGCACCCTCCGGTCGACGCCCGGCAGTGATCGTGCAGGACCCGTGCCATCTCCGACATGTGCAGCGAGCCCATGAACCGGTGCGGGTGCTGCTCGGCCATGTCGCTGACGTGGTCGAACTCGATGACGACGGTTTGTGCTGTGGTGCGGGCGGCGCCTACTCGGCATTGCAACCGGAACTGGCCGGCAACATCAGAGACCGCAAAGTCGCATCGATCGACCGGGCCCGGAATGCTTCCGGAGCGGCTCTGGTGGCGAGCGCCAACCCGGGCTGCTCGATGCATCTCGGTGCGGTGCTCGACTGCGAAGTGCGCCACCCTGTCGACATCGTGGCAGAGGCACTGCGGCAATGACGGGTGAGTACGACGAGTTCGTTCAGCGACTCGAGTCGCTCGCCGCTGACCTCGACGAAGTCGCCTTCGATCGTTTGCGAGAGGCCGTCGCCGATGGTGAGGTCACCCGGCCGCCGGAGGACAAGCAGCTGATGCAGGCGCGCCGGGCGATCGAGAAGGCCGCAGCGGTGCTTCGTCAGCTCGACGAGACGGATTGACTCAGCCTCGATCCACCGATGGGTGATCGGGTGGCGTGCCTGCCGGGCTGGTGCGAGGTGCTGGTGGTCGTTGGTCTCGTGGTGGGGGCGAGGGAATCCGGGCTCCCGAGGGTTTGGGTTGGTGGCGTTCGACGGTTTCAGCGCCTCACCGTGAGGCATGGTGATCTCGGCGGCGGGTGTTGACGAAGTCGTGCATTCAGGCCGAGACAGCCAACCCGCGAGTGGTCGAAGGTCGACTCGGTCGGCAAGAACCCAAGCGGAACAAGGCGTGCGCTCGGAGGTGTGGCCAGCGGTCAAATCCGCCTGATCAAGGCGCCGATACACCAAACAGCGATGTGGTTTGGGCCTGCTTCAAGAACTCCGCGTATTCAGTGGGGCAAGTCGTCTTTACGGCTTCTTCGTCGAACTCATTCTCGACGAGGACATCGGACAGCTTCACAACGAGTTCAGGACCGTACATGGCGGCCGCAGCCCCGGGGATGGCAGCCATGTCGGCCAGGACAAAGCCGATGCCGTCACAGATCTGCTGGGACACATCGCCTTCGCCGGCCGCTGGAATCGTCACAACATCGTCGGCAGCGGAGGTTGCCGGACTCTCGTCCTTTCCGGCGGCGGACGTTTGATCGGTGCCCGCTGCGGTGACAGCGGATGAGTCCTTCGCATCGCTTCCACACGCGTTCAGTGCGAACCCGGCCAACGCAATGCACATCAGAATCCTTCTCATGCTTCACCGTACCTGACCGGCCCAAACCGGACGAGCAGTCCCACGCCCCCGGATCGCCCACGGTTGGCCGCGGGGCGCAGCAGCGTTGGAGAGACCGGTGGTAGTGAATGTTGGACGGTCAATCAGTGGCGACCGTGGTACCGCAGCGAAGGGTCCAGATCGGAGGCAGACCGATGGGCGGATTTTCTAGCGAGCCAAAGGCTCTATGGTGGCTGGATGCTCCGCAAAACGGTCCTCGTCTCAGTGGCGGTCGTCTCGGCGATGGCCTTGGGAGCATGCTCGGCGAGCGACTCGCCGAGCGCTGGAACTTCGACGCCGCAACTCGAGCAGCCGAACGACTCCACCGCCGACACGATCACACCGCAGAGCGTTCCTGCGACGGACGCGCCTCCTACCGCCGAGGCCGAACCCGCGGCGCCGACGCCATGGAGTGAGGCCGTTGCCGCTTTTGATCCGGAGGGCACAGCCGACGTCACCCGCGCCCTGACGATGTTCACGATGGCCTTCGGGCCCATCGACGGCTTTCCCGAACCACCGCCCGACAGCGGGGCATCGGGCGACGTCTCCATTGCGTTCCGCGCTGTCGCAGGTGTGTGGGATCAGCTCACGCCCCAACAGCGCGATGCGGTGATGAACGCAACGACGGGCGTCGACGACGACTCGACCGCGACCGAACTCGGGATCCGCCGCGTTCCCGAGGCGAAGCCGGACAAGGAGCTCGTCGATGCAATCAATTCGGCGGCCAATGACATTCGCGATCTGATCGCCGCGCGCATCGGCGACTTCAAGGGAAAGCTGACGGTGATCGTCACCGAGAAGGACGACCCGAAGAAGTACCTCGGCGCGGCGACACCGACGATCGTCAACAGCGACGGGTCCCTGGCCGGTGGATGCACTCTGCGCATCTTTCCGCTCGCCTCCTCGAAGGGCGCAGAGCGGGTGCTGAACACGATTGCGCACGAGGTGTTCCACTGTTTCCAGTTCCATGCCTTGGGCACGATGGCGCGGTTGGGGAGCGCACCCAAGTGGGTGATCGAGGGTGGCGCGGAGTGGGCCGCGGCGATCGTCACGTCACCCGACGACACGACGCCTGGCCGGTGGACAAAATACTTCAGCACCCCCCAGGTGCCGCTTCAGGCTCGTGAGTACGACGCGATCGCCTTCTGGTCGCACCTCGCCGAGTCCGGCACCGATCCGTGGTCTGTGTTCCGTACCGTCTGGGCAGCGGGCGGCACCCCCGCTGCCTTTGTCGCATCGGGCGCGAACACACCTGCGTTCCTTGACTCGTGGGCGTCTGGCGCCACCCGGGATCCGGGGCGCGGCGCCGGATGGGACACCGATGGCCCTGGAATCACGGATGACTCCGTCGAGGTCACAGATCTCACGGTGCCGGACAACGGTGCCGTAGCCGCGACCGTTGCGCCGTACGCCATCGCCAACCACGTGATCGCCAGTAGCGCGGACGTCTTCGTCTTCACATCGGTCACCGGACACGCGAGGTTCTCCGACGGAAAGATCGACACGACCGACCTTGCGGGGGCAAGATTCTGCAACAGGCCAGGCGGCTGCGGCTGTCCGAACGTGCCCGACGACATCCCACCCCCGCCGATCGCGACCGACCCGGTGCTCGCACTTTCCGGCGGGCCGGAGGGGTCGAGCGTGGCGATCACCGGGATGCCCCTCCAGAAACACTGCGAGGAGAAGGAAAGACGACCGGTCCAGGTGACACTCGATCGGCCCGCAAGCGAGGGAGTGCTCGCAGGCCAGGTCGTCGAACTCACGTCGTGCAACGGTGCCCACGGCGACTGGAGCGGCGTGTTCCGGCTCGGCGGCCTGAGCCTCGACGGGTTCGAGGTAGCGTTGCAGGAGATCCCGATCGCGTTCACCGTCGGGGGCGCCGGGACGGTAACCGTGCCGGCCGCGGCCGGCGGCACAATCCAGACACCGGTCTTTGCTCTCCAGGTCGCCTACAACCTGTCGATCACGGTCGACGGGAGCACGATGACGATCACCGGCACCGGCACCGGGACCAACGACATGTTCACGATCGAGCAGTCATTCCCCGGCGGCCTGGCCGATATGCCGATCGTCCCCGCGCCGCCCGGAGTGTGCCCCGACGAGTAGTTACGCCCACGGGGTGCAGCCAGGAGTTACTCGGCCACATGGGACGATCGCCCGGTCGCCCGAACTGATCTCTGGACAACGGTGAGCGAACGCGGAAGGCTCAGTGTTGGGCGGTCAATGGGGCGTCCGTTGCACCTCTGGGAGGGGTCATGGATTCTGTTGCAGTGGTTGGTGGGCGCCGGGGTTTGTGGAGATCGCGTTGGGCGGCGATCGGCGCTGCGGTAGCGGTCACGCTTGGCGGCGGAGGGATGGTCGCCGTCAATGCTGCGGCGAGCCCGGCGTCGGCGGTGATCACGATTGATCCGGTGCGTATCTTGGATACGCGTACCGATGTCGGGCTGCCGGGGCCGTTCGTGTCGGCGGTGTCGCAGAAGTTGAAGGTGACCGGTGCGGTGCCGACAGCGACCGGGGTGCAGACACCGGTACCGGCGGGTGCTACGGGGGTGCTGTTGAACGTGACGGTGGTTTCACCGTCCGCGGCGGGGTTTCTGTCGGTACGTCCTGGCGATGCGACGGGTAAGCCGACCACGTCATCGTTGAACTTCGCAGCCAATCAGATCGTGCCGAACTCGGTACAAGTCGGGTTGCCGACTGCTGGTGCCAATGCCGGTCAGATCGACATCACCTTTGACGCGTTCGGAGCCGTCGGACCGACGACCGAAGTGCTGGTCGACGTGGTCGGGTACATGGTGGCCGGTGGCGCCGGAACCGGTCTGGCAGGTCCTCGCGGACTCTCGGCGTGGGACGTCATCCCATCGGGCGTGACCGTGGTGGGTGAAGTCCGATATGACACACACGGAGGCACCCCTTCGGGCGGCGATGGGGTGTCTGTCAACCTGCCGGGGATCGCTCCCGTCGCACTCTCCGCGGTGAACTTCGCAAGCGGCGCTGGCGACAACGACCCCACCTGCACCGGGACCACCGTGAACCCGACCGCACCAGCCGGGAAGGTCTGCATCTACATTGGAACCTCCGGTGGCATCACAACCCTCGGGATGGTGGGCTTTGCGAGTTTGTATCTGCCTACTCATGGCTTCCAGATCATTTGGTCGTCGAGCGGGGTCGACAACGCTGACGAATTCCTCCTCGCGACCTGGGCCTATACAGCCCCGTGACGTCGAGAAGATGTGTGCGGCGCCGATTCGCTACCGGTTGGCGTCACGCTCGACGTGCCCGAGGCCGAACCACCGCAGGGTGACATCGTGAAGAGCGTGCAGCGGGACGCACCTGGATCGAGGCTCACACGTAGCCGTTGAGTACGTCGATCAATTCGATCAGATCGCTGTAGCCGCGCTTCGCGAACACCAGCGAGATCCGATCCAAATGCACACGGTCGTCGTCGCGGCGCTCGACCTTGAACGGCTCGGCGCGTTCGATCGACCCGGAGGCAACGAGATGACCGAACTGCTCGTTGAGCTCGGCCAACTGCACGTCGTTCGGGCCCTGCCGCATGCGCACGATCAGGTGATCGCCGACCAGTCGGATCGAGTCGTAGTTCGCATAGAAGCCGTCGATGATCCGAGCTGCCTCGTCACAGGAATTGGTGATCGTGTACAGACCGACATCGGTCGCCGACACCAACCCGCGGTCGATCAGCTGCTCGCGCACGAACGTGTCGACGCCCTCCCAGAACGGGTCGCCGGGAGCATCGAGCAGCACGATCGGCACCGGAACTCCCTTGCCGGTCTGCGTGAGGGTGATCAGCTCGAACATTTCGTCGAGCGTGCCGAAGCCGCCGGGCATACACACGAAACCCTGTGACTCCTTGATGAGCATCAGCTTGCGGGTGAAGAAGTACTTCATGCTGACGTGCTTGGCGTCGCCGGCGATGATCGAGTTGGCTCCCGACTCGAACGGCAGTCGGATCGACACACCGATCGAGTTCTCTCGTCCGGCGCCTTCCATGCCGGCCTGCATGATCCCGGGACCAGCACCGGTCACGGTCATCCACCCCTTGTCGGCCAGTATTCCGGCGAGGCGTCGCGTCAGCTCGTAGAGCGGATCGTCGGCGCTGGTTCGCGCCGAACCGAAGATTGCCACCTTTCGGCGGCTCTTGTACGGGGCGAACATCGCGTAGGCATCGCGCATCTCGGTGAGCGCAGCAGTGGCAATCTTGAGATCGAGCGTGTCAGGCTGATCGGCGATGAGCCCGAGTACTTCGGAAACAAGTTCTTCCGCGAGTCGAACATTCTCGGAAACACCGAGTTCGGCGACGATGGAACGCGCACGGGACGACGCTTCGTCGGATACATCTGGGTCCATGAAACAAGCATGGTACGGCCCGAAGTGGCAGGGGCCGGTGCTGGGATTGCTCGCCACCGGCGCGGGGCTCGCAGCAGCAGAGCTGACCGTCGGGTTGGTGGAGGGCTCGGCGTCACCGGTCGTGCCCGTTGGTCAGGTGTTCATCGACCTCGTGCCGAAGCCGCTCAAGGACTGGGCGATCGAGGCGTTCGGCACGAACGACAAAGCGGTGCTCGTCGCCGGCGCCATGATTGTCGTGATCGTGATCGGAATCGCCGTCGGCGTTCTCGCGATGCGCGGAGCCCGTAGCGCGGCGTACGCCCTGACGTGCGTGATCGGGCTCCTGGGCTCGTTCGCAGTGCTCACCCGGCCCGCACCAAGCTTCGGAAAGCTCCTGCCGACCCTCGTCGGTACTGCAGTGTCGATCGCCGTGCTGTGGTATCTGGCTCCGCGACCCAACCGTGTCGCTGCCCCGGCCGATCCTGATGTCGGCACCACGACCCCGGCTCAGACGATGGGTGTCAACCGGCGACGCTTCGTCGGTGGTGCCATCGGGATCGGTTCGGCAGCGGTGCTCGTCGGCGGGCTCGGACGGATCCTGCAGCAACGATTCGAGGTGAGTGCCGAGCGAGCAACGGTGACGCTCCCGACAACGGGCGCCGACACGCCGCTCCTGCCTGCTGATGCGCAGCTCCCGGTCGACGGCCTGCAACCGTTCGTGACCCCGAACGTCGACTTCTACCGGATCGACACCGCGCTGGTGGTGCCGCAGGTGTCGAAGGATTCCTGGTCGCTCAAGATCAGCGGGATGGTCGACAATCCAATCGAGATCACGTTCGCCGATCTCCTCGAGCGGCCCCAGGTGGAGCGGTACGTGACCCTGTCATGTGTGTCGAACCCGGTTGGCGGCGACCTCGTCGGAAATGCGCTGTGGCAAGGCGTCCTGCTCAAGGACATCCTCGAGGAAGCCGGAGTGCAAGACGGTGCCACCCAGGTGGTGAGCCGCTCGATCGACGGCTGGACAGCCGGGACGCCGACCGAAGTGATCATGGACGGCCGTGATGCACTGCTCGCGATCGGCATGAACGGTGAGCCGCTCCCCGCCAGGAATGGGTACCCCGTCCGTATGGTCGTTCCCGGCCTGTACGGCTACGTGTCGGCCACCAAATGGGTGACGAACATCGAACTGACCCGCTGGGAGGACTACGACGCGTACTGGATTCCACGCGGATGGTCGAAGGAGGGGCCGATCAAGACCATGGCCCGAATCGACACGCCGACCAAGCGTGACCACGTGGGCGAGGTCGCCGTCGGTGGAGTCGCGTGGGCCATCCATTCGGGCGTGTCGAAGGTGCAGGTGCGAGTCGACGGCGGGGAGTGGATGGATGCCGAACTCGGCGGGGTCCCCTCGGCTGACACCTGGGTCCAGTGGGTCTACCGACTGACCGCCGAACCCGGCAAGCGCGTGATCGAAGCTCGGGCCTTCGATGGCGACGGCGTGCCACAAACCGAGGAGTACGCCCCCGTCGCCCCCAACGGCGCCCAGGGCTACCCCCGCCGCACCATCAACGTCACATCCGCCTGACGACCCCCTGAAACACCCGAAATATGCCTCGCTGTGCGCGCTGAGCGCGCAACCCCAGGCATTTTTCGGGTTTGGCGGGGTGGATCAGAGGGTGTCGGATTTGGTTTCGAGGGCGGTGATCAGCTCATCGAAGGCCTTCTGGAAGCTCGACACGCCTTCGCGTTCGAGTTGTGCCGCGACATCGTCCATGTTGACGCCGACACGGGGGAGTGCATCCCAGACCGCCCGCGCCACGTCGACGTCGGCATCGATCCGGCGGGCGACCGTTCCGTGGTCGGCGAAGGCCTCCAAGGTGTTGTCGGGCAGCGTGTTGACGGTGTGGGGGCCGATCAATTCATCGACGTAGAGCGTGTCCGGGAATGCCGGGTTCTTGGTTGACGTCGACGCCCACAGGGGGCGCTGTACGCGAGCACCGCGTGCGGCGAGCTCATCCCATCGAGGCCCAGAGAATGCTTCGACGAAGAGGTGGTAGGCGAGCTTGGCCTGGGCGACTGCAGCTTTGCCACGCAATGCCAGCGCCTCGTCGGAGCCGATGGCGTCGAGACGCCGATCGACCTCGGAGTCGACCCGGCTGATGAAGAAGCTCGCAACGCTGGCGACCTTCGAGAGGTCGGCGTCGGGATCGGCAGCGAGCCGCTCCAGGCCGGCGAGGTAGGCCTCGATGACCTTCGAGTAACGGTCGAGGCTGAAGATCAGCGTGACGTTGATGGATCGTCCTTCGGAGATCATCTGCTCGATCGGGGAAAGACCTTCCTCGGTTCCCGGAATCTTGACCATCAGATTGCGGCGGTTGATCTGCGTGTGGAGCTCACGTGCCGCCGCCTCAGTGCCGGGCCCATCATGAGCAAGGCCGGGATCGACCTCGACACTCACGTAGCCGTCGACACCGT
>JANPCI010000327.1:0-5445 GCA_031430875.1 Actinomycetes bacterium | reverse complement strand
GAGAACCGACACCGACGATCACTGAAATCCGACATCGGTCCACGATCTCAACCAGACCCGCGACTCAAGCGACCCAGCCATCGCCCTCAAAGCCCGATTTTCATCACCCTGCTAGAAATCCCGGTCTTTCCGGACCCGACCCCAACAGACCGCTGGGTGTCAGGTCGCATGCGCGGCAAGTTCGCGAATGTCCGACAGTGGCCGAACAAGCGTGCCGATCTCCATGACCATCGTCATCGCGGTCGGGTCGTCGTGCGCCTGGGCCAGCTGACCGAGGAGCATGAGGTCGTCGAGCGCCTCCTCAGGAAAGTCGCCGGTGCAGTCGGGGTGCTCGAAGTCGCTGATTGCGGCGAGGATCCATGGGCCGCGCACCCAGTCGGCAGCGATCGGGAAGAACTCGAGCGGCAAGCCGTCCAGACCGCGCCCAGTGTCCGCCCGATCGGCGAGGAGGGCTTCCAGACCGCGGCACTGGCCGGCGGCGGAGGACATTCCCTGGCCGTGGGTCGGGTTGAAGAAACAGACGGAATCGGCGATCGGGATGAGACCGTCGGGAAACTGATCGAGCTGTTCGTAGTGGTGTCGTACGGCCCGTGGCATCCGGTAGGTCTCGATGCCGCCAACCGGTGTGGTGGTGCCGACGAGTTCATCCCAGATCGGGTGGAGCAGGGTGCGTCCGAAGTCGCGGTAGCCGTCCCAATCCGTGGGCGCGTGGTCGCCGTACCTGCCGCCGAGTGCCACGAGCCATCGGTCACCCGGCAGCTTCACGACTGATCCGGTTCGACCTGCGTGCTCGCCGGCGCCGGACGGCATGACGAAGATGACGGTCCCCTCGAACGCGTTCCAGTTCGCCGGTCGGACGATGACCGAGGCGTAGTGCACGTCGCAGTTCACGTAGGTCTCCGGAGCGGGATCGAATCCCATCGTCGGGAGCCAGCGAGCGGTGCAGCTGTTGCGACCGCTGGCGTCGACGACGAGGTCGGCGGAGATGCGTTCACCGTCTTCCAGCTCCACGCCGACGATCCTCGACACGCCTGTCGTCGTGTCGACGACCGGTGCGCTGACGAGCGTGCGATACCGCAGCCGTACGTTCGGCACCGACTCGACGCGCCGGCGGACGTTGAGCTCGAGCTGTGGACGCGTCTGGACGTAGGTCATGGGCCCGTCGGCGGGTTCGGGTTGGTGGGCCTGCAGGCTGTAGGACTTGCCCTGGTTCGTGTACGCGTAGAAGTCGCGTCCGAGTTGCATCTCGACCGATCCCGTGCCGATCAGATCGTCGACGAAGCCGGGGAACCACTCGTTCATGGCGGTCAACCCGCCCGGCAGCAGCACGTGGAAGTGGTTGCCCTGGGGAACTGTCGACCGTGGGTCGGCCGTCGCCGGCTCGTGATCCCGATCAAGAACGACCACTTCCTCGAAGTAGTCGCTGAGCACCCTCGCGGTGAACAGTCCGCCCATCCCGCTGCCGACCACCACTGCTCGCTCACCGAGCTTCGCCCCGTCCGTCATGCTGCACCCCCGTGCGTTGTCGTTCGGGCGATCATGTGCCGACAGGCCGACACAAGCAAGAGACGGTGGTCACATGCGCCGGATGTCACCGGCCACGAGCGCTACGGGTGATCGATCCGGCGCAGCGCCACTTGCTCGATGCGGTGGCGGTGGATCGCCTGGATCTCGATCTGCCAGTCGTCGATCACGATGGTCTCACCGATGCTCGGGAACCGGCCGAGTTCATCGAGCACGAGACCGGAGATCGTCGTGTAGTCGCCCTCGGGGAGCTCGACGTCGAGGTCGACGAGGTCGTGAACCGGAAATGCTCCGGGGAGCACGAGCGTGCCGTCTGGTTCGTGGACCACCGTTGCGAGGTCAGGGTCGGTCTCGTCGTAGATCTCCCCGACAAGCTCCTCCACGAGATCCTCGACCGTCACGATGCCGAGTGCTTGTCCGTGCTCGCCGATCACCAGTGCCATCTGCGTGCGGTGCGTCTGGAACTCGCGCAGCGCCGTGAGGACGCGGGCGGCATCGGGGAACGCAGGGATCTCGCGCATCGCCGCGACGACCGGTTCCGCGTCCCGACCGATGAGGCTGCGGAGTTGCACCATGCCAACGGTCCGGTCGAGGTTCCGCTTGTCGGCTACGGGTGCACGAGAGTGCCCGGATTCCAGCAAGGCAGCGAGTGCCTCGGCGCATGTCATCTCGGCGTCGATGACTGTCACATCGTTGCGTGGCACCATCACCTGATCGAGTTGGCGTTCGGCGATCTCGAAGGCACCGTCGATGATCTGGCGCTGCTCGGGTGGGAAGTTCTCGTGGATCGCGACCATGTCGCGTAGTTCTTCACCGCTCACCTCCTCGCGCTGCAGGGTCGGGTCGCCGCCGAACACCCGCACCGCGATGTCGGTCGACCGCGACAGCATCCAGACGACCGGCTTCGTGAGAGTCGACAGCAAGTCGAGCGGTCGAGCCATGACGAGGCCCCACTTCTCGGCGCGTTGCAACGCGAGCCGCTTCGGTGCGAGTTCGCCGAACACGAGCGTGAAGTAGGCGAGGATCAGGGTGACGACGACGACCGAGGTTGGCCCGGCAGCTCCGCCAAGGAAGCTGAGCCGTTCCTCGAGGGGCGTGGCGAGCGAGACGGCAGCGGCAGCTGACGCCAGGAATCCGGCAAGCGTGATCCCGATCTGGATCGTGGCGAGGAACTGGTTCGGCTGGCGCGCGAGGCGGGCAAGCACGGCGCCCGTCGCCGATTGTGTTTCGAGTCGCTGCAGCTGGCTCTCCCGCAGCGCCACCAGTGCAAGCTCGGTCCCGGCAAATGCTGCGTTGATGACGACGAGAATCCCGACGAGCAACAACTGTGGCCACACGTCGGACATCACGGACATTCAATCGCCGATCAGCCCGACCGGCCCTGAACCCACGAGCCTGTCTTTGCGGACCCGACCCCAACAGACCGAGCCGGTCTTTCCGGACCCGACCCCAACAGACCGGGCTACTTGCGTTCGGGGAGTGGACCCGAGTAGTCGCCGCCGGAGTCGAGGCCGAACGCGGTGTGCAGGGCGCGAGCGGCGCGCTCCATGTCGCCGCCGGCGCACACCACCGAGACACGAATGGTCGACGTGGAGATCATCTCGATGTTCACGCCCTCGTCGGCGAGCACCCGGAACATCTTCGCGGCAATGCCGGGAGACGACTTCATGCCGGCGCCGACGAGCGAGACCTTGGCGATGTCGTTGTCGTGCGACACGCCGGTGGCGCCGATCTCGGTCGCGACCCGCGAGACGATCTGCTCGGCATCGGCCATGTCGGCCATCGGCATCGTGAAGCTGATGTCGGTCGTGCCCTGGGTCGATGTGTTCTGCACGATCATGTCGACGTTGACGTTGGCGTCGGCGAGCGGTTCGAACAGCGCCGCCGAGATGCCGGGCCTGTCGGGCACACCGAACACGGTGACCTTTGCTTCGGACATGTCGGTGACGACACCGGAGATGATCGGATCTTCCATCGAAGCCTCCTCGTTGGTGACCCACGTGCCGGGTTCCCAAGTGAATGCGGAACGTACGTGGAGTGGTACATCATGGTTGCGCGCGAACTCGACCGAGCGAAGAGCGAGCACTTTGGAACCGGCACCGGCCATCTCGAGCATCTCGTCGAAGTGGACCTTGGCGAGCTTGCGGGCCTGCGGCACGATGCGCGGGTCGGCGGTGAACACGCCGGTCACGTCGGTGTAGATCTCGCAGGCGTCGGCGTTCATGGCCTGGGCGAGGGCCGACGCGGTGAGGTCGGAGGCACCTCGGCCCATGGTGGTGATCTCCTTGTCGGTGCTCACCCCCTGGAAGCCGGCAATGACGCAGACCTTGCCGGCCGCCATCGCCTCGCGCACGCGGTCGCCTCTGACTTCGACGATCTTGGCCTTGCGGTGGGAGGTGTCGGTGATGATGCCGACCTGGCTGCCGGTGAAGCTCACCGCGTCGATGCCGCGGTCGGCGAGCGCCATTGTCATCAGGGCGGCGGTGACGCGCTCACCAGTTGTGAGCAGCATGTCCATCTCGCGGCCAGGCTGGGTACTCGACACCGAGTTGGCGAGGGCGATCAGATTGTCGGTGGCCTTTCCCATGGCCGACACGACGACGATGACGTCGTTGCCACGCTTACGGGTGAACGCGACATTGTCTGCGACCGCACGAATGCGGTCGGGGTCGGCGACGGATGTGCCGCCGTACTTCTGGACGATCAGAGCCACGAGAACCGGAGGCTACAACTCGTTCTCGTGAACTCGTTGATGACTATCTCCACAACGAGTTCACGGGAAGTCGATCAGGAGCCCTTGACGACGTGCTCGACGACTTCGAACGACATCAGGTCGGCGCCCTGGGCGACGGGCTGGCGGGGCGCCTCACCGTCGGCGGGCTTGTTGGCGTCGGCTTGGCCGCTGGCGTGGCCACGTTCGAAGTCCTGGCTCGCCATCCACGCCTGGAAGTGAGCCTCCGTCGCCCAGCGCGTGTACACGAAGTAGCGGCTCTCTCCCTCGGTCGGCCGCAACAACTGGAAGTCCTCGAATCCCTCGAACTGCTCGACCATCTTGGCTCGTCCGGCAAAGCGCCCTTCGAGCTGCGGGCCCATGCCCTCGGGGATCGTGATGGCATTGATCTTGACGACGCTCATGCCACCAGCATGCCGTGCTCAGACGATGGTCAGACCGTTCTCACCAGTCGGGCGAGCATCAACATCGCGTCGAAGATATCGGTGAATCGGGTGGTGAGTGGGGAGAGCCCGAATCGCAGGACATCGGGGTCGCGGTAGTCGACGACCACCTTGCGATCGGCGAGTTGCTCGTGAAGGTGTCGCGCGTCGTGGCGGCGGATGGCGACGTGTCCGCCTCGTCGAGCGGCATCTCGGGGGGTGGTGGTCTCCAACCCGTACTGGTCCGCCAGCTCGATGGCGAATCCGCTCAGGCGTCGAGCCTTCTCGGCCACCGCGGCGATGCCCGCCTCGACGGTGAGCCCGATCCCCTCGCGTGCGGCCGTGAGCCCGAGGACCGGCGGCGTGCCGTTGAGCATCCGCCCGACGCCGGGCCGAGGATCGAACGGTCGCTCCATCGCGAACTGGTCGGATTGGGCGAACCATCCCCAGATCGGCTGGACCACCCGCTGCTGCACGTCCTTTGACACGAAGACGAACGCCGGTGCGCCCGGGCCGCCGTTGAGGAACTTGTAGGTGCATCCCACTGCGAGTTCCACGTTCGCCACCGGCAGGTCGAGTTCGAGCACGCCGGCCGCATGGGAGAGATCCCACACGGTGGTGGCGCCGTGGGCCGCCGCTCGTGCCGTTTCTCCCGCGAGATCGGTGATCTCGGCCGTTCGGTAGTCGACGAGCGAGCGCACCACGACATCAACGCCGTCAAGATCGTCGAGGCCGTGCCGGATCTCGCAGTTGCGAAGGCGGGCGACT
>JANPCI010000326.1:0-17803 GCA_031430875.1 Actinomycetes bacterium | reverse complement strand
TCGATGCGCGGCCCGCCGCGTTCGATCAGCACGCCGACGCCCTTCGGGCCGCCGAACTTGTGGGCGCTCAGCGACAGCAGGTCGATGTGCGGCGTCACCTCGCGCAGGTCGAGCCAGCAGGCGGCTTGCACGGCGTCGGTGTGCACCAGCGCGCCGGGCGCGAGTCGACGCACGAGCTTCGACACCTCGGCAATGTCGGTGATCGTGCCCACCTCGTTGTTGACCGCCATCACACTGACGACGGCGACGTCGGCCTCCGCGTCGAGCACCGCCGCGAGTTCGTCGAGATCGACACTGCCGGCAGCATCGACGCCGACGACACGACCACCGAGATGCTCGACGACATGGAGAACTGCGTGATGCTCCACCGCCGGGCAGACCGCGATACCGCCGCGGCGCGAGACCGCGCCTGCAATCGCAGTGTTGTCGCTCTCGGTGCCACACCCGGTGAACACGACCTCGTTGGGTCGGCACCCGACAGTTGCGGCCACAGTGTCGCGCGACTCGTCAATGGCCTGGCGGGCCCGCCTGGCGAAGCGATGCGAACCCGACGGGTTGGCGTAGATGGCAGCGAGGTACGGCATCATTGCCTCGATCGCCTCTGCCCGCATCGGCGTGGACGCAGCGTGGTCGAGGTAGGTGATCGCCGGCTCGGTCACCCCGCACACGCTACCGCTGCACATCGACACCACCGGCCCGGCGTCACGTCAGATGTCCGTCCGGTGTTACATCCGGGGTCAGACCCCGGATGTAACACCTAGCCTCACGTCGATGCGCGGCTACGACGAGCGTTCCTACGGCGACGGGTTCGCCGACGTGTACGACGAGTGGTACGCCGACGTCACCGATGTGGACGCAACGGTTGTGCGGATGACATCGCTGGCGGGACCGGGCGGGCGGGTGCTCGAACTCGGTGTGGGGACCGGGCGGCTGGCCGTGCCGATGACCGCCGCCGGATTGCAGGTGGTCGGCGTCGACAGCAGTACAGCGATGCTCGACCGGCTCAACGAACGTGACGCCACAGGTGACGTCACGACCATCTGTGGCGACATGGTCGACGACCTCCCCGACGGGCCGTTCGATGCCGCGTTGGTCGCCTACAACACGATCTTCAACCTGCTCGACGAGAAGAGGCAACACCGCTGCTTCGTGGAGGTCGCCGGGCGACTTCGAGTGGATGGATCATTCGTGGTCGAGGCGTTCGTCCCTGACGCCGACCGTCGAACGCGGCCAACATCCGATGTTTCCGTGCGGACCCTGGCCGTCGATCACGTCGTGCTCTCGGTGTCGGTCGACGATCCCGACAACCAGCGCGCCGAGGGCCAGTTCGTACAATTCAGCGAGTCGGAGGGTGTGCGGCTGCGGCCTTGGTCGATCAGGTGGGCGACACCGGCCCAACTCGACGCGATGGCCGATCGCGCGGGGCTGACACTGGCCGAACGGTTCGGTGACATGGCGGGCGCTGAGTTCACCGACGACAGTGACCAGCACGTGTCGATCTACGTCAAGCCATAGTGCGTGGGCCAGTTCAGAAGGAGTGGTAGCCGCCATCGATGGTGATGACGTCGCCGGTGTGGTAGCTCGACGCCGCACTCGCGAGATACACCGCAAGGCCGCCAAAGTCGGCGGGGACGCCCCAACGGCGCGCCGGCACCCGCGGGAGGACGTTGGCAACAAAGCGGTCCCAGGCGAATGCACCGGCGGTCATGTCGCTCTCGATCCAGCCTGGAAGGATCGAGTTGCAGCGCACCCCGTGACGGGCGTGTTGCACAGCAATCGCCTTCATCATCGAATTCACTCCGGCCTTCGACGCGCCGTAGTGCTGGCCCGACTGTTGTCCGAAGAACGCCGAGCCCGACGTGGTGAACACGATCGAGCCGCCGGCCTCGTCGCCATTGTCGGATCGCTCGACCATGTGTCGCGCCGCCTCGCGCGCCGTGAAGAACGCGCCGTCGAGGTTCACTCGCATCACACGACGCCACTCGTCCGACGTCATCCCGACGAAGCTCGGCGCCTGCCCGCCGATACCCGCATTGACGAAGCACGAGTCGATCCGGCCGAGCTCGCCGATCGTGTCGGCCATGGCCTGCACCACCGCGTCCTCGTCGCCGACGTCGCAAACGATCGACAGCAGCTCGACATCGTGATGGCCGAGCTGCTCGATCGCCGCATCATTCTTGTCGGGGTTGGTTCCCCAGATCGCCACATCGGCGCCGTGGGCCGCGAGCGCATCGGCCATGCCGAGGCCGATCCCGCTGTTGCCGCCGGTGACGAGTGCAACGTGACCCGAGAGGTCGAACGGAGATCGCGAAGGAACTGCCATGCAACCGACTGTACGGGCCCGTCACACACCGACTCGGCAGTGGAGATAGCGTCAGAGCTGCATGTATCTGGAGCGAGTCCGCCAGCCCGCAGACCTGCGGGATCTGTCGTATGCCGAACTGAACGATCTCGCCGGCGAGATCCGTGACTTCGTGGTGTCGGCCGTGTCGGACACCGGCGGCCACCTCGGCTCGAATCTCGGCGCTGTCGAACTCACTCTGGCGCTGCATCGTGTGTTCGAATCGCCAACTGACGCGATTCTGTGGGACACCGGCCACCAGGCCTACATCCACAAGATCGTCACGGGCCGCCAGAAACAGTTCGAGCAGTTGCGCCAGCAGGGCGGCATGTCGGGCTATCCCTCTCGCGAGGAATCGGAACACGACTACGTCGAGAACAGCCACGCCTCCACGATCCTCTCCTACGCGTACGGGATGGCCGTAGCCCGCGACCTCGGAGCCGACCACCATCGCCACATCGTCGCGATACTCGGCGATGGCTCGATGACCGGCGGGATGGCCTACGAGGCGATCAACAACATCGGCCATGGACACAAGCGGGTCATCGTCGTGCTCAACGACAACGGCCGCTCGTATGCGCCGACGGTATCGATGCTCTCGGCCAGCGTGCAGGGCCGCGACGAACGAGCCAATCATCCGAGTGTCACCGACGTGCTGACCGAGAAATTGGCGCACGCCCTCACCGACATCCGCCTGAATCCGGTGTACGTCCGCCGCCAGCGACGCATCGAGGACTTCCTCCAGCATCTCCCCGTTGTCGGCCACCAGGCCGGCTCCGCAATGGACGCATTCAAGGCCGGCGTCAGGGAGTTCCTGCAGCCGCCGTCGTTCTTCGAAGCGCTCGGCGTGCGATACGTCGGCCCGTTCGACGGCCACAACATCGAGGAGATGGAGCACGCGTTCCACAACGCGATCGAACTGTCGGCGGAGGGCCCGATCCTCGTACACGTGCTCACGCAGAAGGGTCGCGGCTACTCACCGGCCGAGGACGACGACGAGAAGCACCTCCACGACGCCCCGGTGTTCGACCCGCTCGTCGGACCGCCTAAAGCCGTGTCCACCGGATACACGCAGGCCTTCGCCGAGGCGATTGTCAAAGAGGCCGAAGCCGACCGACGAATCGTCGCCATCACCGCTGCGATGCCCGGCCCAACCGGCCTGCTCCCGTTCCAGGACCGGTTCCCCGACCGTTTCTTCGACGTCGGTATCGCCGAGCAACACGCCGTCACCGGCGCCGCCGGCATGGCGATGGGCGGCCTCCGACCGATCGTGGCGATCTACTCGACGTTCATGAATCGAGCGTGGGATCAGGTCGTGTACGACGTGGCGCTGCATCGGCTCCCGGTGATCTTCTGTCTCGATCGTGCCGGCGTCACCGGGCCCGATGGTGCGAGCCACCACGGCGTCTACGACATGGCGATGCTCGCGAAGGTTCCGGGAATGCGCGTACTCGCCCCCTCGAGTGCCCAGGAGTTGTCCCAGATGCTCCACGACGCGACAACGCTCGTCGAGTCAGGTCCCGTCGCCATCCGCTATCCGCGCGGCGCCGCGCGACAGGTGACCGAGGCCGAGGTCGGCTCGGGGCTGTCGGCCCGCAAGGTCGTCACCGGTTCCGGCACCTGCATCATCGCCGTCGGCAAGATGCTCGAGGTCGCCGAGAAGGCTGCGGGGGAACTCGCCGTCGACGGAATCGACGTGACCGTGTGGGATGCACGCTGCTGTGCCCCGCTCGATGCCCAGATGATCGCCGACGCAGCCACTCACAGCCGGGTGATCACGATCGAGGACGGGATCCGTGACGGCGGCATCGGGATGTCGATCGGCGATGCGGTGTGCACCTTGCGAACCGATACGCAGGTCACCGTGCTCGGCCTACCGACGAAGTTCATCCCCCACGACCCCAAGTCGACGGCGATCCTCGCCCGGTTCGGACTCGACGTCGACAACCTCGTCGCCCTCGTTCGCGCGAGCTGACCCCGCACCACGGCAGGATCGAAGCCCCTCGACCCCGCGTCTCACTAGGGTCTGCGGCGTGACGGACAGCCCCACTGACGATCGGTACGCCGCCTATGCCCGCCTGCGGTTCGAGCGGCCGAGCGATGGGGTGCTCCTCGTGACGCTCGACGACCCTGACCGGTTGAACGCCACCGGTGCCGAGATGCACCTGCAGTTGTCGCGGGTGTTCCGCACGATCGACGACGATCCGTCGGTACGCGCCGTCGTGGTCACCGGTGCCGGCCGAGCATTCTCCGCGGGTGGAGATCTCGACTGGATTGCCGAGCAGGTGGGCGACTACGCCCAGACCATCCGCGTGATGAAGGAGGCCGGCGACATCGTGCGCACGATGATCGACTGCGACACGCCGATCGTCTCGGCCATCAACGGGGTCGCCGTCGGAGCCGGACTCGCCGTGGCGCTGCTCGCCGACATCAGCATCATCAACGAGGATGCCAAGCTCACCGACGGCCACATCCGCCTCGGTGTTGCCGGCGGCGACCATGCGGTGGCCATCTGGCCGCTGCTGTGCGGGATGGCGAAGGCGAAGTACTACCTGCTGACCGCCGACTTTCTCGATGGCCGCGAGGCCGAGCGCATCGGTCTCGTCTCCAAGGCGGTGCCGGCCGACGACGTGCTGTCGACGGCACTCGGTGTGGCCGACAAGCTCGCGGCCGGTCCAGTGGACGCAACTCGCATGACCAAGCGGGCGCTGAACCACTGGCTCCGCCAGGCCCTTCCCAACTTCGAGGCATCGCTCGCCTACGAGATGATCAACTTCCTCGGCCCCGACGCCGCCGAGGGCCTCGCGGCACTCCAGGAGAAGCGGCCACCCGTATTCCCGTCTGCGTCGAACACGGGGCGTTGACGATGGATCTCGACGAGATGCCCGATCTGACCCACGACCTCGCGCTCGCCCTGGACGTGGCCGACGCGTCCGACGCCTTCACGTTGCCGCATTTCCACGAAGCCGACTTCGACCTCGACTGGAAGCAGAATCGCACCGAGGTCACCGAGATCGACCGCCGGGCCGAGACGATGATCGTCGATCGGCTGCTCCACGAACGGCCACGGCATGGTGCCTTCGGCGAGGAGCACGGACCCAGGGGTGATGTCGACTCGCCGTGGCAGTGGGTGATCGACCCAATCGACGGCACGTCCGGGTTCGTACGCGGTATCCCGATCTGGGCGACCCTCATCGCGCTGGTTCATGCCGAGCGGGGAGCGGTGCTCGGTGTGGTGTCGGCCCCGGCACTCGGGCGGCGCTGGTGGGGAGGGCTCGGGCTTGGCGCAACCATGTCGGTGTTCGACGACGAGCGGCCGATCGTGGTCTCGACGGTCGACGAGCTGGCCGAAGCTCAGGTGAGCATCACCCACAATGCCGGCTGGGATGCGCTCGGGCTCACGCCGGCCCTCGTTCGGCTGCAACAGCGGGCCCGCCGATCCCGCGGGATCGGCGACTTCTGGCAACACATGCTGGTGGCCGAGGGAGCGATGGACGTTGCGGTCGACGCAGTGGGCGTTGCGCCATACGACATCGCCGCGGTGAAGCCGATCGTCGAGGCGGCCGGCGGGAGCCTCACCGACCGATTCGGTGTGCCGACCCACCTGCACAACACCGCAATCAGCACGAATCGACTCCTCCACGACGTGGTCCTCGCCGAACTCGCCGACTGAGCAAACCATCCTGTGACCCATGGTGTCAGACACCAGGAGTAACGAATCGTTACATCGGCGGTCGCCGGCACCGGATACCGTGGTCGGCCATGGCGAACGACGGAACGCTGCCCGACGTGGCGCCCGAGACACTGACGATCACGGCGGGTCGCGGAGCGAGTGGATCGTCGTTGGCTCCTGCGCTCTGGGCGTCGAGCACCTGGGAATCAGAGGGGCTCGACGATGCGCACCGGCGTGCCACGTCGGTGCGTCATGGTGACTTCTACAGCCGGTACTCGAACCCCACTGTCCGGTCGTTCGAACAGGCGATGGCCGAACTCGAAGGTGCAGAGGAGTCATTGGCGTTCGCATCGGGCATGGGTGCGCTCGCGTCGACGGTGTTCGCACTCTGCTCGACCGGAAGCCACATCGTCGCCCAACGCCAGCTGTATGCCGGCACGCTCGCGTTCCTGCAGGGGCCGTGTCGTCGCATGGGTATCGACGTCACGTTCGTCGACGTGGCCGAACCTGGCGCCTTCGCCGATGCCGTCGAGCCGGGTCGCACCATGCTGGTGCTCGCCGAGTCGCCGTCGAACCCACTGCTCGAGTTGGCCGACCTCGACGAACTCGGATCGATCCGCGGTCCGTTCACCGTCGTCGATTCAACGTTCTCGACTCCGCTCGGCCAGCAGCCGCTCGCCCACGGCGTCGACATCGCGCTGCACTCGGCCACCAAGGGCATTGCCGGCCACAACGACGCCACGCTCGGCGTGATCTCGGGCGATGCCGATCTCCTCGCCGAGATCTGGGCGTACTCGGTGCTCCATGGGGCCACCCCGTCGCCGTTCGACGCGCTCAATGCACTGCGTGGCATCCGGACGCTCGGTGTTCGCACCCGCCAGCAGAACGCATCGGCGCGGTCGATCGCCATCACGCTCGCTGACCACCCTGAGGTGCGTGCGGTCCACTATCCCGGGCTCAGCGAACACCCTCAGCACGGCCTGGCGACCAAGCAGTTGCGCCAGTACGGCACCGTGTTGTCGTTCGAAGTCGCTGATCGAGACACCGCCGCGGCATTCCTGAGCCGTCTGCAGATCGCCAGGGTGGCCACCTCGCTCGGGGGGCCCGAGACGCTCGTGTGCAACCCGGCGACCTCGACCCACGCCAGCCTGACTCCCGACGAGCAGTCTGGCTGCGGAGTCACCGCCGGGTTGTTGCGGGTGTCGATCGGCCTCGAAGACTGCGCCGACCTCATCGCCGACTTCGAGCACGCACTCGAACCCCCCGCCTGAACCCGCCACACCCCGGAACCGGAACCCGAATTTTCGGGTGGGGGTGCCGCGTGTTGTCGCCCGACTTGGTTGGCGCGAGACTCAACCTGATGGATCTGTGGGAAGTCGTCGCCCGTGAATCCATCCGCGAGCTCGTCGCCAGGTACAACGCCAACGGCGACAGCGGCCGGTTCACCCAGGTGATGGACTTGTTCGCACCCGATGCCGAGATGGACATCGACGGCGATGTGAAGACCGGGATCGATGAAATCCTCACGATCTTCACCGGTGTCCGTGATGGCCTTGGGGTGTCGAGTGGCGACGGATCGTCCCGACCCGCGTACGTGCGCCACATGACCGCGACGCACCAGATCGACATCGTCGACCGGCACCACGCCAGCGGGCGGTGCTACTACCAGGTACTCACCCACATCGGTCTCGATCACTGGGGCCGCTACATCGATCAGTACCGGACAGTCGGTGAGCATTGGCGCTTCGCACGACGAACGGTCAGCGTCGACGGTCGCAGCCCGATGTCGTTGTTCCCGCCCACATGAGCCAACGGTTCCCAGGCGCTACTGTGCCACTTCTCGCTGTACCGAGTCTTTCTGTCTAGGGGATCGATGTCCGACGAACGTGAACAAGCAGCAACGGAACCACCAACGCCGGTTCGGGCATCGTCCGGTGGCCTCCGGGTCGAGCGGGTGGGCGCCTCGCTCCACGTCACGCTCGACCGCGCAGAGCGTCGCAACGCCATCGACCTCGCGACCTGCGTCGAGTTGCGTGAACTGCTCCGCGACGCCGACGCCGATCGGGCGACGCGAGCCATCGTCATCGCCGGCACCGAACGTGACTTCTGCACCGGCGCCGATGTCGCTGCATCACCCGACGCAGTCGGGAAGATGACCACGCTCGACTATCGGTTCGCGTCGAACGACTACCAGGCGCTCTTCCAACAGATGTGGGAGACGGAGACACCGATCGTGAGCGCGGTGACCGGCACGGTCGCCGGGGCCGGCTGGATGTTGGCGCTCCTCGCCGATCTCGTCGTGGCAGCCGAAGGTGCTCGCTGGACGCACGTCTTCACCCGCCGCGGCATGGTGCCCCATGCCGGCGACTCCTACTTCATGCCGCGCATCATCCCGTTCCACCGGTTGAACGAGATCGCCCTGTTGAGCGAGCCGATCACCTCCGAGACCCTGCACGAATGGGGGCTCGTCAACCGCTGTGTGCCAGCCCCGGATGTCGTACCGACGGCCGTCGCGCTCGGCGAACAACTGGCGAACGGACCAACCAGGACACTGGCGATGACCAAGCGGCTCTATCGACGATCGCTCGACAGCGATATCAGCGCCGCGTTCGAGGCCGAACGCAACGCCCAGGCGCTGATCTCCACCACCCAGGACCGGCTCGAAGGAGTCCAATCACTCGTCGAGCGGCGACCAGCGGAGTTCATCGGCGATTGAGGCAAGGGTTCAGAAGTGAGCGGCGGCAAAGCCGTCGATGTAGTCGAGCGCAGCCGGGTACGCCGCCCACGGCGGAGCAACGATGATCCAGGTGACACCGAGTTCAGCGAGCCGACCGAGGTGGTCGCGACGCTGCTCGACTCCCCCTGTCGGATCGTCGTCGCGACACACATACGGCACGGCGACGTCGATCGAGGCGTAACGATCGCCGGCGAGATCACGTAGCAACTCCAGCCGATCGGCGATCGAGCCGAGCGATTCCAGGTGGTGCGTGCGCGTCGTCGCTGCCATCTCGGCCGGAGCAAGCAGTGGCATCCACCCCTGCGCACGTTCAGCCACCCGTCGCAGGGTGAGCTTCGAGTTCCCTCCGATCCAGATGGGAATCTGGTCCTGTGCGGGGCGTGGCAGCGCAACGACGTCGCGCGCCGCGAAGTGGATGCCGTCGTAGCTGAACGGTTCGCCCTTCCACTGGAGGGCCAGCACGTCGAGGGCCTCGTCGAACAGTTCGTTGCGCTGCTCGAAATCGACGCCGAGAGCACGGAACTCTCCCTTCAGGTACCCGGTTCCGACGCCGAGCGTGAACCGACCGTTGGAGATCTTGTCAACCGTCGTCGCGGCCTTGGCCAGCAGCAGCGGGTTTCGGTACGGAACGACGGCCAGGTATGTGAGCAGGCGAATGGTCGACGTCACGGCGGCCGCTGCGCCGAGTGCGACGAACGGATCGAGCGTCTGGTGGCCGCCGGCCTCCAACCAACGCGCACCGGGCGCCGGATGCTCGGTGAACGACATTCCCGCCCATCCGGCACGCTCAGCGGCGAGCGCGAGTTCGCCGACCGGCCCGGCGTCGAGCAGGTCGACACCGCTCCCGTGTGCATCGGGGTACTGCAGCATGAACTTCATGGTCGGCGATTCATGGCGCGCACCCTGCCCACACGTCGACGAGTTCGTCGGTCGTGACGATCGTGGCCAACATCGACAGTGAGTTGTCGATCACCGCGTCGGCATAGTCAGCGGGTACGCCGGCGACCGCGTCGCGAACGACGACCACCTGGTAGCCGAGATCCACGGCGTTGAGCACCAATCCGAACACACCGACGTTCACCGATACCCCGGTGGCGACGACCGTGGAGACGCCGAGGTTGCGAAGCACCTGATCGAGCGACGTCGACATGAATGGGCTCATCCCATGCAGGCGGGCCATCACGACATCACCGGGTTGAGCATCGAGTTCGGGCGCCAGACCCGCGCCGGGTGTGCCGAGCTCGGTGGCCCAGTGCCCCTGTGACCCACGTTGCTTGGCGGCCAGCGCGGAGAGCTTCGAGTTCATCACGAACCCAACGTCGTCTCCACGTTGCTCGATCGTGCAGTGCACCACGCGAGCCCCCACCCGTCGAGCCGAGGCGCAGACGGTCGCCGCGTTCGCAATCGTCCCCGAGGCCACACACGCGTCACGGAGCGCGGGCAACATCACCCCCTCGCCAACGATGCCGGCCTGCAACTCCATGGTCAGCACGGCCGTCGTCGCCGGCGCTACGAGCCCGCGAAGGCGTTCGAGCCGCACGGCGTTCACAAGGTCGGCCTGATGACCGTGTCGAGGAAGTCGATCACCGCACCGTTGAAGCGGTCATTGCGATCACCGGCGACCATGTGCCCCGCGCCAACGACGTCGACGGCGTACGCGTGAGGGATCATCTCCTGCAGCTCGCGAGCACCCTCCGGGCTGACCACGTCACTGGCTCCCCCTCGCACCAGCAGGGTCGGCACGGTGACGGCCCGCGCGGCACGAGCCAGCCGATCGGACGGCGGGACCTGACCGGCGGTGGGTTCGCCGTTGAACTCACCCTGGCCGAGCCGGTTGAAGAACGCTGGATCCCAGTGCCACACCCACTTGCCGTCGGCTCGTTGACGAACGTTCTTGCGAAGGCCGGAGATGTCGGTCGGACGCTTCCGCTGGGGCAGGTACGACGCCACCGCGTCGGCGACAGCGTCCAACGAATCGAAACCCTCGACTCCGAGCGCCATGAAGTCGGTGATGCGAGCGACGCCCACGGCCTCGAGAGTCGGCACGACATCGACCAGCACGAGGCCGCTCGTGAACGGACTCGACGACTCACCGATCGCGATGAGCGCTGACATGCCGCCCAGTGAGGCCCCGACGAGTACCGGAAACCGAAACTGCCGGGCAACGGCTTCGATGTCGCCGGCGAACCGGTCCATGTCGTACACCCCATCGGGTGACCACTCGCTCTCACCGTGGCCGCGCAGGTCGAGGCTGACCACGTACCAGCCGGTGCTCACCAACGCGCTCAGCGCCCCGCCCCAGGCATGACGGGTCTGGCCACCGCCGTGGAGCAGGATCACGACAGCGTCGGCGGGATCACCGGCGACATCGGCAGCCAGCACGATGCCATCCACGCCTTCGAGGTGGAGCGTTGCGACGGGCACCGGTCCGACTGTACGAGCACGAGACGAACCAATGCGACCCGACCGTGGCGCACTGCTGCTGCGAAGCCGACAGCCCAGCACCAGCCGAGATCACGACAGCACGGATAATGTCGACGGTGATGACGTCAGCTTCCGACCGGATCGAGATTCGAGGCCTCGTCGTCACCACAACGATCGGCGCACTGCCCCACGAGCGAGAGATCGCCCAACCGGTACAGATCGACCTGGCGCTGTTCGTGAACCTGCACGATGCCGGCCGCTCCGACGAACTGGCCGACACCGCGAACTACGGTGATGTCGCCGACCGTGTTGCGGCGCTCGTGCGGGAGGCGAAAGACGTGCTCCTCGAACGGCTCGCCGATCGGGTTGCCGAGTTACTGGTGTCGCTCGACCGGGTCGAGGCCGTCGAGGTCACGGTCACCAAGCTGCGGCCACCGATCGCCGAACACGTCGACAGCACCGCGGTGCGGATCCACCGGCAACCCTCCGACTACGACACACCCCGGCGCGAGGTGCACGAGGCGATCATCGCGCTCGGCTCCAGCCTCGGCGACCGCGAGAGCTACCTCCACCTTGCGGTGAGGTCGTTGCCGGGCGTGCGTGCGCTGTCGCAGGTGTTCGAGACCGACCCGGTCGGCGGGCCCGACGGCCAGGACACGTACCTCAACATGGTGGTGGTCCTCGACACCGACCTCGATCCGTACGCGCTGCTGCGTCGTTGCCGGAGCATCGAACGCCAGGCGTTGCGCCAACGTGTTGTGCACTGGGGCCCGCGCACCCTCGATCTCGATGTGCTGTTCTACGACGACATTCGTGTCGACGACCCGCAGCTCACGATCCCGCACCCGCGCTATGCCGAGCGACGCTTCGTGCTGGCTCCCCTCGCCGAGGTTGCGCCCGAGCGCTGCCCACCGGGCTGGGACGACTCACTGGCGCCGGAAGGCGTCCACCCGCGCGGGCCACTGACGTCGGCGACCGATCAGGCCTGACGTTGGCCACGTCACCCGATGTGCAGCTCGCGCTCCAGTGCGCGTACCCGACCGGGATGATGGACACGGCCGAACTCGGGTTGGAACCGCACGACGATGTCGAGCAGTTCGTCGTGCTGATCGGTGCGCTTCCACGGCAGGGCCACGTACAGCGCAAGACCGAACCGGCGCAACTCACCCAGACGGCTGTAGACCTCCTTCTGGTAGAGGTACCGCTGCTCCCACGGCCAGTTCGGCGGGGCGAACCCGGTCCCCGGGTCGAGGATGCAGCGATGGCGCAGCCCATAGCGGTCGGCGTCGGCCAGCCTGGCCTCGAAGAATTCGACGATGGCGGCCACCGGGTCGCTGCGGACCAGCGTCATCGAACGGGGATCGGGTCCGGACAGGAACGGCAGCACAATGGGAACCTGATGATCCGCGGCCACCTTCCACATGGCCTCCTGCTGCATCCCGTCGGCTGCGTTCAGCACCGTCGCACCGGCGGCGAGTGCCAGATCGGCGACTTCCGGCCGCCACGTGTCGACGCTGAGATCTCGCCCGAGGGCGGCAAGTGCCGGAATGATCAGCTCCAGCCGCCCCCACTCCACCCGCCAGTCGACCACCTCGGCCGCGTCGGTCGACCCCTGACCGCCGATGTCGATCGAGTCGGCGCCCTCAGCGATCAGCGCTCCGGCCCGGTCGACCGCGTGTGTCGGCGAGGCGACGATCGACTCGGTGTGCAACGAATCCGGGCTGGCGTTGACGACACCGAACAGACGCATGGCGAGCGAAGCTACCCGCTGCGCTCCGATGCCAGGACGTCCTGCCGGTGAGCCCGTCAGCGGCCCGAACCTTCGACCCGGCCGGATGGACGATCGAACGCGTGACAGCGGCCAAGCACGGCCGAACGATCACCTTGTGCTTCCCGTGCCGAGACGAGGCGGCCACCATCGGCCCGCTGGTCACGAGCGCGCGCCAGCAATTGGTCGAGGAGTCAGGGCTCGTCGACGAGCTGCTCGTCCTCGACGACCGTTCGACCGACGAGACCCACACCGTTGCCGCCTCCGCCGGCGCCCGCGTCGTTCCGATCGATGCCGTGCACGGCGCCCACGGCATCGGGCACGGGAAGGGCAACGCGCTCTGGGCGTCACTGGTCGCGTCGACCGGTGACTTCATCGTCTGGTGCGACGGCGACGTCACCTCGTTCACCCCGAGTTGGGTCGTTCGTCTCCTTGCTCCACTGCTGTGCGACGACCACCTGACCCTCGTCAAGGCATCGTACGATCGGCCGACGAGCGCCGGTGGCGGTGGCCGCACGACCGAACTCGTGGCTCGACCGCTGCTGTCGCTGTTCGCGCCGGAGCTGTCAACACTGTCGCAGCCGCTGTCGGGAGAGTTCGCCGGCCGCCGGGCTGTGCTCGAGGCAATCCCGTTCGTCCAGGGGTGGGGCGTGGAGATCGCAATGCTTTTCGACATCGCCGCGATCGCCGGTGCCGACACCATTGGCCAGGTCGACCTGGGAGTTCGCCATCACCGGCATCGAAGCCTGCACGAGTTGTCGGTTCAGGCCGCCGAGGTGATGGCGAGCGCGCTGTCGCGCATCAACCCTGATCACCCGTTCGATTTCCCCGTGCTCACCCGAGCCGACGGTTCCGTCGTCCCGCTCAACCTCGCCGAGCGGCCACCGGTCGCGTCGTTGCGCACATCGCCGTGAACCGGCTCGTTCTATCCTGTCGGAGTTCTCAACCTGGAGGCCCACCATGAACAACCCCGTCATCGTCGAGGCCGGACGCACCGCGGTCGGCAAACGCAACGGACTCTTCGCCGACGTCCATGCGACGCATCTGATGTCATACGCCCAGGTCGGCGTGATCGAACGGGTGGGCATCGATCCAGCGACCGTCGGGCAGATCGTCGGAGGGTGTGTCACCCAGGCCGGTGAGCAGGCCAGCAACGTGACGCGTACGGCGTGGCTGGCTGCCGGCCTGCCGTACCAGGTGGCGGGAACCACGATCGACTGCCAGTGCGGGTCGTCGCAGCAGGCCAACCACATGATCGCCAACCTGATCAGCGTCGGTGCGATCGATGTCGGCCTCGCCTGTGGCGTCGAGCACATGAGCAAGGTGTGGTTGGGTGCCAACGTGCCCCGAGTGGATGACACGACGTTCATCAACGGATCGTCCAAGCCCGCCGATTTCAGCATCGACCTGCCCGACCAGTTCGGTGCCGCCGAGCGAATCGCGCAGCGCCGGGGCATCACTCGAGAACGCGTCGACATGCTCGGCCTCATCTCCCAGCAGAAAGCAATTCGGGCTACCGACGAGGGCCGCTTCGAACGCGAGATCATTCCCGTCGAGGTCGAACAGGCCGACGGCACGGTGCTCACGGTCGCCCGCGACCAAGGGCTGCGCGAGACGACGTCGGAGAAGCTGGCCGCCCTGAATCCCGTCATGCCCGGAGGTATCCACACTGCCGGCAACTCATCGCAGATCAGCGACGGCGCCGCTGCCGTGCTGTGGATGAACGAGGAAACGGCGAAGGCAGAGGGTTTGCGGCCACGGGCGCGGCTCGTCGCACAGTGCCTCGTCGGCAGCGATCCGTACTACCACCTCGACGGCCCCGTCGACGCCACCGCCAAGCTGTTCGAGATGACCGGAATGACAATGGACGACATCGACATCGTCGAGATCAACGAGGCGTTCGCGTCGGTGGTGCTGTCGTGGGCACAGGTGTACGGCGTGTCCGACGACGATCTGCTCGACAAGGTCAACGTGAACGGCGGCGCGATCGCCCTCGGTCACCCGGTCGGGTCGACCGGCAGTCGTCTCATCACCACGGCGCTGCACGAGCTCGAACGTCGCGATGGCGAGTTCGCGCTGATCACGATGTGTTGTGGCGGCGCCGTGGCCACGGGGACGATCATCCAGAGGATCTGATGCCCCGTGATGCCGCCGACACTCGACTGCGGCTCGTCGGCGCCGGGCGTCGGCTCTTTGCCCGCAACGGCGTGTACGCGACGTCACTCAAATCGGTGGTCGACGAGGCCGGGCAACGCAACAGCTCCGCACTGCACTACCACTTCGGTGGCCGCGACGGCCTGCTGCTCGCGATCATCGAGGTGCACAACTCGCGCATCGAGGCCGAACGCAAGCAGATGCTCGACGTGACCAGCGCACCACCGAGTCTCGAGCAGCTCGTTGCGGCGGTGGTCCTCCCCCAGGCGTCATTGCTCCACGAACCCGACGGACGCGCATTTCTGTCGATCGTCAGCCAGCTGAGCGACCTGTTCGACCGGTGGGAGGACGGCGGCACTCCGGATCAGGCGATGCGGGCCTTCGTCGGGATCAAGGAACTGCTCCCAGCCACCCTCGCCGACAACGTTCGCCACGAGCGGGTGACCCGCTTCCTCGAACTCGTCTCGCAGGCTCTCGGCTCACGAGCACGACAGATCGATGCCGGCCGTACACCCGCCGTGGAGCACGAGGCATGGGTGAACAACCTGACGGCGATGGCAACCGGCGCACTCAGCGCGAGCGGGTGAGCCCGAGGCCGGCCGTGGCCACGAGTTCACGCTGGATCTCGTTCACGCCCCCGCCGAACGTGTTGATCTGCGCTGCCCTGGCCGCTCGTTCGAGCTCACCGTGGAGCACGGCGCCTGGCGAACCGCTGCGCATGTTGGCGAGAGGGCCGAGCACCCCCTGCATGATCCGGTACACGTCGACCACCTTCTCGGTACCGAACACCTTGACGCTCGATGCCTGCGCCGGCCCGAGCGTGTTGTCGCTGACCGCGCGCACGAGCTTCCAGGTCATCAGCCGTACCGCCTGCAACAGCGCGTGGCATCGGGCAAGGTCCATCTGCACCCAGGGCAAATCGATCATCCGCGTCGTCGAGCAGTCAGCAGCAGCCGGAGTGACCCTGGCCCACTCGGTGACGTCGTCGAGCAGCCGCTCGGTCAGGCCCGACAGCGCGGCGAGTCCGACGCGTTCGTGGTTGAGCTGCATCGTGATCAGACCCCACCCGCCGTTGACCTCCCCGACGATGTTGTCGATGGGCACCCGCACGTCGGCGTAGTAGGTGGCCGTTGTCTTCACGTCGCCCACCGTGGTGATCGGCGTCCAAGAGAACCCGGGCGCCGAGGTGGGCACGATGATGATGCTGATCCCCTTGTGCTTGGGGACGTCGGCGTCGGTCCGGCAGGCGAGCCAGACGTAGTCCGCCTGGTTCGCACCCGACGTGTAGACCTTGTTTCCGTTGATGACCCACTCGTCACCGTCACGCACAGCCGATGTGCGCAGGCTGGCCAGGTCGGTGCCGGCTTCGGGTTCGGTGTACCCGATGGCGAAGTTCAGCTCACCGGCCAGGATCCCGGGCAGGTAGGCGGCCTTCTGGCTGTCGGTGCCGTGGGCGACGATCGCCGGACCAACGGTGTTGACCGTGACGAACGGGAACGGCGCATGGGCCCGCTGGATCTCGTCGAACATGATGAACTGGTCGGTCGCCGGCCGCCCCTGGCCGCCGTAGGCCACCGGCCAGCTGAGTCCGAGCCAGCCGTCTGCGCCGAGCCGGCGGATGATGCGCCGGAACTCGGGGCTGCCCTCACCGGCCACGCCGAGCTCGCGCCGCACCTCGGGGGTCAACAGATCGGCGAAGTAGGCCCGCAGTTGCATGCGGAGTTCCTGCTGGTCTGGCGACTCGGCGAGATACACCGGGCGATCCTATGCGAGATCTGACACAGCGTCAGATTGGAGCGCCCTGACCGAGCCGACGATCTCGGCGAACTCGGCGTCGTCGGCCTGATCCGCGGGCAGCGGCAGCATCACCCCGTCGGCGAGACCGCAGAACCATTCATCGACGACGTCGACAAGGCCGCTCCACGATGCCTGGGGAACGATCGCGTCGAGCACGTCGTCGGTCATCAACGTGTCCAGCTGGTCCCAGGCGCCGTCACGGGTCATCCGCTGCAGACGCTCGCCCAGCGCCGCCCACCCGTGCAGCTCGAGCGAGCATCGATACGCAGGCGTGCTGTAGAGGAACGCCAGCGTCGCCCGCAGGTGCTCGCGACTGGTGTCCACCTGCGTGGACGTCCGCCCGGTGATGAACATGCTGCCCGTGATCAGCTTCGGGCGGGGCCGGCCGGCCTCCGCTGCCGCTGAGTCGAGCCGGGGCAGGCAGAACTCGCGCAGGTAGCGCGGGCTCGAATTCGTCGGGTGAGTGACGAAGCCGTCGGCAAGGGATCCTCCGAGTCGACAGATCCGGTCGTTGACACCCCCGAGCCAGATCGGCGGAGTCCCGAAGCCGTGATCACCGGGGTTGAAGAACGGTTGCAGCCGGGTGAAGGAGTACTGCTCGCCCACATAGTGCAGCGGGTCGCCGGTGGCGAAGGAGTGCCAGATCGCGCGCACCGACTCGACGTACTCGCGCATCCGACCGACCGGCTCGGTCCAGGGCATCGAGTAACGGCCTTCGATGTTCTGGCGGATCTGCGAACCGAGGCCGAGTTCGAACCGCCCCCCGCTGAGGGCCGCGAGGTCCCACGCCGTATACGCGACCAGCATCGGGCTGCGGACGAACGCCAGGATCATGCTGCTGGTGACCCGCAGTGTGGTGGTGGCCGAGAGAGCAAGCAGCGACACCATCAGACCGTCGTGCACGGTCTC
>JANPCI010000325.1:0-5002 GCA_031430875.1 Actinomycetes bacterium | reverse complement strand
CAGATCGGCGCAGCCCCCGATCTCGGCTGGCTGACGGCATTCCTCGCTGGGAGCGAGCACCTCGACGGTCTCGACGACTCGGCGCCGAGCGATCTGCTCTGGGCCGCCATGGCCACCTCGGGGCTCACGGTCGCCGCCGGCCGGTCGGGCAATCCGATCCACGAACGCGAACGGATCCGATTTTCGCTGCTCGTCCGCCTGGCCGACGCGCTGATCGGTCAGTGATCAGGAGGTCAGTGGGGGGCCCAGTTGCGTGAACGCTCGACGGCGCGCAGCCACTGGGTGTGCAGTGCATCGGCGACTGTGCGGTCGGCGGCCGGCGTGAATTCGGCCTCCAACTCCCACCGGGCGCCAACCTCGTCGAGATCGGCCCACACGCCTTCAGCGAGGCCGGCGAGGAAGGCGGCGCCGAGTGCCGTGGTCTCCTGATCAGCAGGCCGCTGAACGGTGACACCCAACTGATCGGCCTGGAATTGACACAGTAGATCCATCACCGAGGCACCACCGTCGACACGCAGGTCAACGATGGGAGTTCCGCTCGCGGCAGTCATCGCATCGATCACATCGCGAGTCTGGTACGCCATCGACTCGACGACGGCCCGGGTGATCTCGGCGCGTCCGGTTCCCCTCGTGATGCCCACGATCGTGCCCCGGGCGTACGGATCCCACCACGGCGACCCCAACCCCGCAAACGCAGGAACGACGTAGACGCCGCCGGTGTCGGCGACGGACGATGCCAGGGGCCCGGCCTCCGATGCCTCGTCGATGATGTTCAGGCCGTCGCGGAGCCACTGCACCGCCGCGCCGGTGGCGAAGATCGAACCTTCGAGGGCGTAGTGGGTGGTGCCATCGGCGAGCGTCCAAGCAACCGTGGTCAGCATCCCCTCGGTGGGAGCGGGACACGTCTCGCCCACGTTGAGCAGAACGAACGACCCCGTGCCGTAGGTGTTCTTCGCCATTCCCGCTGTGACACACGCCTGGCCGAACAGCGCCGCCTGCTGATCGCCCGCCGCACCACTCACGGCGATGCCCCCCGGTATGCCAGCCGCTGGCGAGGTGACACCGACACGTCCGCTCGAGGCCACGATGGTCGGCAACGCACTGATCGGGACGTTGAGGAGAGCACACAGCTCGGGGTCCCACGTTCGTGTCCGGATGTCGCACAGCATCGTGCGGCTGGCGTTGCTGACATCGGTGGCGAACACCTCGCCGCCGGTCAGCTTCCAGATCAACCAGGCGTCGATGGTGCCAATCGCCAGGTCGTCATTGATCGGAATGCTTCGGTTGGCCAACAGCCATTCGGCCTTCGTTCCCGAGAAGTACGGGTCGAGGACGAGCCCGGTTCGTTCCCGAACCAGACCGAGATGGCCTGCCGCGACGAGTTCGTCGCACCGGTGCGCTGTGCGACGGTCCTGCCAGACGATCGCGTTGCCGTACGGCACACCGGTCGAGCGGTTCCACGCCAGGATGGTTTCGCGTTGGTTGGTGATGCCGATCGCTGCAACTGCATCGATGCCGACGTCGGCAACCACGTCGTTCAACGTGTCGCGGGCAGCAGCCCAAATCTCATCGGCGTCGTGCTCGACCCAGCCCGGCTGCGGGTAGTGCTGGGTGACTTCCCGATAGGGGCCAGACGCCGGTCGCCCGTCAGTGAAGACTGCTCGGCTGCGGACTCCGGTGGTACCGGCATCGATGGCGATCACGCATGTCCCTGTCACGGGCGGCGAATGTACCGCAGATCAGGTCGCCGTTGCCGCTTGCCCGGTTGCCGCTTGCCCAGTCACCGCTTGCGCTTGGTGGTCGACGCGGGTCGACCCCCAGTGCTGGACGTTCGGCTGGTCGGCGCAGGCTTCGATCGAGACGCAGACGGCACCGGCGCCGAAGTGGCGGCATCGGCGGCGTCACCTTTGGCCGCCCGCACGTCTTTCAGCCGCTGGCGTTGATAACCGAACTTTGCCATGACCGCTCCGAAGCCGAGGTAGAGCGGGCCGGAGATCAGAACGCCGGCGATTGCGCCCGCCACGTTGCCGCCGCGGAAGAAGATCGCGAAGATCGCCGACATGATGACGGCATAGATCACCCATTCGCGCATCAACCGCTTCCACGGCACTGGTCGACTGTTGTCCCATCCCATCGTGGGTCAGATCATCGCAGCAGGGAGCAGGCGTTCCAACCGTCGGGCCGCAACCGTCGGGCCGCATCCGTCGGGATTGGGGCCGTCATGTTCGCGGGAAAGGGATACCCGGGAACGCCGGTTGGCTCGATTCGACGAGGCCCGGGTAGTCGAATGCGGTCAAGGGCCGATCGGTCAGCTCACCGCTGCCGAGCGGCCACACACGGGGTTCGCCGTCGATCCGCAACTGCACGGACCCAACACCTTCGATGGTGGTGGCGGTGTTCACGATCTGGGCGACTGCCAGCTGCAGGCTCTCGGTGTTGAGTGCATCGAACACATCGTTGACGTCGATGGTCAACACCTGGCCGACGGTGCGCGGCGTCGACTGCAACTTGACGTCGGCGGGGATGGCGGTGTCGAGGCCCTCGTCGCCCTCTTCGGTGTTGGGCCCGGCGAACAGCGATTCGAGCACCGCCGCAGGTTGCGCCGGCACATCGCGTAGCACCGATCGGAGGCGTTCCGGTTGGTCGGTGTCGGCCGGAACGAGCAGGTAGACACGGTTCGTTCCTGCTGCTTCGTCGCCTGTCGCCGGGTCGCCGAATACGTTGCTGCGCTCGGCCGGGAGGTCGTTCGGTGCCGACTCGGGCTGGATCGAACAGCCGGAGCCGAGCGCAGCGATCGACAACGACACGACCATCAGTCGACTTGCTCGAGTCACTCGTCGAGCTCCGATGCCATCAACTCGATCACGAAGCGTGCGCCGGACTCGCCGTCGAGGCGATCCTCCACCCACACGCGGCCGCCGTGCATCCGGACATGTTCGTCGACGAGTGACAATCCGAGTCCGGCACCCTCGCTGCCGGTTCGTCGCCCGGCGCCTCCGCCGCGAGCGAACCGTTCGAACACCAGGTCGCGCTCCTCCTCGGGCACACCTGGGCCGTGGTCTTCGACGGCGATGAGGATGTGCGACACCGGTTCGTCGTCGGGGTTCACGACGGTGATCGACACCTCGGGTTCGCCACCCCCGTACGCGCGTGCGTTGTCGAGAAGGTTGGCGATCACACGGGCCAGACGTCGGCGGTCGCCACGGATCAGGGCGACTTCGGCGCGTGGAGCCACGGTGATGGGCGTCTCCGGCAGCGAACTCACTGCGACAGCTTGGCGAACGAACTCGGCCGCGAGGAGCTCCTCCATGTGGAGGCGGATAGCGCCGGCATCGAACCGGGAAATCTCGAGGAGGTCTTCGACGAGCCCCTGGAATCGCACCACGTCGCTCGCCAACAGGTCGAGCGCCGCCTGGGCACGTTCGGGAAGCTCATCACGTCGCGCCACCATCACCTCGACCGACGCCGACAGCGTCATCAACGGCGAGCGCAGTTCGTGGCTCACATCGGACGCGAACCGCGCATCGCGTTCCACCCGCGGCTGGAGGGCTTCGGCCATGTCGTTGAACGACTCGGTGAGCACGCGCAGGTCGGGGTCGTCGGTGGTGTCGAGGCGCGTGTCGAAGCGCCCGCCGGCGATCGCGGAGGCTGCCAGCGCGGCGGTGGCAACCGGGCGAACGGCGCGTCGCACCGCGAAGATTCCGAGCAGGAGGCCGAGGCCGGTGGTGATTGCTGCAGCCAGTACGAGCGACAGCCTGACGTTCGACAGCGTCGAATTGGCTTCATCGAGGCTGAAGGCCTCGAAGTACGCACCGATCCGCGGGATGTCCCAGCCGACGACCACGGCGAGGTCGTCGCCGACCTCGATGATCTGACTCGCCGACGTCGCCTCGTCGATGACCCGGGTGGCCAACGGTGGCGGAATGTCGGGGTTCTGGAATGTGGCGGCCCCGCCCGTCCAGCCTTCGCGGTACCAGATGAGGTAGTCCTGCACGCCGATCCGCTCGAGCGATGACGTCGCTGCATCGGCGTTCACCGGGAGGGTGCGCAGGTCGCGTTCCACACCTTGGGCATTTCGCTGTGACGTCGAGATCGCTGCGTCGACCCGTTCGTCGACGAGGCTCGATCGGGTGAGCCCATAGGTGGTGGTGGCGAGAAACACCGACAGCAAGAGCGAGCCGAGCGTGAAGATCAGCAGGATTCGTCGTCGGAGCCCCAGCGCGGCGGGCCGGGAACGGTGGACCAGGCGACGGAGCCGGCCGCCCTCGCTCACGTCTGGAGCCGGTACCCGAGCCCGCGAACAGTGACCACGTGGCGAGGGTTGGCCGGGTCGGCCTCGACCTTGGTGCGCAGCCGGCGCACGTGCACATCAACGAGGCGACCGTCACCGAAGTAGTCGTAGCCCCACACCTTGTCGAGGAGGGCCTCGCGGCTGAGGACCTTGCCAGGGCTCTCGGCGAGTTCGCACAGCAGCCGGAATTCGGTCTTGGTGAGGTGCACCTCGATGCCGTCGCGCAACACCTTGCCCTCGTCGGGGATCAGTTCGAGGTCGCCGAAACTCAGCCGTGAGTGACCGTTCACACTCGGGCGGACCCGACGCAGCAACGCCCGGATACGCGCTGACAGTTCCTTGGGAGCGAACGGCTTGGTGAGATAGTCGTCGGCACCCGCTTCGAGCCCGGCCACCACGTCGTGGGTGTCGTTGCGTGCGGTGACCATGACGACCGGCACGTCGCTCGTTCGGCGCAGTGTTCGACAGAGCTCGAAACCGTCGATGCCCGGCAGCATGATGTCGATGAGCACCACATCGGGATTCGATCGTTGGAACATCTCGATCGCCTGCTCGCCGCTTTCGGCCTCGTCGACGGTCCAGCCCTCGTCCTCGAGCGCGAGCTTGACCGCGGAACGAATACGTTCGTCGTCTTCAACGGCAAGGATGCGTGTACCCACATCTCCATGATGCCGCATTCGGCGACCATTCGGCGACCACCTCGCCGGCCAC
>JANPCI010000324.1:0-3170 GCA_031430875.1 Actinomycetes bacterium | reverse complement strand
ATTCCGCCCGGAAACGTTCAACTGCCGCCCGCGGGTGCTGGCGGGGAGGGCACGCGCCGAAGCGCCGGCTACTCGGCGTTGATCGAGCGGATCTCGCGGACGAAGCGGGCGAGACCGGCGTCGTCGGGATGATCGGAATCGGAGTCGGGGTCGTCGTCATCGTCGTCGGGTGCTCGACAGCCGACGGGCGTCATCGGTGAACCGTCACGTCGGTAGGTGATGATCCGGCCACTTCGAGTGCGTCTGTCGACGAGCCCCAACCTGGTTTTGGTGGGATTGTGGCTGCTGCACCGGGGTCGGCCGTTCTCGACGTCGGTACGGCCGTTGTCGCGGTCCCATTCGTTCATGTGATCGATGTGGGCGTGGCGGGAACCGACCGTGCAACCCGGATGGCCGCAGTGGCTCGCCATCAGCTTCACGGCGGTGCGGGCCGCCCCGGTGAACAAGCGGCGCTTGCGGCCCATGTTGATGACGACGCCATCACGGTCGACCACGATGCGGCGCACGTAGCCCTGCATCATCGCCTGGAACACCGCGTCGGGCGGCACCGGGATGCCGCCATCGGTTTCGCAGCGCAGGTGTTCGAGATCGGCGGGTGTCAGGTCGTCGGGGAACGGGATCAGACGGTGTCGGGCCAACAGAACCTCTTGGGTGTGCTGATCGACGAGGATGTTGACGACAGGCAGTGGTGCCCGCCCGCCGGCCGGCGTGGACGCAGCCCTGCGGAAGATTTCCTGCAACGCATCGAAGCGGCGTTGGGCGTCGGTGCGGGGGAGCAGCGAGGCGGGTGCATCGGCGCCGTGCAGTTCGGTACGAGCAGCGACGTCCTTGCGAAACTCCTCTTCGACGAACCGCTCGAAGATGCCGAGCATCTCGGCAGCGGACATCGCTGAACCGCCCGACGCTCGCAGATCGATCGCGCCGCTCACCTCGTTGAGTGAGGCCGTGCGGTTCTGCTCGTTGGCCTCGGCATCGACTTCTGCGCCGTCTTCGTCGGCGAGCGACTCCCAGCGCCGCACGACCCGACGGAAATCGTCGAACGGCAACTGCTCGGCGTGTTCGAGCAACAAGTCGAGCACCTCGCCGATCTCGGCACCGCACCGACGGTTGCTGCGGGCCCGGGCGAGTTCGTCGACCTGAGCCGAACCGATGTGTCCGGCGAGCAGCGCATCGCCGACCACAGGATGTTCGTCGAGCAGCTTGACCACCTTCTTCACCGCAGCGATCTCTGGTCCCGACCAGTTGAGGTTCGCCCGCAGCCAGCCGGCCACGCTCAGGTGGCCGTCGTCGCGATGCACGCCTCGCGCACTGGCCACCGACACGACTGCTGCCATCTCGGCGGCGAGCCGCCTGTGCTGCAACTCGAGCTCACGGAGCCTGGCGGTGACATCACCATTGCCGAGGGACTGAACCTCGTCGACAACGGTGGCGAACATGAATCTACGATAGCAAACAAAAGTTCTACAAGCAACGTAAAAACGTACAAATATTCGATACTCCGGCTCCAGTCGTGCCCAGCCTGCGCCACGGACCGGAGTATCACGACTCGCAGCCGACGCCGTTGTTGTCGCCATCGAAACGATGGGGATCGGGCGGGACGACCTGGAAGCGCCGGAACGTGATGTCGCCGCAGTCGAGATCGGGCGGGCTCGGCGGAATGCACACGCCGGGATACGACGGATCGCAGTTGCCGCCGACTGGTGGTGCGGCCGGGGCCGGAGATGTCGGCAGTGGACTGGCCGGATCCGTCGGGGCGCTCGGGGGCACCTCGACCCACGGGACGATCGTCTGGCCCGGGCACCGATCGTTGAGGAGATTGCGGATGCGGCCGTGCTCCGACTCGTCCATCGACAGGCCCCAACGCGCCTTGATCGAGACCCAGTCGGCCAGGTATCCGCAGACGGCGTCGGGCGCTGGCGGAAGCCAATTCGTCGGGTCGTTGTCGCTCTTGGCCTGGTTGACGGCGCCCGTGACCGCGCGCAACGTGCGGACGTCGTTCACGTCGTTGCTGAAGGCTTCGAGCCGGGCGGCGTTCCAGGCGTTGGCCCCCGAATCCCACGCCTCCTTGAGCGCGACGACGTGGTCGATCTCGATCTCGCCCGGGTCGCTCCACGTGAGCCCGTCGTAGGTGGAGAACCAATCGCCGGCCACCACGGCGCACCCGCCCCGGTCGATCTGTGGCGGCGTGAGCGAGTCGCGGATGAGTACCAGCGCCCGGGTACGACACCCGAAACCGTCGATCGGCGAGCCGTATCCGAACAGATCGCGGTTGTACCCGGCACCCTGCTCACGTTCGATCGGGATCATCGCCAACACGTTGTTGGCGAGCAACTGCCCGGGGGCGGTGGGTGTCGGGAGAGCGCTTGGCGCCACGGGCGTGGTGGGGACCACGGCTGTCGTTGTCGCCGGTCTGGTGGGTGGCGGTGTTGTGGGTTGCTCGAGAGTGGTGGGCACGGGTGCGGTGGGTTGCGTACTCGTGGGTGTGCTGGTTGGCGTGGGGTCGGCCAACGCGAGGATCGAGGTGGACGTCGACTGCTCGGTGGAATCCGACACGGTTCGGATCGACGACGGTTCATCTGGCCCGGCGACCGCGCCGAGAGCACCGACGACCACGAGCCCGGTCACGCCGTAGGCCGTCCACCGCTTCCATCGCGCCACTCCCCGCCACCGATCGAGCATCCCTGCCGGTGCCGCGCCCGGTGCCGCGCCCGGTGGCGGCCACGGCGGCGGAGGGAGTTCGGACATCGCCCCCAGTCTCCCCGCTGCACACGTCGACGAGTGGCCAGTCGGTCATGTCGACCACGCGGCTCTCGGCGGAATCAGTCGCGGGGGCCGAAACCCATCCCGCCGAGAAGCGCGTCGACGCCAGAATCAGAGGTGCAGGAGGCGGCGCAGGTCGGCTGCGGCAACGACGGGGTCGGTGACGTGCATCGTCTGGAACCCCATTGCGTCCGCGGCGGCGATGTTCCACGGGAAGTCGTCGACGAACAGGGTCCGGTCGATTGCCGGGCCGCCGAGCAGCTCGACCGTCAACTCGAAGATTGCCGGGTTCGGCTTGCGCAGGCCGACCTGGCACGAGTCGACGACGACGTCGACGAGATTGTCGGCATCCCACACCTCGCGCCACACGCCCCACTCGCGCATGTTGTTCGTGAGGATCGCCGTGCGGT
>JANPCI010000323.1:0-4647 GCA_031430875.1 Actinomycetes bacterium | reverse complement strand
GTCCCGCCCGGTGCCGAACTCGAAGACGTCCAGAAGCGCCGCTATGGCAAACTGATCCTGATGACCGACGCCGACGTCGACGGCAGCCACATCCGCACGCTGCTGCTCACGTTCTTCTTCCGTCAGATGCGCGAAATGGTCGAGGCCGGATACTGCTACATCGCTCAGCCTCCGCTGTATTCCACCGAGGTGGGCAAAGAGAAGATCTACCTCAAAGACGATGTCGCCAAGGCGGCGTTCCTCGCGGACCGTCCGAACCACAAGAAGGGGTTCAATCGGTTGAAGGGTCTCGGCGAGATGGACTGGGAGGAGTTGCGCTCCACCACGATGCTCGACGGCACCCGAACACTCCTGCAGGTCACCGTCGAAGAAGCGGCGCTCGCCGACGAGATCACCTCGATCCTGATGGGCGACGATGTGCCCGCACGCCGTGAATTCATCACCACGAATGCCCGAGACGTCCGCAACCTCGACTTCTGACCCGTCCCCGCCGATCGCCTGACACTCTGGACACCACCACATGACTGACACGAACGACAGCCCCCCGCACGAACCCATCCAGCCGATCTCGTTGAGCGACGAGATGGAGAGTTCCTTCCTCGAATACGCGATGTCGGTGATCATGTCGCGCGCCCTCCCCGACGTGCGCGACGGCCTCAAGCCGGTACACCGCCGGATCATCTGGGACATGGAGGATCAGGGCTTCCGCCCCGACCGTGTGCACGTCAAGTGCGCCCGTGTCACCGGCGACACCATGGCGCGTTTTCACCCGCACGGCGACAGCGCCATCTATGACGCATTGGTTCGTATGGCTCAACCGTTCTCGTTGCGCCACCCCCTCATCGACTTCCACGGCAACTACGGCAGCCCCGACTTCGGCCCTGCCGCGGCTCGGTACACCGAGTGCCGGTTGAATCCGCTGGCGATGCAGCTGCTCGCCGACATCGACGAAGACACCGTCGACATGATCCCGAACTACGACGGCATGTTCGAACAACCCGTCGTGCTGCCGGCGCGATTCCCGAACCTGCTCGTCAACGGCAGCCAGGGCATTGCTGTCGGTATGGCCACGAACATCCCGCCGCACAATCTCGGCGAGGTCATCGACGCAGTCGTTCACCTGCTCGACAATCCTGATGCCACCCCCGACGACCTCATGGAGTTCGTCAAGGGCCCTGACTTCCCCACTGGTGCCAGCATCCTCGGAAAAGCGGGAATCATCGATGCGTATCGAACAGGGCGTGGCTCGGTCAAGATGCGCGCCACCGTCGAGATCGAAGAGTCGAAGACCGGCCGCATGGAGATCGTCGTCAGTGAGTTGCCGTATCAAACGAGCTGTTCGGCCATCGCGTTGCGGATCCAGGATCTGGTCGACGGTGGCGACCTCGACGGCATCGCAGATGTGAACGATGCATCGTCGGGCGGCAAGACCAACCTGATCATCACGCTCAAGCGTGACGCCAATGCCAACGTGGTGAAGAACAACTTGTTCAAGTTGACCCAGCTGCAGTCGACGTTCTCGATCAACATGGTTGCTCTCGTCGACGGTGTTCCTCGTCAGATCAACCTGCGTGACGCTCTCGTGGCCTACGTCAAGCATCAGCGCGACGTGATCACCCGGCGTTCGCAGTTCCGCCTCGACAAGGCCAAGCGTCGCGAGCACATCCTCGAGGGCCGTATCAAGGCCCTCGACGTCATCGACGCGATCATTGCGCTCATCCGCTCCAGCGACGATGTCGCGGCCGCCCGCGACGGCTTGATGGCAGCGCCCTACGACTTCAGTGAGATTCAGGCCAACGACATCCTCGACATGCAGTTGCGCCAGCTCACCCGGCTGTCACGTCTCGATCTGCAAACCGAACTCGACGAGACGCGCACCAAGATCATCGATCTCCAAGACATTCTCGACAGCCCCGAGCGGCTCAGTACCGTGATCCGCGACGAGATCACCGCCATCAAGGACGAGTTCGCCACGCCTCGCGTCTGCGAGCTGACCTACGACGACGGCGAGATGTCGATCGAAGACCTCGTCGACGACAAGGAACTCGTCATCGTGATGACGCAGGCCCAGTACGTGAAGGCCGTGTCGGCCGACTCGTTCAAGACCCAGGGACGTGGCGGACGTGGCGTTTCGGGCGGCAAGATGAAGGTTGACGACATCGTGCGCCACGTCATCTTCACCACGGCGCATGCGCATCTGTTGTTCTTCTCCAACCGGGGCAAGGTGTACCGCCTGCGGGCGTTGGAGATTCCCGAACGTGAGCGCACCGCGAAGGGGATGCCGATCGTCAACCTCCTGCCGCTGCAGGCCGACGAGCAGATCCAGGCAATCATCGACACCCGCGATTTTGCCACTGAGCGGTTCTTGTTCTTCACCACCAAGAACGGCACGGTCAAGAAGACTGCATTCGACGCCTACGACAAGAGCCGCCGCGACGGCCTGATCGCCATCAATCTGCGCGACGACGACGAGCTGGTTCGCGTGATCGAAACGAGTGGCAGCGACGACATCTTCATGGTGAGCCGTAACGGCATGACGATCCGCTTCGACGAGAACGACGTCAGGGCCATGGGCCGCACCGCCGGCGGTGTCAGGGGCATGCGACTCAAGAACGCCGACGATCGTGTCGTGTCGGTCGACGTCGCTCGTGACGAGACTGCCATCTTGCTGATGACCGAGGCCGGTTACGGCAAACGGACACAGCTCGACAAGTTCAACCGTCAGGGTCGCGGTGGACAAGGTGTCCGCGGCATCAAACTCACCGGTAAGAAGGGCGCCGTTGTGGCGGCGTTCATGGTCGGACTCGACGACGAGATCGTGGCGGTGTCGAACAACGGTGTCACCATTCGCATGGAAGTGCGCGGTATCTCGTCGCAGGGCCGCGACGCCACGGGTGTCAAGGTGATGAACATCGACGACGGCGACGCCGTCAGTTCCGTGGCACCGATCCTCGCTGCCGACGACGCCTGAGTCAGTTTCGCCTCGCGCTCCGGCGCCACCTCGCGGTCGCTTCGATCGCCAACTCTGGCAGTGGTGAAGGGGGCGCGCCGTGACGCGAGAAGTTGGTGATCGTGGTCAGGCGGCGGTTCTGCTCGTCGTCGTGGCGAGTGTGATCTTCGTGGTAACCACGATGGCGCTGGTTGTTCTCGGCGGACGCGTTGTCGAGCGCACCCGAGCGCAGACAGCCGCTGACGCTGTGGCACTGGTGTCGCTCGACGGCGGACGACACAGCGCGGAGATGCTGGCTGCACGGCACGACGCGGAGTTGGTGTCGTGGAGACGCGGGCCGGCGGAGGGCGAGGTGACGGTGGTCGTGCGGCTCGGGGATGCATTGGCGACGGCCCGCGCAACGAATGCGCCGTAACGCCTTGACAAGACGTTGATCGGCGGCGTGCGTACACTTGCTGCGATGAGCAAGACCGAGCGCGCCCTCGACGATGCGCTCGACGAGGCCTACGACGAGCCATTCGACGACGAGATCCTCATCGACGACGAGATCGACGATGCGCCGTTCGAGTTGCCTGAGATTGTCATGGCCACCGAAGGCGACGACCAGGACACTGATGACCAGGCCGTTGGCGACCAGGACGCTGGCGACCAGGCTGTTGCGGGCGAGGCTTCTCACAGCCCGACAGCCCTCGATCCGGGTCTCGAACCGGATGTGTCCGACGACGTGCTCGATGAGCTGCGTCGTGCCGACATCGATGGCCCAACGGTCGCCCTCGCACCGCAGGACGACACGTCGTCGGGAGTTCGCCGACCCAGTCGAGCGCCTGACTACGACCCGGCACCGTTTCCGATTCCGGTCAACGTTCCACGGATGCTCGGTCGTAAGCCCCGGGTGCGTCGAGTCACCCGGGTGGTTCGTCACGTCGATCCATGGAGCGTCTTCAAGATTGCACTCGTCGCCAATCTTGTGCTGTATCTCATCGCGTTGACTGCTGCTGTGTTGCTGTGGAACGTGGCGTACGCAACCGGAACGGTCGACAACGTCGAGCGCTTCTTCGAGTCGTTCGGTTGGTCGTCGTTCGACTTCAACGGCGGCGAGCTCTACCACAGCGCCTGGATCGGCGGCCTCTTTCTCGTGGTCGGTTTCACCGGTTTGGCGGTTCTTCTCGCGACACTGTTCAACCTGATCACCGACCTCGTCGGCGGAATGCGTTTCACCGTGCTCGAAGAGGAAGTTGTCGAGGCGCGTACGTCGCCGATGCGGCGCTTTGTGGTGCGTCGGGCCGAACCCGATGTGCCTGCGCTGATGTATGACGCGTCGGGTCCGATCACCCGTGACGCGGTGATCGACGACAGCGGCAGCATGCCGCGTTGATGCGGCATTGCGAAGTCATCGCCGCCAGCGGCGTGAAGCTCACGAGCGACCGATAACCTCTCCGACTTGCCGGGGCTATAGCTCAGTCGGTTAGAGCGCTGCCCTGATAAGGCAGAGGTCACAAGTTCGATTCTTGTTAGCCCCACCAACCCGGTCGTGTCCTCTGAGGCAGGAACTGGTAGTCGTGGGCCGAGTAGCCTGCGCGTTCGGATGAAGTTCCTTCGACGTGCATTCTCCGCCATCTTCATGATGGGCCTGGCTGCAGCGGTGCTGCGCGTGAAGGGAACCGGTGGGACCCCCCCGCAACACGGTGGCTGGCGCC
>JANPCI010000322.1:0-8643 GCA_031430875.1 Actinomycetes bacterium | reverse complement strand
CGCATCCCTCGCCCCTGGTGGAAGTCGCCGGCGCGATAGTCCCACCACGAATACACGTGATCGTCCGCATGCTGCTGACGGAAGACGTCGACGAGCCCCCACTCCTCGAGTGCGGTCAGCCGGTCGCGTTCGGGTTGGCTGACATGGGTGGCGCCGACGAGCTTTGCCGGGTCGTGCACGTCACGATCGTCAGGTGCGATGTTGTAATCGCCACCGACGATCACGGCCTGGCCAGGGTCGGTGTCGGCATCGAGGTGGGCGACGAGTCGATCGAGCCACGACAGCTTGTACACGTAGTGGTCGTCGTCGAGCGATCGGCCGTTGGGCACGTACACGCTGCTCACGCGCACGCCACCGCACGTGGCGGTGATGATCCGAGCGTCGGGATCGGGCTCGACATCGCCCGCGAAGTTGGTCACGACGTTGTCGAGGCCCACCTTCGAAAGTATGGCAACGCCATTCCACTGACCCTGGCCGTAATGGGCGCTCGAATAGCCGAGGGCTTCGAACGACAGCGCAGGGAATGCATCATCGGCGAGCTTGGTCTCCTGCAACAGCAACACATCAGGTTGCACCTCGTCGAGCCATTCCTCGACTCGCTCCTGGCGCGCCCGCAGCGAGTTGATGTTCCACGTGACCACGCGCATGTCAGCTGCCGTCCGCTCCCGACGCTGCTGCCCGCTTCTTCGCCGGAGCCTTCTTTGCCGGAGCCTTCTTCGCCGGAGCCGTCTTCGCCGGAGCCTTCTTGGCCGGAGTCTTGGGGGCAGCGGCCTTCTTCGGGGCCGGCTTCTTTGCCGGAGCCTTCTTTGCCGGAGCCTTCTTCGGGGCCGGCTTCGTTGCCGGAGCCTTCTTTGCCGGAGCCGTCTTTGCCGGAGCTTTCTTTGCCGGAGCTTTCCTTGCCGAAGCCTTGGTCGCCGAAGACTTGGTCGCAGCGGCCTTCTTCGCTCCCGCCTGCGCGGCCGGTGCCGACTTGCTCGCAGCGCGCGGTTTGGCCGGGGCCTTCTTCGTCGACGTCTTCTTCGCAGCAGGCTTCGTGACAGCGGCCGCCGCAGATGAACGACGCCTCGGTGTAGCCGACGCTTGCGCCGAGTGCTCCTCGGCCTGCTCCTCGCGGGCCGCGGTGATGGCAGCCTGCGCCATGTCGGGCACCGCGCAATCGATGCTGCGCCGCAACGGAGCAAAGCTCACCACGACCAGGGTCACCGACTCTCCGAGCTTCATCACACTGCGCGCACTCGGCGGCGCCGGATCGGCCATCAATCGCAGCGGCACGTACCCGCGCACGCCGTTCTCGCCGATCGAGATGTAGGCACCGTGCGACGAGTACGACTCGACGGTTCCGTTCACGCTCGTGCCCACCGGGTGATGCTCGACGAACTCGAGGAACGGCATCAGGCCGTTGACGGTCTCGCCGGCCTTGGGAACACTGGGCCGTTGCGCGACCTGGGCTCCCTCGACCGAGGCCACCTCGACATCGGCCGCAACCGTTGTCGCCGGCTTACGAGACCGGCCGGGCGGCGGCGTCTTCGGCACCGGCATCGGCTGGTTCGCAGCATCGCTGACCTTGCGACCGCTCCGACGGTCAGAGTCGGCGCTGTCCTTCGACGAACCGCGACGCGACCCGCCCTTGGATCCGGTCGCCTTGCGGCTGACCGGGCCCCGCACGGGCACCCGATCAACGAATACCCAGCCGACATGCGGCACGGGCTTGCCGCCGATCAGACGGCCCTCGTCGAAGAGCCACTCGTAGTCGGCGTGGAACTCCTGGAAGGAATCGTTCGAGAGGATCGACGCCTTCGACTTCTGGGCGATCGCGAGCACGAAGGCATCGCCTCGACCAACCGCACCGGCCGGAGGGGCGACAAGCTCGTTGTTGGAGATGCCCTCCTCGAACTCCTTCACCTCCTTCTTGTCGATGCGGTGCCCGAACGTGGCGTCGACGACCACCGTGATGGCCGTATTCGGGTGCTCCTCCATGAAGCTCATCACCGCCTCGCTGAGCTGGGCAAGGCTGGGCAGCGAACGGCCCTCCGTGGCGATGTTGGACCCGTCGACCACAACGTGGCTCGGCCCTTTTCCTACTGTCATTACTTCTCGTTCCTGAGTCGGTTGCGGCACGCCGCACGTCATCGTGAGTTCGATGAGGTCGGCTGCCGCAGCGTCATCGTAGGCTCGCCCGTCATGATCCGAGCAGTACTCTGGGATTTCGGGGGCGTGATCCTCTCCAGTCCCTTCGAGGCGTTCAACCGGTACGAGGCCGCTCAGGGCCTGCCGCTCGACTTCATCCGGTCGGTCAATGCGACCAACCCCGACACGAACGCGTGGGCGCTCCTCGAGCGCAACGACGTGTCACCCATCGAGTTCGACTCGCTGTTCGCGGACGAATCCGAGGCCCTCGGTAACCGGGTTCCCGGTGCCGATGTGCTCGCCCTACTGTCGGGCGAGATCCGACCCGAGATGGTGACCGCGCTCGATCGGGTCATCCGTGCCGGCTATCGCACGGCCTGCTTGACCAACAACGTGGTGGGCGGCGAGCCGCGGATGGACGTAGGCGATGTGATGGTGATGTTCGACCACATCGTCGAGTCGAGCAAGGTCGGCTGTCGCAAGCCTGAACCGCGGTTCTACGAGATCGCCTGCGAACTCGTCGGCGTCGAGCCGAGCGAGTGCGTGTTCCTCGACGACCTCGGCATCAACCTCAAGCCCGCAGCGGCAATGGGCATGACCACCATCAAGGTCGCCGGCGCCGACCAGGCGATCGCCGACCTCGAAGCCGCGCTCGGCATTCCCTTGCGCTGACAATTCTTGGTTCTGAGGCGGGATCGGTTCGTTCGCTCGCAAGGAGCCGCTGACGGAGTTGCCTTCCGGCAACGACCGAAGTCGGCAACGCAGCGAGCGGGCGAACCGGACCGCCTCAGCCTCAGAGGCCGCGGAAGGTGCGCTCCATGAGGTCAGCGAGTTCCTGATCGTGGATCGCCTTCGAGCCGGTGGCCGGGCTGCCCGACTCGACACGAGCGACGTGCTGCAGGTCGTAGCCCTGGTCCTTGATCCGCCACGTGTGGTGCTCGACGAAGTTCCAACCGCCCATGTTCTCGGGCTCCTCCTGTAGCCAGCGCAGCTCGCGGGCATTCGAGTACTTCTCGAGAATCGCCAGCATCTGCTCGGTCGGCAACGGGTACAGCTGCTCGACGCGTACCACCGCAACCGGAGCTCCGAGGCGATCGCGTTCGTCGATGGCATCCCATGCCACCTTGCCCGAGCAGAACACGATGCGTGTGACGGCGCTCGCATCGATGTCGCCAGGATCGTCGAGAATCTCCTGGAACGAACCCGTCGTGAGCAGGTCGACAGCCGAGCGGGTCTGCTTCATCCGCAGACCCTGCTTGGGAGTGAAGACGATGAGCGGTGTGCGACGCTCGGAGTGCACCTGGCGGCGCAGGAGATGGAAGTAGTTCGCCGCGGTCGTCGTATTGACGATCTGCATGTTGTCCTCAGCCGCAAGCGTCATGAAGCGCTCGATGCGCGCCGAGCTGTGCTCGGGGCCCTGGCCTTCGTAGCCGTGCGGGAGGAGCAGGACCACGCCGTTCTGCTGGTCCCACTTGTCTTCGGCGGCCACGATGTACTGGTCGATGACGATCTGAGCGCCGTTGATGAAGTCGCCGAACTGCGCCTCCCACATCACCAGCGCGTCACGGTTGGCGTGGGCGTAGCCGTACTCGAACCCGAGAGCGGCGTACTCCGACAGCAGCGAGTCGAACACCCAGAAGTGAGCTTCTGTATTGAGATCGTCGAGCGGGATCCACGCCTCGCCGGTCTCGAAGTCGATCAGCGCCGAGTGGCGCTGGCTGAACGTGCCGCGCCGTGAATCCTGTCCGGCCAGACGAACCGGATGACCTTCGAGCACGAGTGATCCGACCGCGAGCGCCTCGGCGGTGGCCCAATCGACCTCACCGTCGGCGTAGATGCCGGCGCGAGTTTCGAACTGGCGGCCGAGCTTCGGGTGGATCGTGAACCCATCCGGATACTCCGTCAGCTTGGAGAAGATCCGGTCGAGCGTCGCTCGCTCGACACCGGTCGGGATGTGGGGCAGCACCCCCAGCGGGCGCGGCGGCTTGGGCACGGTGATTGCCGCTGGCGCCTGCGAGCGGGTTTCGTCGAGCGCGACCTGCAGCTTGCCCTGGTAGTCGCCGAGTGCCTGCTCGGCCTCGTCCACCGTGATGTCGCCGCGGCGAACCAGCGTCTCGACGTAGAGCTTGCGCACACTGCGGCGCTCGGAGATCGCCTTGTACATGAGCGGCTGGGTGTAGCTCGGATCGTCGCCCTCGTTGTGGCCGTAGCGGCGATAGCACACCATGTCGATCACGACGTCCTTGTGGAACCGCTGGCGATACTCCCACGCCAACTCGGCCACGTGAACACACGCCTCGGGATCGTCGCCGTTCACGTGGAAGATCGGTGCCTGGATCGTCTTGGCGACATCAGAGCAGTACAGCGACGACCTTGCGTACTGCGGGGCGGTGGTGAAGCCGATCTGGTTGTTGATGATCAGGTGGATGGTGCCACCGATGCGGTAGCCGCCGATGTCGCTCATCGCAAGCGTCTCGGCCACCACGCCCTGGCCGGCAAAGGCGGCATCGCCGTGGATCAGGAGCGGCAGCACGCTGAACGAGCCGGCAGGTTCGATCTGATCCTGCATCGAGCGCACCATGCCCGTGACGATCGGCCCGACCGTTTCGAGGTGGCTCGGGTTGGCGGCGAGCTCGATCGCGATATCGGCGCCTGTCGGGCTGACGTACTTGCCCTTCATGCCGAGGTGGTACTTGACGTCGCCTGACCCCTGCACCGACGACGGGTCGATGTGGCCCTCGAACTCGGAGAAGATCGCTTCGAAACTCTTGCCCATGATGTTCGACAGCACGTTGAGGCGGCCACGATGCGCCATGCCCAGCACGGCGCCCTCGAAGCCGGCATCGGCCGCATTGGAGAGGATCGAATCGAGAACGGGGATCGCCGACTCGGCGCCCTCGATGCCGAAACGTTTCGTACCCACGTATTTCGTGGCGAGGAACTTCTCGAACGACTCAGCAGCGTTCAAGCGCTCGAGGATCCTGTCCTTTTGCGCTTTCGACGTCGGCTCCAGGGCGGTCTCGAACTTCTCCTGGATCCACTGCTGTTCATCGGTGTCCTGGATGTGCATGTACTCGACACCGATGGTGCGGCAGTACGCGTCACGGAGCACGCCGAGGAGATCGCCGAGGCGCATCTTCGACACGCCACCGACACCGTCGGTGAGGAACTCGCGGTCGAGGTCCCAGATGGTCAAGCCGTAGGTGGCCGGGTCGAGTTCGCGGGGCGTCGCCGGTTCTTTCCAACGCAGCGGATCGAGGTCGGCGATGAGGTGGCCACGTACCCGGTGCACACGGATGAGCTTGGCGACGGCCATCTGCTTGGCGAGCATGGCGTCTTCGCGGTCGATCGGGTTCGTGTCGGGCCGCCACTTGACCGCCTCGTACGGCATGCCGAGCGAATGGAAGATGTCGTCGTAGAAGTCGTGCTCGCCGAGGAGCAGTTCATGGACGTGCTTGAGAAACATCCCCGACTCGGCGCCCTGGATGATCCGGTGGTCGTAGGTGCTCGTGATCGTGACGACCTTGCTCACGCCGAGCGAGCTGAGGTTCGAGCGATCGGCGCCTTCGAACTCGGCCGGATAGTCGATGCTGCCGACACCGACGATCACTGCCTGGCCGGGCATGAGCCGCGGCACGGACTGCACGGTGCCGATGGTGCCCGGATTGGTGAGGCTGACATTGGCGCCCATGAAGTCGTCGACAGTGAGCTTGTTCGTCTTGACCTTGCGGATGATCTCCTCGTACGCCGCGAGGAACCCGGCGAAGTCGAGAGTGTCGGCGTTGCGCAGAACCGGCACGACGAGCGTTCGGCTGCCATCCGACTTCTGCACGTCGACGGCGAGGCCCATGTTGACGTGGTCGTTGACAACCAGGCGCGGCTTGCCGTCGGCGCCCTCGGCATAGGTGTTCTTCATCGTCGGCACCTGGTCGGAGATGGCGCGCACGATGGCGAAGCCGATGAGGTGCGTGAAGCTGAGCTTGGTCTGGCCGGTGCGCTCGCGGAATCCGTTGACGACCTTGCGGTTGACCTCGAGCAGCTTGGCGGGCACGTTGCGGAAGCTCGTGGCCGTCGGCACGGTGAGGCTGCGTTCCATGTTCGCCGCGTTTGCGGCGCCGGCTCCGCGGATCGGCTTGCCGGGATCGTCGTCGAGCGATGTCGCGGGAGGCGCTGGCGCGGCAGCCGGTGTCGACGCGACGGCGACAGCCGGGGTTCCGTTGGTTGCCGGCTTGGCGTGGACCTCGGTATCGGATGGCTCCCGGTAGGCCTCGACGACTGCTTGCACCTGCGTGGAGGTGGCGGCTGCCGCTGCCACGCTCGGGGCCTGCGACTGATAGTCGGCGAAGAACTCCTTCCACGACTCGCTCACCGATGCGGGATCAGCAACGAACTGCTCGTACATCTCCTCGACGAGCCACGAGTTCGCCCCGAAACCTGACCCCGAACCCTGACCATCTGGTGCTGCCACAGGCGCCAGCGTACCGTCAGGGCTCGTCGCCGTCGGGTGTTCGAGAACCCGGGCTTGAACACCATCAGGTACACCATGACGACCAGGGCACCGTGAGGGTGGTGCCTGCAGCAGCACGCCGTGCAGTATTCGACCCCACACCATCTTGACGCACCCTTGACCAACCCTTGACCGGCGCACCTTGACCACTGTGGGTGTTGCTGGGCTACGTTCGGTGAGCAACACCGAGACGTCGATCGCAGCCTCGCAGGGCGTCACAGCAGGACAGGGGAATCGCATGGAACTGGCACGATTGAGCACGGGCGAAATGTTGAGCGGCAAGGACATCGACGCCAACGCCAACCGCGAACGCACCCGCCAGAAGCGGCTCCGCAAGTTGCTGATCATGCTCGGTGTCGTCCTCACGTACCTGCTGTGGCGACTCGTGAACAACAACCCGATCCGGCTCGGCATCCCCGGCTGGCTGATGGGCAACCCGGAGATCATCATCGCCCTCGGGCTCATCATCATCCTCGGCACGGTCATCTTCATCCCGTTCCTCACGGCCGGTAAGTCGCCGCACACACTGCTGCGGGCATCCGATTCGAACATCCGACTCGACGACGTGGTGGGGGCCGACCAGACCAAGCGCGAAGCGATCGACAGCATGAACCTGTTCCTGGCGTCGGAAACGTTCCAACGCGAGATGGGCGGCAATGCACGGCGCGGCGTGTTGTTCGAAGGCCCGCCCGGCACCGGAAAGACCTACCTGGCCAAGGCGATGGCGGCCGAGGCCGGTGTGCCGTTCCTCTTCGTGTCGGCGAGCGAATTCCAGTCGATGTACTACGGCCAGACGAACAAGAAGATCCGCTCGTTCTTCAAGGCGCTGCGCAAGGCCGCGCGCGACGAAGGCGGGGCCATCGGCTACATCGAGGAGTTCGATGCCATCGGCGGTGCACGCAGCGGCATGAACAGCGGGTCGATGCGCGAAGGCATTGTCGGAGTCGTCAACGAGCTCCTGGTGCAGATGCAGAGTTTCGATCTCCCGACCGGCCGCCAGAAGCTCAAGGCCAGCTTCATCGACTGGTTCAACAGCTTCCTGCCGGCCGACAAGCGGCGTCCCCGTCCCACCCGCACGGAGGCCAACATCCTCATCGTTGCGTCGACCAACCGCGCCGCCGACCTTGATCCAGCACTGCTTCGGCCTGGTCGTTTCGATCGCATCATCGGCTTCAACCTGCCGCCTCGGTCCGACCGCCTCCAGATCGCCCAGTACTACCTGAACAAGAAGAACCACGAGGAAGCCGTCACGGCCGCGCTGATCGCCGACCTCTCGGCCGGCTACACCCCGGTGAAGATCGAGAAGCTCCTCGACGAGGCGCTGATCATCGCACTGCGCTACAGCCGCACGTCGATGAACGTCACCGACGTACTGCAAGCGCAGCTCGTGACCGAGGTGGGTGTTGCGCACGAGATGGGCTACCACCCCGACGAGCGTCGCCGCATCGCCATTCACGAAGCCGGCCACGCACTGACTGCTGTGCTCACTCGCCGCGACGTGAAGATGGCGTCGATCCTCCGCCGCTCCTCGGCGCTCGGCCTCGTAGCTCACGGTGACGTGGAGGAACGGTTCCTCAAGACACCGAGCGACGCTCGCGACCTCATCGCCGTTGCGCTCGCCGGTCGGGCGGCCGAACTGCAGGAGTACGGCGAGGCATCGAGCGGCATCTCGTCCGACCTCGCTGTAGCGACCAGTATCGCATCGCAACTCGTCGGCCAGCTGGGCCACGGGCCGGGCCTGCTGAGCCTGGAAGCGGCCGGGATCCCCACGGCGGGCAACCTGGTCGCCAAGGTGCTGTCGGACGAGTCGAGCCGCGAGGCCGCCGAAGCCTTGATGACCGAGGGCGCGGATCGCGCCGCACTGATGACGTCGAAGTATCGCGAGGCGCTGCTGCGCATTGCCGACGGCCTGTGCGAGAGCGACGAACTCGAAGGCGACCAGATCAAGGCGATCGTGGCCGAGTACGCCGACGTCACCGAGCGCCGCGGCCCCGTCCGCATCGCCCCCG